>NZ_JAIUHP010000016.1:0-177729 GCF_020165175.1 Mesorhizobium sp. CA16
CTCCCCCGCAAGGGGGGAGATTGGCAGCTTCTCTGATGGCGCTTCTTTTCAATCGTTGGTGATTGGCGAAAGCCTTCGTGACGTCTGATCTCCCCCCTTGCGGGGGAGATGGCCGGCAGGCCAGAGGGGGGTGTGAAGGAACGCAAGCTTCGGCCTTTTCGGCAATCCATCATTTGCGGCAATTAATGCACACCTCGGGATCGTTGTCTATTTTCCGCACAACGGTTGCGTTTTGGCTCGCGTTGCCATCGCCGCCGCAAAGGCGGACAATGCGTCATCATCAGAACAGGGAGAGAAAAGCATGATCGAATACGGTCATTTCATCGGCGGCAAGCGTGTCGCCGGCACCAGCGGGCGCAAGCAGGATGTGATGCAGCCGATGGACGGCTCCGTGCGCGGCACGGTGGCGCTGGCCTCGCAGGCGGAGCTGCGCGCCGCGGTCGAGAACGCCAAGGCGGCGCAGCCGAAATGGGCGGCCACCAACCCGCAGCGCCGCGTGCGCGTGCTGATGAAATTCCTCGAGCTGGTCGCCCGCGACTATGACGAGCTGGCCGACATCCTGGCGCGTGAGCACGGCAAGACTATTGCCGATGCGCGCGGGGACATCCAGCGCGGCCTCGAAGTGGTCGAGGTCTGCATCGGCGCTCCGCACATGATGAAGGGCGAGTTCACCGACGGCGCCGGCCCGGGCATCGACGTCTATTCGATGCGCCAGCCGCTCGGCGTCGTCGCCGGCATCACGCCGTTCAACTTCCCGGCCATGATCCCGCTGTGGAAGATCGCGCCGGCCATCGCCTGCGGCAATGCCTTTATCCTGAAGCCGTCGGAGCGCGATCCGGGCGTGCCGATCCGCATTGCCGAACTGTTCATCGAGGCCGGCCTGCCGGCCGGCATCCTCAACGTCGTCAATGGCGACAAGGAAGTTGTCGACGCCATTCTCGACGATCCGGACATCAAGGCCATCGGCTTCGTCGGCTCGACGCCGATCGCGCACTATATCTATTCGCGCGGCACGGCATCGGGCAAGCGCGTGCAGTGCTTCGGCGGCGCCAAGAACCACATGATCATCATGCCCGATGCCGACATGGACCAGACCGTCGATGCGCTGATTGGCGCCGGCTACGGCTCGGCCGGCGAACGCTGCATGGCGATTTCGGTGGCTGTCCCGGTCGGCAACGACACCGCCAACCGTCTGATGGAAAAGCTGGTGCCGCGCGTCGAGAGCCTCAAGGTCGGCCCCTCGACCGACTCTTCCGCCGATTTCGGTCCGCTGGTGACCGCGCAGGCGCTGGAGCGCGTCAAGGGTTACGTCGATATCGGCGTCAAGGAAGGCGCCAAGCTCGTCGTCGACGGCCGCGGCTTCAAGATGCAAGGCTATGAGAACGGCTACTATATGGGCGGCTGCCTGTTCGACAACGTGACCGCCGACATGCGCATCTACAAGGAAGAGATCTTCGGGCCGGTGCTCTCGGTGGTGCGCGCGCCGCGCTACGAGGACGCCATCAAGCTCGCCAATGACCACGAGATGGGCAACGGCGTCGCCATCTTCACCCGCGACGGCGACGCCGCGCGTGATTTCGCGTCCAGAGTCCAGGTCGGCATGGTCGGCATCAACGTGCCGATCCCGGTTCCGATCGCCTATTACACGTTCGGCGGCTGGAAGGCGTCGTCCTTCGGCGACCTCAACCAGCACGGTCCGGACGCGTTCCGCTTCTATACCAAGACCAAGACGGTCACCTCGCGTTGGCCGTCGGGTATCAAGGACGGCGCCGAGTTTGTCATCCCGACGATGAACTAGCCCGAACGGTCGTCCAAACCAACATTGAGAAGGCGCGGCGCAAGCCGCGCTTTCTTTTTATGGACGAAGGCGAAGCACAACTTCAGGCGCATGAATTCCGGCGCATCGCGTCATGCGTGCGTCCGCATATTCTAATAATTCCATCGCCGTGTGATGGAACCAACAGAGCACCATCTGCCTTAGGCTTTATTCCTGCCATGCGTGCAGGCAACCAAGCAGCGCCGGTTCAAGCCGGGGTTCTCGTCTGGCGCGAGGAGGTGTCAGATGACACGATTTGTTGTGGCGGCAATATTGGCGGCGACGGCGATGACCGTTGGAGCCGCGCCGGCGAGCGCGGCGGCGCAATGCGCGGCGCGCGCCGACATCATCAAGGCGCTTGGCGACAAGTTCCACGAAACCGAGGCTGGGCGCGGCCTGATCAATCCGAACGTCGTGCTCGAGATATTCGTCTCCGACCAGGGAAGCTGGACGGTGCTCGCCTCCGATACCAAAGGCCAGAGCTGCGTGCTTTCCGTCGGCGAGGGCTGGGACAGCCCGACGATCACCGCGGCGATGCCGGGCGCCTGAAACCAGCAGGGAGCCGGGGTGCGCGCCACAACGGCTCCCACGGTCGGGCGTCAAGTGGCGCCAAGCAAGGCGCTCTCCGCGGCGCCGCTTGTTTACGGAGCGGAGCTTCACCATATCGAATCTCAGGGAGTCATGATCTCCCGACGACAGACCGGAAGCCAGAAGGAGTGACGCGATGAAGACGTCCAATCCGGCCTGGAGCCTTCCGGCACACTGAGGCGGCCGAATGTGCCTCCCTTTGCCGGAATGCGACGGCAAAGGAGGTGCCCCATGGCACGCGAATTTTCGTTTCAATGGGTCAAGCTTGCGGCCGTTGGCGCCATGATGGCGCTGCCGGCAGTTCCGGCGCGGGCGCAAGTCATCTGCGGCGGCCATGACTATCTGGTCGCGAGGCTGGCGGAGGCATTCGAGGAGAAGCGGCTGGGCTATGGCGTGGCCGGACAGGTCGCCATCTTCGAGGTGTTTGTCTCGGCCGGCGGAACCTGGACCATCCTGATGACCGACGTCAAAGGCCAGAGCTGCATCCTGGCCGCCGGCGAGGGGTGGGAAGACACGCTGGCCACCGCGGTCGGGCAGCCGGGTGGCTGAAGCGCCTCGAGCAGGCGCTGGTCCTGCTCAGCGCGTGGCGGCCACCTCGGCATGACCGCGCAGCAGCGCTATCAGCTTCTTGGCGTCCTTGGCGGCGGCTTCCTCGTCGCCGTCGAGGATGGAACGGATCAGCGCCACGTGGTGCTCGGCCGATTCGGCGAGACCGGTATCGGCCTTGTAGCGATACCAGAAGCGGCGGCTGTGGGTCTGCAAGGGGGCCGCCACACGCGCCGCGAAGGGGTTGTCGGCGGCGATCGCCAGCGCTTCGTCGAGCGCCTTGTCGGCCTGGATGAAGGCAAGCACATTACTCGAGATCACCGCCTTCTGCATGGCCAGGGCCGCTTCATGGAACAGGTCGGCGGCCTCGCGGGTGACGAAGCGGGCGGCCGAGCGGGCGAGCACCACCTCGATGCCGCGCCGCGCATCCAGCACCCGCAGCCAGTCGCCGGCGTGAAGCGGTGCGACCGCGATGCCGGCCCGAGGTCTGATGTCGAGAAGCCCTTCCCAGGCGAGCCGCTGGATAGCCTCGCGCACGGGGGTGCGTCCGAGACCCAGCCGCTCGATCAGCGCGCCTTCGGTGACGAAGCCCGACGGCGCCAGCTCGAGCGTGACGATCATATACTCAAGCGCGCGATAGGCCTTGGTCGCCGCCGGCTCGAAGGTCGCGTTCGCCTCGACGGATATCAGCGGGGAGATCAATGGCGGGCTCCTGATATATTTTTCATATATCATAAGTGATTCAGCGTTGACAGGCTAATTCTTAATAGATATACGACTGATATATCAGAGGAGAAGTAGCCATGTGGGCCGGAGTTTTCCCCGCAGTCACGACCAAATTCACCGCCGACGACCGTCTCGACCATGCCGAGATGGAGCGCTGCTACGGGCTGCAGATGGAGGCCGGCTGCGACGGCATTATCGTATGCGGTTCGCTCGGCGAAGGACCCATGCTGTCGCCTGACGAGAAAATCGAGGTGCTGAAGGCGGCGCAGAAAGTTGCCGGGAAGAAGCCGGTGCTCTTGACCCTCAACGAGCCCGGCACGCGTGAGGCGGCTGCTATCGCCAAACGCGCCGCCAAGGAAGGCGCCGACGGCCTGATGGTGGTGCCGAGCCCGATCTATCACACCGACCCGCAAGAGACGGTCGCCGCCCTTCGCGCCGTCGCCGAAGCAGGCGACCTGCCGGTGATGATCTATTCCAACCGGCTCGCCTATCGCGTCGACGTAACCCTCGACCTGATGGAGGAGCTGGCGTCGGACAAGCGTTTCGTCGCCATCAAGGAATCCTCCGACGACATCCGCCGATCGACCGAGATCATCAACCGGTTCGGCACCCGCTACGACCTCTTCACCGGCGTCGACAACCTTGCCTTCGAGGCGCTGTCGGTCGGCGCCATCGGCTGGGTCGCCGGCCTCGTCACCGCCTTCCCGCGCGAGACGGTCGCGATCTACCAGTTGATGCAACAGGGCCGACGCGACGAGGCGCTGGCGATCTACCGCTGGTTCCGGCCATTGCTCGACCTCGATGTCTCGACCTATCTGGTCCAAAACATCAAGCTTGCCGAAGTGCTGGCGATCGGTACCAATGATCGCGTGCGCATGCCGCGCCAGCCGCTGTCGGGTGAACGCCGCAAGGCGGTCGAAAAGATCGTCCGGGATGCGCTGGCGGTGCGGCCGAAGCTGCCGCCGCTGCAGACGTCTCCTCGATCGACGGACAGCTTGGCTGCGGCCGAATAGGGACAGCCCTGACGTGCAACGAAATTCCAAATCCTCGAAACAGGAGCGGCGCTCCGCCACTGGGGCATCTTCTGCCGGTGTACGGGGAGAAGCGGACGACATCGCCATCATTGGCGGCGGCATCATCGGCATCTGCGCTGCGGCCCTGCTCTCGGAAGCGGGGCGCAGCGTCGCCGTCTTCGACCGCACGGGCATCTGCGAGGAGACGAGCTCCGGCAATGCCGCCGCCTTCGCCTTCTCCGACGTACTGCCGCTGGCGCATAAAGGCATGATCCGGCAATTGCCGAAATGGCTCGCCGATCCGCTCGGACCTTTGACCATCCCACCGGCTTATCTGCCGAAACTTCTGCCCTGGCTGATCCGCTTCTGGCGGGCGGGCGCGGCGAAGCACTACGAGACGAGCCTCGCCACGCAGGCGAGCATGATGAAGCTCGCCGAAGCCGAATGGATGGGGCTGCTCGACCGCTCCGGCACGCGGCCGATGCTGCGCGAGGATGGGTCGCTGGAATTCTATGAGAGCGAGGCGGAGTTCCGCGCCTCGCTGCCCGGCTGGGCCGAACGCCAGCGTTTCGGCATCGGCTTCCGCCATGTCGAGGGCGAAGAGATGGCTGGGCTCCAGCCGGGTCTTTCGCCGCGCTTCGTCAAGGCCACCTTCGTGCCGGGCTGGAAGACGGTCGCCGATCCGAAGCTGCTCGGCAAATCGATCTGGGCCTATGCGGAAAAGCTCGGCGCCCGTTTCGAGCATGCGCGGGTCGCGCGCATAGAAGAGGATGCAAAGGGCCCCACGATCGTTCTGGCCGACGGCAGCAGGCGCGCGGCAAAGACGCTTCTGATCGCCGCGGGCGCCTGGTCTCATCTCCTGGCAAGGGATATCGGCGACCGCATCCCGCTTGAAACCGAGCGCGGCTATAACACGACGCTGCCGGTGTCGGCCTTCGACGTGAAACGGCAGCTGATCTTTTCCGGCCATGGCTTCGTCATCACGCCGCTCGAGACCGGCTTGCGCGTCGGCGGCGCCGTCGAGCTCGGCGGCATCGAGCGGCCACCAAATTTCGCCCGTTCCAAGGCGATGCTGGAGAAGGCGAAGCGTTTCCTGCCCGGGCTTGATCCGTCGGGAGGCCGCGAGTGGATGGGTTTTCGCCCCTCGCTGCCGGATTCCCTGCCGGTGATCGGCGCGGCGCGCGCGCCGAACGTCTATTATGCCTTCGGCCACGGCCATCTCGGCCTGACCCAGTCGGCGGCGACCGGCCGCTTGATCCGCGATCTCGTTCTCGGGCAGACTCCGCCGCTCGATCTCACGCCCTTCAGTCCGCAGCGTTTCTGAAAAAGAGTCCATCATGGCCAAAAAATCCTTCTTCTGCATCGACGGCCACACCTGCGGCAATCCGGTGCGCCTGGTCGCCGGCGGCGGGCCGTTGCTCGAGGGCGCGACCATGATGGAGCGGCGGGCGCATTTTCTCGCCGAATATGACTGGATCCGCACCGGACTGATGTTCGAGCCGCGCGGCCATGACGTGATGTCGGGCTCGATCCTCTACCCGCCGACGCGCGAGGACTGCGACATCGCCATCCTGTTCATCGAGACCTCGGGCTGCCTGCCGATGTGCGGGCATGGCACGATCGGCACCGTCACCATGGCCATCGAGCACGGGTTGGTGAAGCCGAAGACGCCGGGCGTGCTCAGGCTCGACACGCCGGCCGGCCTGGTTATCGCCGAATACAAACAGGTCGGCGAGTATGTCGAGGAGGTGCGCATCACCAACGTGCCGTCCTTCCTCTATGCCGAAGGATTGACCGTCGACTGCCCGGTGCTCGGCGAGATCAGCGTCGACGTCGCTTATGGCGGCAATTTCTACGCCATCGTCGAGCCGCAGAAGAATTACCGGGACATTGCCGATCACTCGGCCGGCGACCTCATCGCCTGGAGCCCGGTTGTGCGCCAGCGCCTCAACGGGAAATACTCCTTCGTGCATCCGGAGAACCCCGGCATCAACCGGCTGTCGCATCTGCTGTGGACGGGCAAGCCGAAACATGCCGAGGCCGACGCGCGCAACGCCGTCTTCTACGGCGACAAGGCGATCGACCGCAGCCCTTGCGGCACCGGCACCTCGGCCCGCATGGCGCAGCTCCATGCCAAGGGCAAGCTCAGGGCCGGCGACAGTTTCGTGCATGAATCGATCATCGGCTCGCTGTTCAAAGGCAGGGTCGAAAAGGAGGTCAGCGTGGCCGGTAAGCCGGCGATCATCCCCTCGATCGGCGGCTGGGCACGGATGACGGGCCTGAACACCATCTTCATCGACGACCGCGATCCGTTCGCGCATGGATTCGTCGTCACATAAGCGTCACAGCCTCACCCAACGGAAGGCATGCCGCCCAACATGGGCAGCCTCTGTTCGCGCAAGAAATCTTCTCATCAACTTATTTTGACGGCGATTTCTTCGAGCGGGTGGGCATTATAGGGCTGAATCGTCAAAGACATTGCGTTGTGCCAATGATAGGTTCCGCGATAGTCCAGGGGGCCGGGTACGAAAAACGGACAATCGGGCGGCGTGCTTCCAAAACACGCCCGGCGATTGAAAAATCACGTTGCAATCCGGGCTCGAGACTTTACGACTAGGGGAAATACGAAAAGGAGTGCGACCCGGAAACGGGCGACATTCCAGGGGAGCCGCGTAAATATGCAGTATTTCGTCCAGCAGCTTATCAATGGGCTGACGCTGGGATCTATCTATGGCCTGATCGCAATCGGCTACACGATGGTCTACGGCATCATCGGCATGATCAATTTCGCCCATGGCGATATCTTCATGGTCGGCGCCTTCACCGCCCTCATCGTCTTCCTGATCCTTGGCGCGTTGTTCTATTCGGTGCCGGTCGTGGTGGCGCTTCTGATCATGATGATCGTCGCCATGCTTCTCACCAGCCTCTACAACTGGACGATCGAGAAGGTGGCCTACCGGCCGCTGCGCGGCTCGTTCCGGCTGGCGCCGCTGATCACCGCCATCGGCATGTCGATCGCGTTGTCCAATTTCGTGCAGGTCACGCAAGGCCCGCGCAACAAGCCGATCCCGCCGCTGGTCAGCCAAGTCTACACTGTTGATGGTGTGAGCGTTTCGCTGAAGCAGATCCTCATCGTGATCGTCACCATCGTGCTGCTGGCGATTTTCTGGTATCTCGTCAACCGGACAGCGCTCGGGCGGGCGCAACGCGCCTGCGAGCAAGATCGCAAGATGGCAGCACTACTCGGTATCGACGTCGACCGCACCATCTCCATCACCTTCATCATGGGCGCAGCTCTCGCCGCCGTCGCCGGCACGCTGTTCCTGATGTATTACGGCGTCGTGGTGTTCTCGGACGGCTTCGTGCCGGGCGTGAAAGCCTTCACGGCGGCCGTGCTTGGCGGCATCGGCTCGCTGCCCGGCGCGGTGCTCGGAGGATTGCTCATCGGCTTCATCGAGAGCATGTGGTCGGCCTATTTCTCGATCGACTACAAGGACGTCGCCGCTTTCTCGATCCTGGCGATCGTGCTCATCTTCCTGCCCTCCGGCATCCTCGGCCGGCCTGAAGTCGAAAAGGTCTGATCCTGATGGCCGTTACCGTGTCTTCGGAGCGCGACGCCGTCGCTACTCCAGTTCAGCGCGCTTTTCGCGAAGCGCTCTATGCAGGCGCCATCGCGCTCGGCCTGTTCGTGCTGTTTATCGGTCTCAGGACCGACCAGAATATCTCCAACGAACTGATTCTGGTGCAGCGCTGGGGCCTGCTCGCCCTGGTGGTCATCGCCACCGCCGGGGGCCGCTTCCTGTATGTCGCCTATGGCCAGCCCTTCGTGGCCAGCCTGAAGATCGCCGACATCGACACAGGCCTGCTGCCCGACACCATGGCGGCACGCTTCTTCAGGATGCCTTATTTCGTAGCCGCGGTCGTTGTCGCAGCCCTGCTGTTCGTGCTGGCCGGCTCGCTTGACGGGCTGCTCGGACCCGACCTTGCCGGCTACGCGCGCTTTGTGCGGGCGCTGGCGATCATTTATGCCGTCGCCTGGGTAATGTATTATTTCCGGGCCTTCATCCACGCCCACTTCTCGGCGTTGGGCATCAGCGCGCTGGCGCTCTATCCGATCATCGTCGTGCTGGTGCTTGCGCTGGTAACAGGATCGATAGCGGGAGGGTTTCAGGGCTCTTTGAAGTGGGTCGACAATTTCGGCATCCAGATCCTGATCTATGTGATGCTGGCCTGGGGGCTGAACATCGTCATCGGCCTCGCCGGCCTGCTCGATCTCGGCTACGTCGCCTTCTATGCCGTCGGGGCGTATGCCTACGCGCTGCTCGGCACGCATTTCGGCCTGTCGTTCTGGATCCTGCTCCCGGCCGCCGGCTGCATGGCCGCCTTCTGGGGCGTCATGCTCGGCTTCCCGGTGCTGCGGCTGCGCGGCGACTATCTGGCGATCGTCACCCTTGCCTTTGGCGAGATCATCCGCCTCGTCCTGATCAACTGGCGCGAGGTGACAAACGGTTCGGCCGGCATTTCCGGCATTCCAAAGGTCTCCTTCTTCGGCCTGATGTCGTTCAACGTCTCGGATCCGAACTACATCGCCAAGGTGCTGCACATCGCCACATCGAGCGCCTATTACAAGATCTTCCTTTACTATCTGATCCTCGGACTCTGTCTTTTGACCGCCTTCGTTACCATCAGGCTGCGGCGGTTGCCGGTCGGCAGGGCGTGGGAAGCGCTGCGCGAGGACGAGATCGCCTGTCGCTCGCTCGGCATCAACACCACCACCACCAAGCTGACGGCGTTCGCCACCGGCGCCATGTTTGGCGGCTTCGCCGGCTCGTTCTTCGCCGCAAGGCAAGGTTTCGTCAGCCCCGAATCCTTCGTCTTCCTGGAATCGGCGATTGTCCTCGCCATCGTCGTGCTCGGCGGCATGGGTTCGCTGGTCGGCATCGCCGTAGCGGCGCTGGTGATGATCGGCGGCACCGAAGCGTTGCGGGAGCTCGACTTCCTGAAGCGGGTCTTCGGTCCCGATTTCACGCCTGAACTCTACCGCATGCTGCTTTTCGGCATGGCCATGGTCATCGTCATGCTGTGGAAGCCGCGCGGCTTCGTCGGCAGCCGCGAGCCGACGGCCTTCCTGAAGGAGCGAAGAGCGGTTTCAAGCTCCTTCACCAAGGAGGGGCACGGCTGATGAACGCGACCCCTTCCTCGAACGATTTCATCCTGCAGGTCGAGCATTTGTCGATGAGGTTCGGCGGCCTAGTCGCCATTGGCGACCTGTCGTTCCAGGCCAGGCGCGGCGAGATCACCGCGCTGATCGGCCCGAACGGCGCCGGCAAGACCACGGTGTTCAACTGCATCACCGGCTTCTACAAGCCGTCTGAAGGCATGATCACGCTGAACCGGGGGGACGGCTCGACCTATCTGCTCGAGCGCCTGCCCAACCACGAGATCCCGGCCCGCGCCAAGGTGGCGCGCACCTTCCAGAACATCCGCCTGTTCTCGGGCATGACGCTGCTGGAGAACCTCCTGGTCGCGCAGCACAACAAGCTGATGAAGGCTTCGGGCTATACTCTCCTCGGCCTGTTCGGCTTTCCGAGCTATCGCCAGGCCTCGGCCGAGTCGATCGAGCTCGCCAGGCACTGGCTGGAGAAGGCCGATCTTGTCGATCGCGCCGACGATCCGGCCGGCGACCTGCCCTATGGCGCGCAGCGGCGCCTGGAAATCGCGCGCGCCATGTGCACGGGGCCGGAGCTCCTGTGCCTCGACGAACCGGCCGCCGGCCTCAATCCGAAGGAATCTGCGGCGCTCAACGAGCTGTTGATGGGCATCAAGAGCACCGGCACGTCGATCCTGCTCATCGAGCACGACATGTCGGTGGTGATGCAGATCTCCGACCATGTCGTCGTGCTCGAATACGGCCGCAAGATCTCCGACGGCAATCCGGCGTCGGTCCGCACCGATCCGCGCGTCATCGCTGCCTATCTCGGCGTCGACGACGAGGAGGTCGAGACGGTGCTGACCGAGGTCGGCGATGAGGACGTGATCGAGCAGCTAGATACCGGCCCCGATTCCGCGCATGGGCCGGGAAATTCCGCCTCGATGATGGCGGGGCCGGTTTCCGATTCGGTCGAACATGGGAATGAGGGCGAGCGGGTCACGGTCTCGAAGGGCGCCTCGAAGGCGGCGCAAGTCGACGCGCGCGCTGCGTCGATAGCCAGCAAGCCTACAGCCAAGCCGGCCGCGAAGCGGAGCACTGGGAAGGCCGCGCCGAAGAAAACAACCGCCGGGGCTCCGGCCGCGAAGGCCGACAGCGCTTCGAAGGGCAAGGACGCAGCGGCCAAGCCCGCACCTGGCAAGCGTGGAGGGCGTAAATAATGGCCGGCACAACGCTGCTCGACATCAAGGGTGTCGAGACTTACTACGGCAACATCCGGGCGCTGAACGGCGTCGATGTCAGCGTCGACCAGGGTGAGATCGTGGCACTGATCGGTGCCAACGGCGCCGGCAAGTCGACGCTGATGATGACCATCTTCGGCGCGCCGCGCGCCCGCACCGGAACCATCACCTTCGCCGGCACCGACATCACCAAGATGCCGACGCATGAGATCGCACGCCTGCGCATCGCGCAATCCCCGGAAGGCAGACGCATCTTTCCGCGCATGACGGTGATGGAAAATCTGCAGATGGGCGCCAGCCTCGACAACCTCAAGCATTATGACGAGGACGTCGAGAGGGTGTTCACGCTGTTCCCGCGGCTGAAAGAGCGCATCGCCCAGCGCGGCGGCACGCTGTCGGGCGGCGAGCAGCAAATGCTGTCGATCGGGCGCGCGCTGATGGCGCGGCCGAAGCTTTTGTTGCTGGACGAGCCCTCGCTGGGCCTCGCGCCGCTGATCGTCAAGCAGATCTTCGACGCCATCCGCGAGCTCAACAAGACGCAGGGGCTGACTGTGTTCCTGGTCGAGCAGAACGCCTTCGGCGCGCTCAAGCTCGCCACGCGCGGTTATGTCATGGTCAACGGCAATGTGACGATGAGCGGCACCGGTAAGGAATTGCTTGCAAATCCGGAAGTGCGCGCCGCCTATCTCGAAGGCGGACATCATTAGAGCGCGATGACTTTCCCAGGATCGCCATCTCGCTCTAAGGTTTTGTTCTTGAAGCATGATCTTCTCCGAAAAGTCTGCAACTTTTCGGGATCATGCTAAGATCTGGGGACATCGATCATGCAGGGCATTATCTACGAAGAAGCCTCGATCTGGCAGTTTCTATTCGTCACAGGCCTGCTTGGCGGCGGGGCGGCATGGATGACAGGCAAAGCGGCGGCTCAGACCTGGAGCACGTATCTGCGGCTGTTTTTCTTCCTGCTCGGTCTCGGTATCGGCGTCAGGTTCATCCATCACGCCTTGTTCGGCGGCACGATGTTCTCGCTGCATTACTATATCGTCGACACCATCGTCCTGATGATACTGGGCTTCCTCGGCTATCAATACACGCGCACCAACCAAATGGTCACGCAGTATAACTGGCTCTATGAAAGAGCTTCCTTGTTAAGCTGGAAACCGAAAGGTTGACGTTCACCATTTACGCCGTTTCGGGGATGAATCGGCGTGACAAGTGCCTGAAAATCGGCATTCTATGCTTTCTGCGATAAGGGTGGGCATCGCATGAAAGTATCATCCACGCCCACTCCGTAAATGGGAGCGTTTCAATGAAAAAATCACTTTTGTCCGCCGTGGCGCTGACCGCGTTCGTCGCGTTCAGCGGCAGCGCGTGGGCCGACATCCTGATCGGCGTCGCCGGTCCGATCACCGGCCCGAACGCCGCCTTCGGCGCGCAGTTGCAGAAGGGCGCGGAACAGGCGGTCGCCGACATCAACGCGGCGGGCGGCATCCTCGGCCAGCAGCTCAAGCTCGAGATCGGTGACGACGTCTCCGATCCCAAGCAGGGCATCTCGGTCGCCAACAAGTTCGTCGCCGACGGCGTCAAGTTCGTCGACGGCCACTTCAACTCCGGTGTGTCGATCCCGGCCTCGGAAGTCTACCAGGAAAACGGCATGCTCGAGATCACGCCGGCCGCGACCAACCCGAAGTTCACCGAGCGCGGCATGTGGAACACCTTCCGCACCTGCGGTCGTGACGACCAGCAGGGCAAGGTGGCCGGCGACTACATCGCCAAGAACTTCAAGGATGCCAAGATCGCCATCATCCACGACAAGACGCCTTATGGTCAGGGCCTCGCCGACGAGACCAAGAAGAACCTCAACGCCAACGGCATCACGGAAGTGTTGTACGAAGGCGTGAATGTCGGCGACAAGGACTTCTCGGCCCTCATCGCCAAGATGAAGGAAAACGGCGTCACGCTCATCTACTGGGGCGGCCTGCACACCGAAGCCGGCCTGATCATCCGTCAGTCGGCCGATCAGGGCCTGAAGGCGCCGCTGTTCTCGGGCGACGGCATCGTCTCCAACGAACTGGCCTCGATCGCGGGCGACGCCGTTGCCGGCACGCTCAATACCTTCGCTCCGGATCCGCGCAAGAATCCGGCCGCCAAGGAAGTGGTCGAGAAGTTCCGCGCCAACGGCTTCGAGCCGGAAGCTTACACGCTCTACTCCTATGCCGCGGTGCAGATCATCGCCCAGGCCATCGCCAAGACCGGCTCGGCCGACGACGCGCAGAAGGTTGCGGAGACGATCAGGGCCAACACCTGGAAGACCGCCATCGGTGACATCGGTTACGACAGCAAGGGCGACATCACCCGTCCTGACTATGTCATCTATGAATGGAAGAAGGGCGACGACGGCAAGTACAGCTACTTCGAGAAATAAGCCGGCAAACTCAAGCCGACTTTTCGGGGATGCCCGGCGCTCGCGCCGGGCATTTTCGTTTGCGGGCGAGGCCAACCGGAAGCTCCGCGCCGCGCCCCCGGGCAATACCGTCCACCACCCATGATCCGTGTTCGAAGAACAGCAATAATGATTTGGCGCAAACAGGCGACTTAAATCGTTTTAGCTGTCGCGCAAATTTGTTTGCGCTGCAGCATTTTCACGTTAATCATTGCGCCGGTTCATCTCCCTTCCGCTGCTGGAGCCTACTCCTTGGCCATCACGAAGATACTCGTCGCCAACCGGTCCGAAATCGCCATCCGCGTGTTCCGCGCGGCCAACGAGCTCGGCCTCAAAACTGTGGCGATCTGGGCGGAGGAGGACAAATATTCGCTGCACCGCTTCAAGGCCGACGAGAGCTATCAGGTCGGCCGCGGACCGCATCTGGCCAAGGACATGGGTCCGATCGAGAGCTACCTGTCGATCGAGGAGGTGATCCGGGTCGCCAGGCTGTCGGGCGCCGATGCCATCCATCCCGGCTACGGCCTGCTGTCGGAAAGCCCGGAATTCGCCGAGGCCTGCGCCGAGGCAGGCGTCACCTTCATCGGCCCGAAGCCGGAAACGATGCGCCGGCTCGGCAACAAGGTCGCCGCGCGCAACCTGGCGATTGAAGTCGGCGTCCCGGTCGTCCCGGCAACCGATCCGCTGCCGGACGACATGGACGAGGTCAAGAAGCTCGCCGCGCAAATAGGCTATCCGGTGATGCTCAAGGCCTCGTGGGGCGGCGGTGGCCGCGGCATGCGCGCCATCCGCGCCGAGGCCGACCTCGCGCGCGAGGTGATGGAAGGCAAGCGCGAGGCCAAAGCCGCCTTCGGCAAGGACGAGGTCTATCTCGAAAAGCTGATCGAGCGCGCCCGCCATGTCGAGGTGCAGGTGCTGGGCGACACGCATGGCAATGCCGTGCATCTGTTCGAGCGCGACTGCTCGATCCAGCGCCGCAACCAGAAGGTCGTGGAGCGCGCACCGGCCCCCTATCTCAGCGAGGAGCTGCGCCAGGAGCTTTGCGGCTATGCGCTCAAGATCGCGCGCGAGACCAGCTATATCGGCGCCGGCACGGTCGAGTTTCTGCAGGACGCCGACACCGGCAAGTTCTATTTCATCGAGGTCAATCCGCGCATCCAGGTCGAGCACACCGTCACCGAGCAGGTGACCGGCATCGACATCGTCAAGGCGCAGATCCACATCCTCGACGGCTTCGCCATCGGCACGAAGCAATCGGGCGTGCCGGCGCAGAAGGACATCAGGCTGAACGGCCACGCGCTGCAGTGCCGCATCACCACCGAGGATCCGGAGCACAATTTCATTCCGGATTATGGCCGCATCACCGCCTATCGCGAGGCGGCCGGCTTCGGCATCCGGCTCGACGGCGGCACCGCCTATTCGGGCGCGGTCATCACCCGCTTCTACGATCCGCTGCTCGAAAAGGTGACGGCCTGGGCGCCGACGCCCGGCGAGGCGATCTCGCGCATGAACCGGGCGCTGCGCGAGTTCCGCATCCGCGGCGTCGCGACCAACCTCACCTTCCTCGAAGCGATCATCAACCACCCGCGCTTCGCCGACAATTCCTACACGACGAGGTTCATCGACACGACGCCGGAGCTGTTCGAGCAGGTGAAGCGGCAGGACCGCGCCACCAAGCTGCTCAACTACCTGGCCGATGTCAGCGTCAACGGCCACCCCGAGACGCGCGGGCGGCCGATGCCGAAGGCGAATGCGGCGGCACCCGTGGTGCCCTATCTCAATGGCCATATTCCGGACGGCAGCAAGCAGAGGCTCGATGCGCTTGGCCCCGAGAAATTCGCGGCCTGGATGCGAGAGCAGCGCCAGGTGCTGGTCACCGATACGACGATGCGCGACGGCCACCAGTCGCTGCTCGCCACGCGCATGCGCACCTATGACATCGCCGGCATCGCCGGCACCTATGCGCGGGCATTGCCGCAGCTCTTGTCGCTGGAATGCTGGGGCGGCGCGACGTTCGACGTCGCCATGCGCTTCCTCACCGAGGATCCGTGGGAGCGGCTGAGCAAAGTGCGCGAGGCGGCGCCCAACCTTCTGCTGCAGATGCTTTTGCGCGGCGCCAACGGCGTCGGCTACACCAATTATCCCGACAATGTCGTCCAGCATTTCGTCGCCCAAGCGGCGGCGGGCGGTGTCGATCTGTTCCGCGTCTTCGACTGCCTTAACTGGGTCGAGAACATGCGTGTCGCCATGGACGCGGTCGGCGCCGAGGGCAAGCTGGTCGAGGCGGCGATGTGCTATACCGGCGATATCCTTGATCCGGCCCGCGCCAAATACGACCTCAAATACTACGTCGGGCTGGCCAAGGAGCTGGAGGCGGCCGGAGCGCATATCATCGCCGTCAAGGACATGGCCGGCCTTTTGAAGCCGGCCGCGGCGCGCGTGCTGTTCAAGGCGCTGCGCGAGGCGACCGACCTGCCGATCCATTTCCACACGCACGACACGTCAGGGCTGTCGGCGGCGACGGTGCTGGCGGCGGTGGAGAGCGGCGCCGACGCTATCGACGCAGCGATGGATTCCTTCTCCGGCAACACCTCGCAGCCCTGCCTCGGCTCGATCGTCGAGGCGCTGAAGGGCACCGAGCGCGACCCCGGTCTCGATCCGCAATGGATCCGCCGCATTTCCTTCTACTGGGAAGCGGTGCGCAACCAGTACGCAGCCTTCGAGAGCGATCTCAAGGGGCCTGCCTCGGAGGTCTACCTGCACGAGATGCCGGGCGGCCAGTTCACCAACCTCAAGGAACAGGCGCGCTCGCTCGGGCTCGAGACGCGCTGGCATGAGGTCGCGCAGGCCTATCACGACGTCAACCTGATGTTCGGCGATATCGTCAAGGTGACGCCGTCGTCGAAGGTGGTGGGCGACATGGCGCTGATGATGGTCAGCCAGGATCTCACCGTCGCCGATGTCGAGAACCCGGCCAAGGACATCGCCTTCCCGGACTCCGTCGTGTCGATGCTGCGCGGCGATCTCGGCCAGTCGCCCGGCGGCTGGCCGGCTGCGCTGCAGAAGAAGGCGCTGAAGGGCGAGAAGCCGATTACGGTTCGACCGGGCTCGCTGCTAAAAGCAGCCGATCTCAAGGCGAGCCGCAACGACATCGAGGGCAAGCTCGACCGCAAGCTCTCGGAGTATGAATTCGCCTCCTGGCTGATGTATCCGAAGGTGTTCACCGACTTCGCGGCCGCGCAGGAGACCTACGGGCCGGTGAGCGTGCTGCCGACGCCGACCTATTTCTACGGGATGAAGCCGGAAGACGAGATCTTCCTCGACATCGAGAAGGGCAAGACGCTGGTGGTGCGCTGCCAGGCGTTCGGCGATGTCGACGACAAGGGCATGGTCACCGTGTTCTTCGAGCTCAACGGCCAGCCACGCCGCGTCAAAGTGCCGGACAGGGCGCATGGCGCTTCCGCGGCCAAGGCACGCCGCAAGGCCGAGCCCGGCAATGAGGGACATGTCGGCGCGCCGATGCCCGGCGTCGTATCGGCGCTTGCCGTCGCGCCCGGACAGGCGGTCAAGGCGGGCGACGTGCTGCTTTCGATCGAGGCGATGAAGATGGAAACCGCGCTGCATGCCGAACGCGACGGCGAGATCGCCGAGGTGCTGGTGAAGGCCGGCGATCAGATCGACGCGAAGGATCTGTTGATCGCATTCAAATAAGGTGTGCCGATATTCAGGTGAGGCCGGCCTGCAAACGCCGGCTTCCTGCGCTTCCGGTGCTCACGTACTTAAGTACGCTCCGCTCCGGTTCTCGGAATCCGTCATTTTCGACTCGGCCTGACCTGAATCTCGGCACACCTTTGGCTGTGCGCAGCCGTCCACAGGCGCTCGACAAGTGTCTTGACCCGCCGCGCCCGCTCGGGCAGGGAACCCGCTCCAATTTGCCGTGGCGGGAATCGCCACTGCTCCAGAAGACGCGGAGAGAAAAATGGCCGACGAAATCACCGAGACCAGCCAGACTGTAGCCGCCGGCCAGCTGCGCACCATCATCGAGCGCATCGAGCGGCTCGAGGAAGAGAAGAAGACGATCTCCGACGACATCAAGGATGTCTATGCCGAAGCCAAGGGCACCGGCTTCGACACCAAGGCGATCCGCACCATCGTGCGGTTGCGTAAGAAGGACCAGGCCGAGCGCCAGGAAGAGGAGTCCATCCTCGATCTCTACAAGGCCGCTCTCGGCATGGCGTAAGCCTCATGGCCGGAGACCGGCCATGAACGAATTCGACTTCGGCGGCCGTCGCGCCTCGGAGTTCCGCCATCGCGGCTTCTGGGCGCTGTTCGCCGAACGGCACCCGCAAGAAAGGCAAAGGCTCGCTCGGCGCGGGCCATGGTTCTGGCAGCGCGGGCTGCCGGATTTCGCTTTGGTTCTTTCGATGTATGTCGCGCCGGCGCAGAACCATGTCGGCGTGTTCTTCGGACGCAACGAGAAGTTCGGCGCCACGGAGTCCTGGTCGCGGTTGAAGCCGTTCCAGCCGGCGATCGAATCCAGGCTGAAGCTCAGGCCCGAGCAGAGCTGCGAAGGTCTCGGCATCAACTCGATGTGGCGGGTGAACTGCTACGCCGAGGACAATTGGCCGGCCATGAGCGACTGGCTGGTGCGGGAATGCTCACGCTTCGAAGAAGCCGTGACCGAAATTCTCGGGCAGCGATAGGTCGCGGGCGATGAGGGATTTTTTCCGTTCGCGCTGGAGAGGCCAGGTTCCGCTCGACCGGCTGTTCTGGCGCGATATGCTGCTGGTCGGTACCATTCTGAGCATCGCCTCTTCGGCGCTGGCGCTGGTCCTGCTCGGGTTGAAGCTGCCGCTCTGGCTGGTGCTGGCGGTGCATTTCCTTCCCGTTCCCTACACCATCTTCCTGGCGGTCGCCGTCTGGCGGACCGCGGAGAAGGCCGGGGGTTTCAAGGCGCAGCTGATGATGCTCGGTTCCGCGCTCTGGCTGATCGCAACGGTCGTTGTGTAGTGCCGGATGGAGCATGAAAAAGGGCGGCCGAGGCCGCCCTTTGCGAAGACTGGAAACCCCAGTCAGGCCGCAGGCTCGAAGCGCAGCGCCACGCCATTGATGCAGTAGCGCAGGCCGGTCGGCGGCGGGCCGTCCTCGAAGACATGGCCGAGATGGCTGCCGCAGCGGGCGCAATGGCATTCGGTGCGGACCATGCCGTAGCTGCGGTCGACGGTGGTCTCGATCGAGCCCGGGACCGGATCGTTGAAGCTCGGCCAGCCGGTGCCGCTCTCGAACTTCAGCTTGGATTCGAACAGCGGCTGGTCGCAGCCGACGCAATAGAAGGTGCCGGCGCGCTTTTCGTAGAGCAGGGCGCAGCTGCCGGGGCGCTCGGTGCCGTGATGGCGCATCACGGCATATTGCTCCGGGGTCAGCCGGGCGCGCCACTCGGCATCGGTGCGGGTGACGGGATAGGCGTGGGTGTCCATGAAATCTCCTCGGCCTTGGCGGCTCGTTGTTGCTTGCAACGGTTATTCGCACAAACATAGGCATCTGTTACAAATGCCGCCAGTGAAAGCGAGCTAGTGCTTGCGCGACAACTGCCTGGTCGCAGCTTCAAGCCCGGCCAATGTCAGCGGGAACATGCGGCCGCCGAAGATGTCGCTGATCAACTGGATCGAGTGCGTGTAGCGCCAGTTCTTCTCAGCTTCGGGATTGAGCCATATCGCGTTCGGCCATTGCTGCAGCAGGCGGGCCAGCCACACACTTCCGGCCTCGGGATTCCAGTGCTCGACCGAGCCGCCGGGGTGGGCGATCTCGTAAGGGCTCATCGAGGCGTCGCCGACAACGATCACCTTATAGTCCGGCCCGTATTTGTGGATGAGATCGAAGGTCGGGATTGTCTCGGCCAGCCGCCGGTGATTGTCCTTCCAGACGCGCTCGTAAAGGCAGTTGTGGAAGTAGAAATATTCGAGCTGGCGGAACTCGGCGCGCGCGGCGGAAAACAGTTCCTCGACGCCGCGTATATGGTCGTCCATCGAGCCGCCGACATCGAAAAACATCAGAAGCTTCACGGCATTGCGCCGCTCGGGCCGGGTCTTGACGTCGAGATAGCCGTGCTCGGCAGTGGCGTGGATGGTGCCGGGCAGGTCGAACTCCTCCTCGGCGCCCTCGCGCACCCAGCGGCGCAGCCGCTTCAGCGCCACCTTGATGTTGCGGGTGCCGAGCTCGACGGTGTCGTCGAAGTTCCGGAATTCGCGCTTGTCCCAGACCTTCACCGCGCGGCGATGCCGGCTTTCATGCTGGCCGATGCGAACCCCTTCGGGGTTGTAGCCATAGGCGCCGAAGGGCGAGGTGCCGCCGGTGCCGATCCATTTCGAACCGCCCTGGTGGCGCCCCTTTTGCTCCTCGAGGCGCTGCTTCAAGGTCTCCATCAGCTTGTCGAAACCGCCCAGCGCTTCGATCAGCTTCTTTTCCTCCTCGGTCAGGTGCTTTTCCGCCAAACGGCGCAGCCATTCCTCGGGGATGTTGACGACATCGACGGCATCGGGGCCGCCGAGCGCCTCGACACCCTTGAAGACATGCGCGAAGACCTGGTCGAAACGATCGATATGACGCTCATCCTTCACCAGGGCCGAGCGCGCGAGGTAGTAGAAAGCCTCGACGTCATAGTCGACCAGCCCCGCTTCCAGTCCCTCCAGCAGCGACAGATATTCCCTGAGCGAAACAGGAACCCGCGCGGCCTTCAGTTCTAGGAAGAAGGGGATGAACATCAGTCCCTTATAGCAAATCGTACTCGATGAATCCGGTCCGCCTTGCCACATGGTCGTAGAGCCGGCGCGCCGTGGCGTTGGTCTCGTGCGTCATCCAGTAGACATTCTTGACGCCGATCTTGCCGGCCTCGTCCCGCACCGCTTTGATCAGCGCCGCGCCCACGCCTTTGCCGCGCACCTCCGGATCGGCGAACAGATCCTGCAGGTAGCAGTTGTTGACCAGTGACCAGCAGGAGCGATGGTAGAGGTAGTGGGTCAGCCCAACCGCTTTGCCGTCGAACGTGGCGATGAAACCTTTCGGCTCGAATTCGCCTGCCGTGAACAAACGCTTCCAGGTGACGTCGTAGACCTCGTCCGGCAGCTTGGTCTCGTAGAAGGTGAGGTAGGCAGTCCACAAGCGCCGCCAGTCGGCGTTGTCGGACTGCGCGAACGGGCGAATGGCGATCTCGGACATCTTTTCTCCTCCAGTGCTTTCGGTCCGAAGCTGCGGCAGCGACCGATTGCCGGCAACGGTCCACAGCCGGAGAAAGCGCTATTGCTGCCGTCTGGCCATGAAGGCCAGGCGCTCGAACAGGTGCACGTCCTGCTCGTTCTTGAGCAGCGCGCCATGCAGCTTCGGCAGCATGTTCTTCGGATCGGTGCGCAGATCCTCGGGCGCGATGTCGTCGGCGACCAGCAGGCGGATCCAGTCGAGCGCTTCGGAGGTCGAGGGCTTCTTCTTCAGGCCCGGCACGTCGCGGATCTCGTAGAACTGGCTTAGTGCCGCCCGCACCAAATTCTGCTTGATGCCGGGGTAATGCACCTCGACGATCCGGTGCAGCGTGTCGATGTCGGGGAAGCGGATGTAGTGGAAGAAGCAGCGGCGCAGGAAGGCGTCCGGCAGTTCCTTCTCGTTGTTCGAGGTGATGATGACGATAGGCCGGAACTCGGCGCGGATCGTCTCGCCGGTCTCGTAGACGAAGAACTCCATCCGATCGAGCTCCTGCAGGAGGTCGTTGGGGAATTCGATGTCGGCCTTGTCGATTTCGTCGATCAAAAGCACGACTTTTTTCTGCGCAGCGAAGGCATCCCACAGCTTGCCGCGCTTGATGTAATTGGCGATGTCGTTGAAGCGCTCGTCGCCGAGTTGGCTGTCGCGCAGCCGCGAGACGGCGTCATATTCGTAGAGGCCCTGTTGCGCCTTGGTGGTCGATTTGACGTTCCATTCGATGAACTCCAGCCCGAGCGCCGAAGCCACCTGGCGGGCAAGCTCGGTCTTGCCGGTGCCGGGCTCGCCCTTGACCAGCAAGGGCCGCTCCAGCGCGATCGCGGCATTGACCGCAACCATCAGATCCTTGTCGGCGACATAGGCCGCAGTGCCTTCGAAACGCATCTTTTCTCCTGTCCGTGCGGCGGACCGTAAGGAGGCTGGACGGGCCGCGCAAGGGCGGTTGCCGGACAGCTTCCCATCGGGACGGTCCGCAAGACGAATTATGCGCAAATGGTGACCCGTTTCTCTGGCGCACGGCTAATCATCGGCCTATATTTGTCGACGGCGGTCTGCGCTTCCCGGCAGGAGAAACTTATCCCCGGGGCCTTATCGATCCTTAGGGAGCTGTCCCTGGGAAGACCCGTGGGTTTTCTCACACGGCGCCCACCTACTTTGTAGGCACCCGGGATCGACCTCTCCACCGGTTGTGTGGATCGCCGCTCTCCCGTTTTCGGGAGACATGCGCCTTCTCTCCGTTTTGACGCAATTCCGGACGGAAAAACCGCTGCGCACTTTTCCTGGAATTGCGCTAGAAAGCGTCGCTCCTAAATCTCCATCCAAATCTGACCCTTTCTAGCGTCGGCGCATGTCACCTTCCAAAGACCTGAAAAAACAGCTTCGCAAGGAGGCGCTGGCGCGCCGCGATGCGCTCGACGAGTTCTGGCGCGTCGAGATCGCGCTCGAAATGGCCGAGACCGCGAAGGAAAAAATCGACTTTGAACCCGGTCGGGTCGTCTCCGGCTTCTGGCCGATGCGCTCCGAGGTCGATGTGCGGCCGCTGATGTTCGCGCTGCGCGAGAAGGGCGCAAGGCTCTGCCTGCCGGCGATCCTCGACAAGACCACGATCGTCTTTCGCGAGCTGGTGCGCGGCGCGCCGATGGTCGAGATGGGATTCGGCACGGTCGGGCCGCATGAAGAGGCGGAAGTGCTCGACCCGACGCTCATGCTGGTGCCGCTCGCCGCCTTCGACGGCCGCGGCCACCGTATCGGCTACGGCGCCGGCTACTACGACCGCGCCATTGCCAGGCTGGCCGACAAGGGCATCACGCCGAGGCTGATCGGCATCGCCTTCGATTGCCAGGAAGTCGAGCGGGTGCCGGATGAGAACCATGACGTCATCATTCCGGAAATACTGACCGAGAGCGGGTTGCGCCGGTTCACGACTTGACGCGGGCGCCCACCTGGCAAATACTACTGAATTCCAGTAGGCTAGCATGCTTGAATTCGAATGGGACGACCAGAAGGCGACGAGCAATCTTGCCAAGCACGGTGTGGCATTTGCGGATGCCAAACGCCTGTTCGACGACATCCGTGCTCTGCATTATTAGGATCGCTCCATGGATTACGAAGAGGAGCGCTTCATTGGCATCGGAATCGTCAATGGATTGGTGCTGACGGTGGTTTACACTGAACGCGGCGACCGAATAAGACTGATCTCCGCCAGAAAGGCGACGCGCCATGAGCAGAAAGCATATGATCAAGCACGCAGGGACTGAATCCGATTGGGAGCGTCTGCGCAGCATGAGCGACGCGGAGGCGGAGGCTGGCGCCCTGGCGGATAAGGACAATCCACCGCTCAGCACGGATCGGCCGGGAGTGGCATCTGTTGCCCGTGTCAAAGTGATCCGCCGGGCCTTGCATCTTACCCAGGAGGAATTTTCCGTCCGCTATCGCATTCCGCTCGGCACGCTTAGAGACTGGGAGCAGGGCAGAACAGAGCCGGACCAGGCGGCACAGGCCTATTTGCAGGTCATCGCCAAGGAGCCGGAAACGGTATCGCGGGCGCTCGGTACGCGCAGCGCCGCATGAGACTTCTCTTCCTCGGCGACATGGTTGGCAAGACGGGGCGCACGGCAGTCTGGGAGCAGTTGCCGGGGCTGATTTCCGACTTCAAGCTCGATTTCGTCATCGTCAATGGCGAGAACGCGGCCGGCGGCTTCGGCATCACCGAAGAGATCTTTCGCGAGACGCTCGCGGCCGGCGCGGATGTCGTCACAACCGGCAACCATGTCTGGGACCAGCGCGATGCGCTGATCTTCGCGCCGCGCGAGGAGCGCTTCCTGCGTCCCTCCAATTTTCCCAGGGGCACGCCGGGCCGTGGCTCGGGCGTCTATATCGCCCGCAATGGCGCGCGCGTGCTGGTCGCCAACATCATGGGCCGCGTCTTCATGCATCCCGAGCTCGACGACCCTTTCCAGGCCGGCGAGCGTGAGCTTGCCGCCTGCCCGCTCGGCGAGCAGGCCGATGCGGCCATCATCGATTTCCACGCCGAGGCGACCTCGGAGAAGATGTGCTTCGCGCATTTCGTCGACGGCCGCGCCAGCCTGGTGGTCGGCACGCATACACATCAGCCGACCGCCGACCATCAGATCCTCAATGGCGGCACCGCCTATATTTCGGACGCCGGCATGTGCGGCGATTATGATTCCTCGCTCGGCATGGATAAGGAAGAGCCGCTCAACCGGTTCCTTTCCAAGGTGCCGAAGGGCCGTTTCGAGGCGTCGTCAGGGCCCGCGACGCTCTGCGGCGTCGGCGTCGATATTTCGGACCGCACCGGGCTTGCCGAAAAAATCGCGCCGTTTCGTCGCGGGCCGCGGCTGGAAGAGACGGCGCCGTCCTTCTGGTCGTGACATTGATATAAGCGAGATCAATACCTAACTGGCGACGAAACCCGCGAAAACTGCTCTAGATCGTAGAGGGGACGACCTTCATGCAGCTTGTCGAATTTCTGGCGCCGCACTTTCATTTTGTTTCCGATCCGACTGCGTGGGTCGCGCTTTTGACGCTGGTGGTGCTCGAGATTGTGCTCGGCATCGACAATCTGATCTTCATCTCGATCCTGACCAACAAGCTGCCGGAGGCGCAGCGCGCCCGCGCACGCCGGCTGGGCATTTCGGCGGCGCTGATCATGCGACTGATCCTGCTCGCCACGATCTCGATCATCGTGCAATTGACGACGCCGGTGTTCACCGCCCTCGGCCACGGCTTTTCCTGGCGCGACCTGATCCTGATCGCCGGCGGCCTGTTCCTGGTCTGGAAGGCGACCAAGGAAATCCATCACACGGTCGACCCGCAGGATCATCAGGACACGATGGTCGGCGGCACGCTGCAGATGAGCCTTGCCGGAGCGATCTTCCAGATCCTCCTGCTCGACCTCGTGTTCTCGATCGATTCCATCATCACTGCCGTCGGCATGACCGACGAGATCGCCATCATGTATATCGCGGTAATCGTGGCGGTGAGCGCGATGATGCTGGCGGCGACGCCGCTTGCCAATTTCATCGCCAGGAACCCCTCTATCGTTATGCTGGCGCTCGGCTTCCTTTTGATGATCGGCATGACGCTGATCGCCGACGGCATGGGGTATCATGTGCCCAAGGGATACATCTACGCCGCCATGGGCTTTTCCGCGCTGGTCGAAGGCCTCAACATGCTGGCGCGACGGCGTAAGAGGCAGGGGTCGGGGGAGGGGCACTGAGGCTCGCCACCGCGCCGGTGAGCCGCTAGGCCGAAACACCCTTCGGGTGACGGTCGCCGATCAAGCCGAGCGTCAGGCCCTGTTCCAGCCAGGCCTTGGCGCCGGCAAGCACCAGCGCGAAGCCGCCGGTGGATTCGACAGCCTGCTTCACCTGCTCATCGGCGGAACCGGCGAAGCCGAAATTGCGGATTTCGAGGAAGGTCGCTTCATCCGGCATCTCGGTGAATGTCCAGACGACGGTGGTCGGCGGATCGCTCCACTGCATGATGATCATCTCGTTGGGGACGATCTCGCTCACCTCGACCTTGGTCGAGACGCCATACATGCGCCATTCCCATTCGACTGGCTTGCTCTCATTCAGGCGACCGCTGGAATGCGTAAACCAGAATTTCGTGGTGACCGCCGCTTCGAACACCTCGGCGAGCGGCCGACGGATCAGCATGGCGGTTTCGGCGATGGGAGATTCTCTGAGCTCCATACGGTTCTCCTTTCCGGCAGGATTCACCAGGCGTCCGGCTCCCGCACCAAGTGAATGATGTTGGCCGGGTTGGTGATCCAGCCGCCACGAAAGCCTTCGCTCAGAGGTTCTATTGCGTCGCAGCGCACGACACCGGCCCTGGCAAGATGGGAGGCCGCGCTCTTGAAGTTCGGTGTGAAAAGCTCCAGCCAGATTTCGGCCTGGCTCATCATCGGCGCCTCGTCGATCCAGAGGCGATTGGGACCAAGTTCGAAACCGATCGCCGGCGCCTTGGCGGTAAACGGCTTCAACCCCACAACATCGCGATAGAAGGCGATCGTTGCCTCGTATTGGTGCGAGGGCACCTTCATGGCGATGTTGATGCCGCCGATAATCTCGGTGTCCATTGCCGATCCTCTCGATTGCGTTGGATGTCGTTACGGCAGGTTGATCTGCCAGGAGACGCCGAACCGGTCGTTGAGCCAAGCGAAACGCTGGCTGAAGCCGTAATTGCCGGCCGGCATCAGGAAGCCGCCGCCCTCCGAGAGTACGCCGACAATCCGTTCGAGCTCCTCTTCGGACGAGCAGTCGACAAAGAAGGAAAAGGACGGCGTGAAGGTGAAGGCGTGGTGGACGGGGCTGTTGTAGATCCTGACCTCGACGCCGCCGATCAATGCGCGCGCCAGCTTGAGCGTTCCTTCCGCCCCGTCCTCGCCCGAGCCATAGCGCGTGATGTCGAGCACACGGCTCTCCGGAATGGTCTCGCAATAGAGGGTCATGGCCTTCTCGGCCTTTCCCTCGAACATCAGGAATGGCGTTGCTTTCGTCATCGGGCGACCTCCTCCTGCCGAATATCGGGACCTGAATGTCGGCCTCAGATGTTGGTCTCGTTGGCCGGCTCGCCGCGCAGCTCGCTGCGGTAATAGCCGTCGCGCAGATTGATGCCATATTCGAGATAGGCCTTCATGCAGGCCAGCATCTGCGACCAGCCCTCGCAGTTGAGGTAGGATTTCTTCAGGCCGGCCTCGCCTTCGTGCCAACCTTCTTCAGCGATGGTGACGAAGGTGCCGCCGTCCTCAAGCGGCTCGAAATTCATCTCGATGCGGGTCTTGTAGGCGGGCTTTCCATCGTCATCGGTGGCGTCCCAGCGCAGCACGATGCGCTTGTCCTTGGTTACCTCGTCGACCTCCACCGGCACGGACTTCCACCAGGTGACGGTAGTGCCGGTGACAAGCGGAGCCGAGGCGCCGCCGATGGTGGTGAAATAGCCGCTGAGCTTTGTCGGATTGACGACCGCGTCGAAGACCTCGGCGACCGGTTTGCCGATGCGTCCGGAAATCCTGAAACCAAGGGCCATATCCACAGCTCCTTCCTTGCTGCTTGAAACGATATGTTATAGAAATATAACATGTCAAGTCAAACCTCCGACGACCATGTTTTCAAGGCCTTGGCGCATCCGCGCCGGCGCGAATTGCTGGATCGCCTGAAGGATGAGCCGCAGACCACCGGCGCGCTGTGCGAGGCTTTCCCGGATATGGACCGCTGCACGGTGATGATGCACCTGAAAGTCTTGGAGGAGGCCGATCTGGTGGTGGCGAGGCGCGAGGGACGCGAACGCTGGAACCACCTCAATGCCTTGCCGATCAAACAGATTCACGACCGCTGGATCAGCCAGTATGCCGGCCACGCCATCAGCATTCTCGATCGGCTGAAGTCCGATCTGGAGGGGTGAACCGCCCTCTTCGGCGTTGGCATGACGGTGCGTCTGGACGAATTGAGCCGATTTATCTATAAGCCGGCCATTCCGACAAAGAGCGCCGCGCGCCTTCGCAGGCATGCCCGGGGCGTTCTGAAAATTTGAATTCGAGCATTTTGCGGATGGCGAGCGGTCTCGCGCGCCGCGGTGCTCTAGCCGAACACGACAGGGGTGCCATGGCTGGCCATTCGCAGTTCAAGAATATCATGCACCGCAAGGGCCGCCAGGACGCGGTGCGGTCGAAAATGTTTTCCAAGCTGGCGCGCGAAATAACCGTCGCCGCCAAGACCGGCACGCCGGACCCGGCGATGAACCCGAGGCTGCGGCTTGCCGTGCAGAACGCCAAGGCGGTGTCGATGCCGAAGGACAACATCCAGCGCGCCATCAACAAGGCTTCCGCAGGCGACGCCGAAAATTACGAGGCCGTGCGCTATGAGGGCTACGGCCCCGGCGGCGTGGCGCTGATCGTGGAAGTGCTGACCGACAACCGCAACCGCTCGGCCTCCAATGTGCGCGCCGCCTTCACCAAGGCCGGTGGGGCGCTCGGCGAAACCGGCTCGGTGTCGTTCATGTGGAACCGTGTCGGCGAGATCTATTATCCGGCCTCGGCCGGCAGCGCCGACAAGGTGATGGAAGCAGCGATCGAGGCCGGCGCCGACGACGTGGAATCGGACGAGGAAGGCCACACCATCTATTGCGCCTTCGAGAATCTCGGCGACGTTTCGAAGTCGCTCGAGGCCGCGCTCGGCGAGGCGGAATCGGTGAAGCCGATCTGGCAGCCGCAGAACAACGTCCCGGTCGACGAAGAACGGGCGCAGTCGCTGATGAAGCTGGTCGCCACCCTCGAGGACGATGACGACGTGCAGAGCGTCTACGCCAATTTCGAGGTCGACGACGAGACGATGGCCAAGCTCAGCGCGGCCTGACCGGCCACGCGATACGATATGAGCGAGAAGCCGCTGCCCATCATCCGCATCACCTATTGCACGCAGTGCCAGTGGTTGTTGCGGGCCGGCTGGATGGCGCAGGAGCTGCTCTCGACCTTCGGCACGGATCTCGGCGAAGTGACGCTGGTGCCGGGCACCGGCGGCATCTTCACCATTTCCTGCAACGACGTGCTTATCTGGGAGCGCAAGCGCGACGGCGGTTTTCCGGACGCGGCAAGGCTCAAGCAGCTGGTTCGCGATGTCATCGATCCCGACCGCGACCTCGGCCACGCCGATCGCAAGGATCGCAAAAAAGACCCCGCCTGACGAACTCCCCGAAAGTTGGACGCAGCCTTCGGGGGTTGCATTCGCGGGCTGCCGTTTTTCAGATCAATGCCATGATGAAGCAAGCCATCGCGACTATCGCGGTGACGGTGCGGACGTGATTCCACATCACCCACTCGCTCAGGTGGTTTGCCCACACGGCGGCGCCGTTGGCGCTGGCAGGATCGACGGCGGCTAAGGCGTCATTGAGCGGCACGTTGAAGACCATGGTCACGATCGGATTGCCGACGAAATAGATCACGGCACCGGCAAGCAGCCAGTACGAGCCGGACTGGCTCCAGCCGAAGAAGACGCCGGCAATCAGCACGAGGCAGATGAGGCCGGTGCCGAACAGCGCCGTCATGAAGGTCGGCGTGATCACCGTGACGTTGATCGAATTCATCGCCGCGATGCCGCTTGGGACGGGCAGCCGGGCAAGTGCTGCCATGACGAAATTCGAGAAGGCAAAGAAGACGCCGCCGACGACGCCGGAGCCGATCGCGGCGACAAAGGTAAGGGTAGGAAGAAGTTTCATCATCTCAGTTGCTCCAGATGCCGGGTTCTGCTCGATTCCTAAATGCGAGTAATCCTCACATTTGCAAAACGTGATAAACCATCGTATTTTGTGAGTCAAGCCGGTTTCCGAGAAATCGCCCAAGGAGAGAGCCATGGATGAGAAAACCGCCGCGAGGCCAAACCAGGCGGACATTGCTGCGCCGCGCCGGTCGCCGAGCCAGCAGCGCAGCCGCGAGCGGGTCGAGCGCATGCTTGCCGCCGCCTCGGCCTTGATTGCCGAGCAAGGCAGCGATGCGATGCGCATGGGCGAGGTGGCGGAACGGGCGGGGGTGTCGATCGGCTCGCTCTACCAGTTCTTCCCGGACAAGCGGGCGATCGTCTGGGCGCTGGCCGAGCGCTACACGGCCGAAAGCCAGGCCTGTATTTCCGCGGCGCTGAAGGACGTCAGCGATGCTGAAGGCCTACGGAAGTCGTTTTCGGAGCTGGTCGATATCTATTACCGGCTGTTCCTGGCCGAGCCGGTGATGCGCGACATTTGGTCGGGCACGCAAGCCGACAAGGCGCTGCGCGAACTGGAGCTCGCCGACAGCCGCGCCAATGCCGATTTCCTGCTCGCGGTGCTGAAGCGGATTCGCCCTGATGCCGATCCGATCGAATTGGAGACGGCCGCGTTTCTCGTCTGGCAGATGGGCGAGGCGGCGGTGCGGCTGGCTATCTCGGTCGAGCGGGACGAGGGCGACAGGCTGGTCGCGGCTTACAAGCGCATGGCGCTGAGAGAATTGGTGGGCGAGTAGGAACGATTCCGCAGCGTCGCAAGGCTTGGGTTCCTCGCCCCCGCCAGGGGCGGGGGAGAGGTGTCCGCGAAGCGGACGGAGCGGGGGCCTCGTAGGGCGCTCCCCTCTCCGTCTCGGCTTCGCCGAGCCACCTCTCCCCACTTCGTGGGGCGAGGAACCTTGATCTTCCGGGGCCGCGGTCCTTCACCGGCCCTCTGCCCTGCAGGATCTCTCTCAAGACTCCAGGGGAAGATCAGCGCTCCGTCGCTGCGCCGAGCGCGTGAACATCAGCAACAATCCTCGCGAACGCCTCCGCCGCGCGCGGCACCGTCATCCTTGCCCGCAAGAAACTGTGCACCAGCCTCGGCTCCTCGCGCCACCAGGCGTGGCCGCCGGCGACAAGGATGCGCTCGCGATAGACTTCGCCGTCCGACGACAGCGGATCGCATTCGGCGGTGACGATGATCGTCGGCGGCAGGCCGGAGAAATCGTGGTCTCGAAGCGGCGAGAACGTTGGATCGTCCTGTGACTGCCCGGGCGCGGACCGGATGCGACGGTAGAACTCGATGTCGCTTACGCTGAGCAGCGGCGCTTCGGCATGCTCGACATAAGAGCGCCCGGTCTCGTCGCCGCCCAGCTCCGGATAGATCAAGATCTGGCCAACAGCGTGCCGTTCATGGCGCCGCGTCGCTTGCGCCACCGCGGCAGCGAGATTTCCGCCGGCGCTTTCGCCGCAAAGCACAATCGGCAGTGTGCTCGCCGCGGCGACCCATTCGAACACGGCAAGCGCATCGTCGTAAGAGGCCGGGTGCAGATGCTCCGGCGCCAGCCGGTAGTCGGCCGAGACCACCTCGAAACCGGTGCCGGCGCAGATTTCGGCGCAGATGTCGTCATGGCTATCGAGGTCGCCAAGGACAAAACCGCCGCCATGGTAATAGACGACGGTCGCCGCCGCCGCCTTGCCCGCCATGCGATAGTGCCGCACCGGTATCGGATGCGTCGCCGTCGCGACGAGGCCGTCTTTAGTCGTCACGCCTTCGGGACGAGCCTGATGAAAAGCCGCGCACATCCGATTGTAGACCGCGCGCTGCTTCGCGGTCGGCGCGGCGACGATCTCCGGCGGGTACCAGCTGTTGACCTCGTCGATATAATCCCACAACTCCGGATCGAGCCGGTCGGCATATTGGCCGCGGCTCGACGGATCGGTTTGGGCTCTGGTCACTGCCGTCAAAGCTCGGCGTATAGCTGCGCAGCGTTCTCGAAGGTGAAACGCAGCGGCACCGAGCCCTCGACCTGCCACACCTTCACGGTGTCTCCCGCCAACAGCCGGCAGGCATCGAGCGTGTTGGTGACGGCACCGCCATAGAGGCGGTTGGCGAGGTTGAGGATGCCGGTCTGGTGCATGGCGGCACTGGCGCTGCCGCAGGCATCCTTGACCAAAAGCACGCGAAAGCCGCGCGCTACCGCGTCCTTCACCGTCGCGTCGATGCAGGCCTCGGTCCAAACGCCCGCAATCACCAGCCATTCGATGCCCGAGGTCTTGAGCTTGTCGCCAAAATCGTTCCTGGCGAAGGCGCTTGCTTCCTGCTTGACCAGCGTGGCTTCGCCATTTTGCGGCGCCACTTCATGGCAGATTGCGGTCAGCGGATCGTCCTTGTCGGAAAAGGCCGATTTGCCGCTTTCATCGACCGGGTGGAACGGCCGCGCCGCGGCGAGATCGACGATATACGCCCAATGATAGAGCGGCACGAAGTTGCGCCGCGCCGCCTCCTGCAGGCGCTGCACATTGGCGAGGATGTCGGCAAAACCCTCGACCAGATAGCGCTTGTCCTTGCGATGCTCCTCCTGGAGATCGATGAACACCGCGGCCACCGTGCCGCGTCGGATGGAAATGGGTGTTTTCATGCGAAATGTGCTGTCGATGCGTCGGCGCTAATTGTCAAGAAACTCGTCTTCATACGGAAACCGCGAAAGCAGCTCGGTGCCGGTCTCGGTGATCAGAATCTCATCCTCGAGCTTGACGCCCTCGCGACCGCCTTTCTCGCCGATATAGCTTTCCACGCTCACCACCATGCCGGGCACGATGATGCCATCGCGGCCATAGGTCTCGTAGTCCATCGCGTGCGCGATGAAGGGCGTTTCGCCATGCATGCCGACGCCGTGCATGACCGAGGTGTAGCGCTGGTCGACGAAGCGGTCCGGGATCTTCCAGGCCTTCTCGGCGATCTCGCGGAACGCCATGCCGGGCTTCACGATCGAGATGTTGTGCTGCACCTGGTCATGCGCCATGCGGTAAAGCGATTTCTGATAGGGCGTTGGCTTGCCCGGGCCGCAGCGGAAGGTACGCGAGAAGTCGGAATAATAGCCGTAGCAGCCGATCGTGTCGGTATCGAGCGCCAGCAACTCGCCCGGCCTGATCTTGCGCCCGCTCGCCTCGTTGAACCATGGATTGGTGCGCTGTCCCGAGGTGAGCAGCCGGGTCTCGATGAACTCGCCGCCTTGCCGGATCACCTCGCCATACATGATCGCGAACAGCTCGTTCTCGGAAACGCCAGGCTTGATCGCCTCGCGCACCGCCGCCACCGCGGCCTCGGCGCCCGCCATCGAGGCCAGCAGGCATTTCACTTCCTCCGGCGTCTTGACCGCGCGCACCGCCAGTATCTCGCCCTGGCAGTCCTTCACCTCGCAGCCGCGCTTTTGCAGCGCCAGCGCCTGCAGATGGCTGCAGCGGTCGAGCCCGAGCTTCATCGAGCCGCCGCCATGCTTCTTCAGAAGCTCGGCGATCTCGTCGGCAAACGGCCCGGCGGTCTCGTCGTCGCGGCCCGACACCGACGACCAGACGAGCTTGGACGGCCGCGCCTCGTCGATCGTGTCGAGCACCATCGAGACATGGTAGCTCTGCGGATATTCGAACAGCACGATCGGCCCTTCGGTCGGGATGAAGAAATAGCGCGTCGAGTTGCGCAGGAAATAGCCGAACATGTTGCGCGAGCCGGTGGCGTAGCGCTGGTTGTATGGATCGAACAAAACGACGCCGCCATAACCCGCCTCGCGCATCCAGGCGCGCAGCTTGGCCAGCCGCCCCTTGCGCAGCGCGTCAGCGTCGATGAAGGACGGCTCCGTGTCCGAAAGCCACATGCCGCCGGCCGGATCGGCCGCGACGGGATGGCGCATGCGGTCCTTGAAGTCCACATCCTCGGTGCTGTCGGGGTCGAATACGACGATGCTCATGGGCAGGCCTCCTGTTCTTGGCGAACATAGCCGGGCCGGGGTTGAAGCTTGTGCGGAATTCCGCGATTGTCGTGCCGGATGCCGCATCATAACTTCGTCGTTCTAGGGCGAGCAAGGAGCGAAGCGACGCGCGCAGACCCAGCGGTGCAGAAAATCCTTGCTGCGGCCGGGTGCCAATTCTGCATCGCCGAGACGCTTTCAGGTCACGGCATGGATCCTAGGGTCTTCGCTCCGCTGCGCGTCGCTTCGCCCTAGGATGACGAAGGAGCGTGGAGCCGCACCACTCCACCTAATGCCGCCGCATCGCCTTAGGCGCGTGCCCATGCTCCTCGCGAAACGCCCTTGCAAAGCTCGACATCGACGCAAAGCCGCAGGCCAGCGCCACATCCCTCACCATCAGCGTCGAATGCGCCAGCAGGTCGGCGGCGCGCTTCAGCCGCAGCCTCCGGTAATATCCATTGGGCGAGATATCCAGCTCGGCGCGGAAACTGCGCTCGAGCTTGTCGGCCGACACGCCGAGCCGTTCCGCCAGTTCCGCCATGCCGAGCCTTTCCTCGACCGCATCCTCCATGATGGCGATGGCCGACAGAACCAGCTCGTTCTGGACGCCGGTGCGCAGCCTGAGCGGCATCAGCTTGCGGTCGACGCTGGAGCGCAATGGCGAGTGCACGAACCATTCGGCGACGCCCGCCGCGATTTCGGCGCCATAGTCGCGCGTGATGATTTCCAGCATCATGTCGAGGCTGCCGACGCCGCCGGCCGAGGTGAAGCGCTTGCGGTCGATGACGAAGAGATCGCGCCGAAGCTCGATATCCGGAAAAGCCTCGCTGAAGGCTGCCTGGCTGGTCCAGTGCAAGGTGCAGGCGTGCCCGTCGAGCAGGCCGGCGCGGGCAAGGAAGAATGCGGCGTCGGCGACAGCGCCGATATGCGCGCCGCCGCGCAGGCTTTTGCGGATCCAGCTCATCGCTTCATCGGCCACGACGTGGTCGGCATCGCCACCGGAACACACGACGATGCGGTCGACCTTCGGCGCGTCGGCGGCCGAGAAACCGGGTTGGATGACGACGCCGTTCGATGCCTCAACCGTACCCCTATCGGCGCCGACGATCATCCATCGATAGCAGTCGCGCTTGGCAAGAATGTTGACGGCGCGCAGCGGCTCGATGACGGACGAAAATGCCATCATTGGAAAGCCAGGGAAAACCAGCACTGCGAAGGTGAGGGGCGCTTCGCGCGGTTCCGGCGGCGCACGGTCGCGTTTTCGGCTGGCGAGGCTGTCGCTCACGTTTTTGTATTTCCCACGTGCTGCATTGGTGGCAGAGAAGAACAAACTGTAGCCCGCCCCTCGGCTGGCTTGCAACGGAGCAACAACACGATGTTTGCGGCAACGGCAATCGACACAAGCAACAAGCCGGTCTTCTACAAGGAGTTGGCCACGCAATTGAAAGCGCTGCTCGAAGGCGAGGGCGATTCCGTCGCCAACGCCGCCAACACCGCGGCGCTGATCTATCAGATGGTGCCCGACCTCAACTGGGCCGGCTTCTATTTCCTCGCCTCCGATGACGAGCTGGTGCTCGGACCCTTCCAGGGCAAGCCCGCCTGCGTTCGCATCGCCGTCGGCAAGGGCGTCTGCGGCAAGGCCATCGAGCTCGACATGTCGATGCTGGTCAAGGACGTCAACGAATTTCCCGGCCACATCGCCTGCGATGCCGATTCGCGCTCGGAGCTGGTCGTGCTTCTGCGCGATGCCGAAGGCGCGTTCGGCGTGCTCGACCTCGACAGTCCGCTGCCCGGGCGCTTCGACAAGGAAGACCAGGCAGGCATCGAGAAGCTCGCCGCGATCTATGTCGCGGCCTGTGAGTTCGAGGACGATGATGAAGGCTGATAGGTGAGGCGACCCCCGGCCTGCCTTACACGAACTTCACCAGCATCAGGCTGAAGCAGCCGATGAAGATGAAGGCTGAGAAGGCCAGCATCAGCGGCCGCAGTCCGCGCGAGCGAAGCCCCGAAATATCGGCCTGCAAGCCCATGGCCGCGAGGCCCATGGTGAGCATGATCTGTGCTGCGAGGGCGATCGCCGAATGGATCTGCGCCGGGATCGCGATCAGGCTGTTCAGCGCCACCACCGCGACGAAGGCGACGACGAACCAAGGCATGGGCGGCCTGGCGCCGGAAGCATCACTGCTGCCGCGGCGCGCCATGACACCGAGCGCGATCACCATCGGCGCCAGCATGGCGACGCGCGTCAGCTTGGCGATGGTCGCCGTCTCGCCGGCCTGCGAACCGTTCTGGAAGCCGGCGCCGATCACCTGCGCCACCTCATGGATCGAGGCGCCGGCCCACAGACCGAAGGCGTGCTGGTCGAGACCGAAGACCGGCGCCAGCAGCGGAAAGCCGAGCATGGCGATGGTGCCGAACAGGGTGATGGCGGCAACCGCGTAGGTCACGTCTTCGTCGCGCGCGCCGGTGACAATGTTGGTGGCGACTATTGCCGAAGCCCCGCAGATCGAGGTGCCGGCGGCGATCAGCTGCGCGAGCTTGGCATCGACGCCGATCAGCTTGCCGAGCGCGACGGTGAAAAGGAAGGTGGCGCCAAGCGTGGCCGCGACGATGCCGACGCCGCCAAGGCCGATGCCCGACACCTGGCCGAACGTGAGCTGGAAGCCGAGCAGCACGATGGCGAAGCGCAGCAGGCGCTTTTGCGAAAAGGCGATGCCGGCCTTGGCGTGGGCGGGCAGGCCGAGCACGTTGGAATAGATCGTGCCGGCCACCACGGCCAGGATCATCGGGCTGAACAAGGCAAAGCCTGAGACATTGTGGGCCGAGAAGGCCACAGCGGTGATCATCGCCACCAGCACGATGCCGGGGATAATGCCGTTCCACGCTGAATCGAGCCGCTTGCGGCCCGCGGCCAGATCGGCAGAAATCGGGCTTGTCGGAATATCGTTCGCGATGTGGATGGCGGAAGACAATGCAATTCTCCAGGCGAGTGTGCGGGAGGAATGCCATTCCCGAACAAATCTTTCCAACGATTTGTTCTGGTTGGAATGATCGATTTTCACGAACGATTGGTTTTTAAGCTGACGATGGAACACCTCCCGAATTCGACAGGCTGGGCCAATCTCAAAATCTTGACGGGCTGAACCTTCCTGTCCCAGCGTGGCGCCATGTTCGTTTTTGCACCCGTCATCACCAAGCGATGTCGCCTCTATACGATGGGGAGCGGTAAGCCGATTGCGCGACGACAAACACCGGCCGAATAAATTCCGGTTTGTTCGTTTCCCGCCCCGCCGCGACATCCGCCGGCGGGGCTTTCATGTCTGGAGCCTTGCTGTGACCAATTCTTCCATCCGGTTTCGGCCGGCCGAACGTGCTGACGCTGCCACGATCAGGGACATCGTGCGCGCCGCCTATTCCAGATGGGTGCCGTTGATCGGCCGCGAGCCGATGCCGATGCGCGCCGACTATGACAGAGCAGTTGCCGAGCATCCGTTTGAACTTGCCGTCGAGAGCGATCGCATTGTCGGCATGATCGAGACCATGCTGGAGGAGGATCACCTCTGGATCGAGAATGTCTGCGTGGCGCCGGACGCGCAGGGCAGGGGCATTGGCCGGCTGCTGCTCGAACGGGCCGAGCACAAGGCGCGCGCGGCGCGCCGCTTCGAATTGCGCTTGCTGACCAATGGCGCCTTCGCAGCCAATGTGTCGCTTTACAAGAAGCACGGCTATACGATCGACCGCGAAGAACCGTTCATGAACGGCACGACGGTCTATATGAGCAAGAAGCTGGCATGATGCAGAACGCCATCGATGATCTCTGTAGGATTGCTCCCAAGTTGACGGAGAATCTCGGTTTGGAGCAGATTGCTGCCGCTCAGACGTGCATCGAATCCGTGATCGCCGACAAACAGAGGAGGTTCGGATGGCAATCAGGGTCCGGTTGAAGCCACTCTCGGGGCGGTATGCGGTTTCGCGCCTCGCAGCAAAAGAGAGCATTCCCGGCTGGGCCGACGGACCGGGCTTCGTCAGCATCACCAGGACCGAGGACGAGCTTTCGGTTGTCTGCCTGCAGGAGCGGGTGCCGGACGGGGTGCAGCACGACAGGGACTGGGTCGCCCTGAAACTCCAGGGTCCCTTTGCCTTCGACGAAACAGGCATCGTGCTGTCGGTAATAAAGCCATTGTCGGAAAACGAACTCGGCATTTTTCTGGTATCCACTTTCGATGGCGACCATCTGCTCGTCAAAGAGAAGGATGAAGCCGCGGCAAGGGGGCTTCTGGTCGCGGCGGGGCACACTCTTCTGTAGCCGCCTGGCTCAATCGCCCGCCCTTGCGTTTGACATCGCTCTTGCCGCATCGTCATCTCTGACGCGATGCGACGATCCGGCGATCGCCCCCCAATCACATCAGATATCCCGCCCAAGGAGAACCATGTCACACAATCTGCAGTTCTATATCGATGGCGTGTGGGTCGATCCTGTTGTGCCCAGCACACTCGACGTCATCGATCCCTCCAACGAGGACGCTTTCGCGCAGATTTCGCTGGGCTCCAAGGCCGATGTCGACAAGGCGGTGGCGGCGGCCAAGCGCGCTTTCGCCACTTTCGGCTTCACTTCGGTCGAGGAGCGGCTCGATATCCTCAACCGCGTCATCGAAATCTACAAGAAGCGCAGCAGGGACCTCGCGCTCGCCGTGTCCCGCGAGATGGGCGCGCCGCGCCAGATGGCGCTGGACAGCCAGGTCGGCGTCGGCCTTGCGCATCTGGAGAAGATGGCCGAGGTGCTGAAGACCTTTCCCTTCCGCCACATCAAGGGCACCTCGCTCATCGTCAAGGAGCCGATCGGCGTCGTCGGCCTGATCACGCCGTGGAACTGGCCGCTCAACCAGATCACCTGCAAGGTCGGTCCCGCGCTTGCCGCCGGCTGCACCATGGTGCTGAAGCCGTCCGAGATCGCGCCGCTCGACGCCATCATCTTCGCCGAGATCATCGACGAGGCCGGCGTGCCGAAAGGCGTCTTCAACCTCGTCAACGGCGACGGCCCGGGCGTCGGCCAGGCGCTGGCCAGCCACCCGGATGTCGACATGATGTCCTTCACCGGCTCGACCCGCGCCGGCATCCTGGTCGCCAAGGCGGCGGCCGACACCGTCAAGCGCGTGCATCAGGAGCTCGGCGGCAAGTCGGCCAACATCCTGTTCCCCGATGTCGATCTGGAGCGGGCCGTCACCAAGGGCGTCGCCGGCTGCTTCGGCAACAGCGGCCAGTCCTGCAACGCGCCGACCCGCATGTTCGTGCCGCGCGACCGCCATGACGAGGCCGCCGGCTATGCGAAGAAGGCGGCAGAGAAATTCACCGTCGGCCCGGCCGATGCGCCCACGTCGAAGCTCGGTCCGGTGGTCAGCCAACCGCAGTTCGATAAGATCCAGGACCTGATCCAGAGCGGCATCGACGAAGGCGCCACCCTGGTTGCCGGCGGCCCCGGCCGCCCGGCCGAGCTCAACCGCGGCTATTATGTCCGCCCCACGGTCTTCGCCAACGTGACGCACGACATGCGCATCGCCAGGGAAGAAATCTTTGGACCGGTGCTGTCGATCATGCCTTACGACACGGTCGAGCAGGCGATCGAGCAAGCCAACGACACTGTCTTCGGCCTTGCCTCCTATATCCAGGCCAAGGACATCGAGAAGGCGCGCCAGGCGGCCGCCCGCATGCGCTCCGGCACCGTCTACATCAACTACCCGGCCTGGGACGCGGGCCTGCCCTTCGGCGGCTACAAGCAGTCCGGCAACGGTCGCGAATATGCCGAATACGGTCTGGAGGATTTTCTCGAGATCAAGGGTATCGCGGGGTATGCGGCGGCAGAGTAGGGCACCGTAGCCAGTGATCGTCGGCACTGAAGTAAAAAAGGCGCGGTTCAACCGCGTTCTTGTTTTTTGAAAACAAGTCGACCAGGGACGGCCACTATACTCAAAGACTGATCCAACGGAGACATCGCCTGGTCGGGATGAGATGACGCGTATCTATTAGGCTTGGCTGATGCGATTGGGGCTAGCTGACTGGCTGTGTTTCTCGAACAATCGGAGCTTTGCCGGATATCCAAGCCGTATCGGTGTCTGGCAGCCCCCGCATTTGAATGTAGCCACGGACTTGAACCAGGAGCCTTTCCGGATAATCGGATGCCGGCATCTTGGACATTCGAATCTGAGATCTGTCTCATTCAGGTTTTGAGGAATCGACATTTTGCCACACGCTCCTATGCACCCACCGATAGCACGTTAAAGTAGCAATGTTTCAGTCCTGCGACCGCCAGACTGCCGCGTTGTAACGAGAGTGATTCCTGGCAACGGAACCGCGATCAGGGCCAAGCATCGTGCTCGACCGACCGAGCATTTGGCTACAAGGCAACCTTTCTGCGAAACACACCAGAAAGGATATTTGGTAAGAATTAGTTCAACCGGGCCGAGTATGGTGAGAGTGGCGGCTCCAGCTTGGGGGGGGTGGATTGGGCCAGAGCCGCCTGCACGGTCATTGTGTGGCAGTAGACCGCGCTGTGTCAGAATAGAACAGCGCGGTCTATAATTAGTTAACGCTAATTAAATGCGGCGGCTGCCTTAACGGCCGCCGACTCGCCGTGATTCATTGTGGCCTGCCGGCGTAAAAGCTGGGCGTGGCTGCCAGCATGGCTCACCACTCGTCGCAATTTGAAATGCCGTTCTTTCCGAACTTTTGCAGCAATGGCCTGGCAACCCGAGGGCATAGGTCTTCCGGTGGGATGTGGTGAAGCGCGAAAAAGCCCCGCCGGCGAGATGCCTGCGGGGCTTTTTCAGCGGATAGTCGATTAACGGCGATCGCTTCCGCGGCCATCATGGTGGCCGCCGTTGTTCGCGCCCAGGCACATGGCGTAGTAATCGTCATGGTTGCTGCACGAATTGACGGCCGCCTGCTGAGCATAAGCCGTGCCGGCAAAGCCGGCGACAGCAACAATAGCGAAAATTGCATTGCGAACAATCTTGGACATTTCGATTTTTCCTTTGTTTAAATTCCGGTCAAGCCGGTCGATGGCGGTTTTCCTGCGGTTTGGTTTCGGTTTGATGGCGCTTGAACGCAAATTTGTTTCGAAACGGCAGCGGTAGTAGCCGAGCCGGCCAGACGCCTCGCAAGCGATGGCGGTTCGTTCGCATACAAATGTTTCAAAGCCTGTCTGTCTCGTTACGAGCCTTGCGCTTGCGTGCAATGCGGCGGAAACGCTCGTCGGTCATCTAGGGCGCCATCAAGAAGGCGGCGGGATTGCCCCGTTACAGCCATGGCGAATTGAGGATAAACTTTATGTCGATCCTGAAGACATTGAATCGCATGGGCGCGGCGTTGAAATATGCGCAGGATGCCCGCAGGCCAACGCGGATACGGAACGGCATGCCGTCCGACAATCAGCTGGATATTTGCTGGCCGGTGATGCCGACAACCAAGCATCTGTCCTCGAACATCTGGGGCGGGATCTGAGATAGCGATCGCTCGGAAGCCCGATCGACGGCCTGCGCATGGCAATCGTCACCGCGCGAGCCGCAAGCAACGCGCCGTAGCCGCGCTTGTCGGCACCTCCCGAGCTCGTCGCGAGCGTGTTGACGCGCGATTTATCCGCGCCCCGCCTCGATGATGCCGACCATCGCCCGGGTAAATTCGACCATGCTGTTTGCGGTGATGGCGGCATTGTCGGGGGATTGACCGATGTGCTCGGCCGCTCCGCAACAGGACCGGCGGATGCTGTCGTAGTATGGATCTCTCTCATCGTCCGGTAGTGCTGCCAAATTCAGGGCGCGACGGTGGATCATGCGCAGTAGCTGCGCCAATGCTGTTTCGACACTCATGCGTTTTGCTCCGCATCGGTCGAGCGTCTCGGCACACCGAGTGCCGGATCGTCGATCGGGAGATTTCCCGAGTCGAACAGGCTGCACTGTAGCTATTAATATATCGTTGATCGCTAATATATGAAGCGCATCGTCACAATGTTCAGATGCGAAGGGTGCCGATCCGAGGTGCGGATGACATATGGGCACAAACTGGCGATGTTCGAGCGATCCCGGCACTTGACGGTGAAAGGCTAAAGTAAGCAGTTGAAGGCCGCCTATGCGCCGGGACGCGGGTAGGCGTCGGCACGCACCCCAATCAGCATCGTCGAGGCCGTATGATCGTGGTTCGTTACGGCGAGCGCGCGCGGAAGGAGGAGCGGTCCTGGAAATCTGCGATCGGCCACAGACAGTGCGTCAGGAACCTGCCCGCCGCGCAAAATGCTCGTAAGTCACCCGCCAGGGATCGCTCTCAGTCATCCTTTCCTCGCCGATCCAATGGAAGCTGTCGGCCGTGATCTCGGTGAAGCGCCAACGGGCTTGCAGGCCGCGCGAGTCATGGCCGATCTGGACGATGTCGTTGCCCTCGGCCCGCCCGACCTGGCGTGAGTAATCCTGGTTGAGCGGATCGCTCCAGATGATGTGCCAGCCGTCGATGCCGGGATCGAAGACGCGCAAGGTGGTGCCGTACATGATCGACGGGGCAGGGCGCCTCGGCCTGATCCAGAGGTCCTGGACGGCGCGGCCTTCGAGCACCCAGCCGAAATGGCATTCCCCATCCCATTTCCGGATCGTGCCATCGTCGAGATGGTGGACCGTGTCCATGTCCCAGCTGCCGATCAGCCAAGCGTACAGGTCCATGTCTTTCGCCCAGTCGGTGGAAGGGCCATCGGAGGTGAGGGCGGTGAGAAAAGGGGACATTGTGGTCGTCATCGCTTTCTCCAAGGCGAGCAGGGAGCTGGAACATCGCCGCGATAACTTGCGGCGTTGTGGTTTCTGGGTCTTGGGAAAAATTGCTGTGTTGCCGCTATCGCGATCGCCCCCACAGCATCCTTGATGCAGCGGATTCATCCGCTAGTTAATTCCGTGGGCACCGTATTCGCGAGTTTTTGCCTTGGGGCAGCGGCGGTTTAGACGTTTTGACCGCATGCCGCGCAAGGACAGCTGGGCACATTTGGAGACTACCGTGCGTCAATCCCTTGGATTCAGCTTGGCTTATTTGGCATTTGCTTGCTCGATCGCGGTAGCTTGCGCTGGGACTGCAGCCGCCGGCCCGCACGGCGGGGGGCATGACGGTGGCGGCCATCAGGGTGACAACGGGGGCCATGGCGGCCATGACAACGGCGGCAACGGCAAAGGCAAGGGCAAAGGACCTGCCGGCGATCCCGCTGATCCCGTAGGCGCCAGCGGCAGTCCGTCGTCGAACGATGACGGGATCAGCACCACTCCAACGGCCTCAATACCGTCAACTCCAGCTGCCATTGTCGACCTGTCCACAGGCGGCGGACATTCGCTCGACCTCCCGTCCGCCCTGCAGCCTCTCGACGACAACACTGTTCCATCAGCGGTCCACCCGATCGAAGCGCTGCCCGGTGTCCCGGATAAGGTCATTCGCGCCTGTCAGGACGCAATCGAGCAGGCCGCCGCCAAGTTTGGTGCGGCCAGCGTGCGCGTCAGCAGCGCAGGTTCCATACGTCGGTTGAGCAAACGCAAGATCTCGGCTCCCATTCAGGTCAGCATCGACTATATGCATCAGGGACGGGTGGAGACGCGTGAGGCGCCGGTCGAGTGCGAATTGAACGCGAAAGGCAGCGTGATCGGTCTGACATAGCGCAGAGCGCGGAACTCTTTGCGATCCCCTTTTCCGGGCCTCCGTGTGTTGCGAATGGTACAGGCTAATGACTGGAGCGTTCACCGCCGTCGCAATCGTTTTGAATTCAATCCGACGTCGGGTGTATTGGCCGGAGGGCAAAGGGAAGCGCGATAGTACGCACGCGGATCACCTGCGAAGAGTTGCGAAGCTTGCTGCGCGTAGTCGTCTTCTGGCTGACAGCCTTCATCTGACCGGTGCCGGCCGATGCGCGGCCAGAGCGAGGCTGCAGCGGCTGCTCAATTTGCGCGCTGCGGCGCTCAGCTCTGAGCTTGTCATTGTCCGCGCGTTTGGCAGCCAGGTCGCGGGCCAGAGAAACAGTGGCTTCTCGCTGGTTGTCCAGAGCTTCGTTCAGCCTGGTGACCTCTCCTGAAAGTGCTGGGGACGTGCCGCGCTCCAGGCGGGCTTTATTAAGGTCCTCACGGGCCGATGCTGCGGAAGCGCGTTCCCGTGTCAGAGCCTGCGCAGTCTCGGCTGCGGACTGTTCGGCACGCTGTCTTGCTGACACAGCCCTGACTCGTTCCTGTTCAGCCGCGTCACGCTCGAGGCGGGCTTTATCGAGGTCCTCGTTGGTTGATGCTGCGGAAGCGCGCGCAAGGGCGAGAGCCTGCGCCGTCTCGGCTGCCGTCTGCTCCGCACGCTCTTTTGCTTTGACAGCCTTGGCTCGTTCCTGTTCAGCCGCGTCACGCTCGAGGCGGGCTTTATCGAGGTCCTCACGGGTCGATGCTGCGGAAGCGCGTGCTCGTGTCAGAGCCTGCGCCGTCTCGGCTGCGGTCTGCTCCGCATGCTCTTTTGCTTTGACAGCCTTGGCTCGTTCCTGTTCAGCCGCGTCGCGCTCGAGGCGGGCTTTATCGAGGTCCTCACGGGTCGATGCTGCGGAAGCGCGTTCTCGGGCGAGGGTCTGGGCAGTCTCGGTTGCGGTCTGCTCCACCCGTCCTCCCGCTGTGGCTGCACCGGTTCGTTCCCGCTCAGCCTTATCCGCGATCGCGGCCTTGGACAGTTCCATTGCGGCGAGGTCGCCACGAAGGTCCATCGACTTCCGGCGCTCGTCGTCAAGCAATGCGTTCACTTGCGCAAGCGAGGCCTTGGCACTGGCGCGGTCCGCGGCGGCCGTGGCCTGAAGCTGTGAAATTTGCGCCCGCGCTTGGGATAGGTCGCGGGCCATCAATTCAGTTCGCTGACGCTCCAGATGATCAGCCGGCATCTGCGTAACGACATAGTTGATGCTCTCGCCCAGCAGCCTGCGAGCATCTCCCGCAATGCGCTGCAATGCGTCATACGTGCGGGCTGCCGTGAGTTCGTTGCGCAAACGCTCCCCGTATGCGTCGTCGGCTGCTGCCATGCTTGTCCTCAGCGCATCGACCTGCTTGCGCGATTCCAAGAGCGCACTCTGCAGAGAGGCGCTTCTGGCGCGCTCTTCTTCCACAGCTCGGTGCTCCTGGCCGGCCAGATTCCTCGCGGCGGATGCCTGAGCACGAGCAGCCTCGACTTCAGCCTTGGCAGCCGCGAGATCCGGGCCAGGCGATGCGGCATTCGTACGCCCGTCGCCCTGGGCTGGTCCCTCCATATCCAATGCAGCACTCGCCGGAACCGTGAAGGATCGCGAAAAATTTGGCTGGGAGGGATTCTGGGCCTGCGAAATGGCGGGGGCGCTTTCGACCCAATTCTGTCTCGTCATCGTATAGCCAAGCGACACGGCCAGGCAGATCGTGGCGATGCCCAGGCCTGATACAAGACCGATAGGCCAGCCAACACGGGGAGGTGAGTCCGTAGCGCTGTTTGTCGGGGAAGCGAAGGGATTGGGCAGGTCGCCTGGCGAACTCTCATAAGCTTCGGAGATCATCTCGAAATGCTCGATTCGCACCCCGAACTGACGGTAGTTTGCATCCTGAGGCCGGGCATCCGCATCCGAGGATACGACAGCCTGAGAAGAACCAGGTCCGGTTGCAAGGTCGACCGGGCGTTCCCAGACCCAAGGAACCTCCTCGAGAGGAACAGGCTTGCATTCTTTCAGGTAGGCATTTGGTTTCGGGCGACTCCGCAGCACTGCGACAAGGGCATGCCGGAGCACAAGAAAGACGCCCGCCAGTACGAGTATCGCAATCCCGGCCAGGATGGCGAGATCTGTGTTATTCGTGTAAATTTCGGCAAGATGATTTGGCATCGTCGTGCCCATGTGGTCTTGGGTGCAAGTTAAGTTCGCGAAGCGGTGTTTGGGTCTTCTCCCCGATGCTGGCTAAAGCTGCTGCTGCTCTCGAAGCTGTCACTGCTTCGAGCCTTCCAGTGCGGTGCGAATGTATTTGTTGCGTTGCGGAGCGCGGTCATGCGCCGGCAGAAGATGCCGGCGCAGAAGATGTGCGCTCGAACCGAAGCTCGAAGATACCGTGGCCGCCGGTTGTCGCCCGCCGCCAATGTCCCGAAAAGCCGACTCGCACCTCTCCATCGTCAATATCCCAAAAGTTCTCCCACGGTGCGTTCCAATCCGCATTTTTGGGGAGTCCGGACGGTCCATTCTGAACCCTAAGCTAGGTCACAGACCCCCACGGTCAACCGCCTCGGCAGGACTCCGGCCATGCAGAACGGCCATTGTGATGCCCGCTCTTCGCGCGGATCTGAGTCTCCGTTCAAACTCGATAGGCGCGTCGACAACGCCTTCTATGATCGAATGTCTGCACATTGGTCGAACAGACGCGTCTCCCGCGTGAAATCGCGGCACGGCGAAGCCGGAGAATCGTACATGGGGGACGCGAAAGAAGGTTGTGGAACCAAGTCGTCCACAGGACATCCAGTTTGGCTGGGGAACCTGGATTCGAACCAGGACTAACGGAGTCAGAGTCCGTGGGTCTACCGTTAACCTATTCCCCAGCAGGCGCGTCTGGTATCGCGCGATGCGGACGGCTCATGTGCCGCGAGCGCTGCCTTGTAGCCGCCATCGGAAAATAGTCAAGCCCGCAGCTGAGATCAACGCAGGCTTTTTGAGCCTTTGTCCGATGCCTGTCGTTCTCCCAAAGCCGTTCCGCACGTATGGGCGACATGCATCGGCTCTGCCGCCGGGCGCCGAAGGCTCAGCTCTCGCCTTTGCTGTATTGAGAATGCTCGAAATAGAGCACCACGCCAAGGCCGATCAGCAGCGGAACAATGAGATAGAACAGGCGGAACACCAGAAGCGCGGCGAGCACGCCGACCGGATCCATGTCCGAAAGCCCGGTGAGGAAGACGAATTCGAACACGCCGAGCGCGCCAGGCGCGTGCGACAGGAGCCCGATCGAGAACGATACCATGAACACGCCGAGCACCACGAAATAGCCGGGATTGCCGATCTCGGGCAGGGCAAAATAGATGATCGCGGCGGCCCCGAGCAGTTCGACCGGCCCAATCAGCAATTGCCGCGCCACGATCGGCAGCGCCGGATAGTGCAGCTGGAAGCTGCCTATCTTCAGCGGTCTCAGTCGCAGCCAACTGCCGAAGGCGTAGGCGCCGACAAGGATGAGCATGGCGAGCCCGGCGGCGAATGCGGCGCCGTGATGCGGCGTGCCCGTGAAACGGTCGATGATCTGGGGTTCCAGCAACAGCACGAGGCCGCCGAGGAAAACGCTGGACAGGATGAAGGTGAACCAGCAGATCGCCACTAGCACGCCGACCTCCTGGCCGGTCAGTCCTCGCGTGCCGTAGGCGCGGTAACGGATGACCGCGCCGGAAAACACCGAGCCGCCGATATTGTGCGACACCGCGTAAGTGGTGAAGGAGCACAGCGTGACGAACAGCCACGATACTTTCTTGCCGATATGCAGCAGCGCGATGTGGTCGTAGCCGGCGAGCGAGGCATAGGCGACGACCGCGCTCAGGGCCGCGAGCACCCAGCCGCGCGGCGGGATGGCGGCAATGCCGGCCCAGACGTCGTCGAGCGAAACGCCGCGCAGTTCGTGGATGAGCAGCCACAGCGAGAACGCCACGGCCGCGATGCCTATGACCGGCCAGAAATAGCGCCTCCAATTCATGGCGTCGTCATCATGCGTTGCAACTCATTGATTTTGATGTTGCCCAACCCTTCGAACCTTCATTTCAGACATGCCTGATTGAAGCCGGCTATTCAACCGGCAAGACATTGCCCCAACGTGATCTGGCAAAATGCGACGTTAGCGAAATTCGGCCTCGCGCTCTTGGTGATTGTGAACTGCGCTGCTACTCTGTTGGCAACTTGAACAAATCGAGGTGCCTGCTGCGTCCGCTACCGGTTCGCGCGGCGCCGGAAGGAACTGAAGTGGAAGACCACGATACCGGCGCGGGCGCGTCGGCAGTGGGCATGTCCGGGGCATCGCCGACGCAATCGGCGGGCCCGCACACGGCGCGATTCAGCCGCCACGCGGGTGCGCACCAAAGACATGCCGGCCAGCGACAGATTGGCCTAAGCCAGGCCGACCAGCATGGCGATCAACCGAAAGGCAAGACGCGCAAGCGACGCAAGCGCAAGCGCGGCCGCAAGGTGTTCGCGCGTGACGAGAACGTCGCCGTGCCGCATGCCGCGCCTGCCGCCACGGCGACAAAACAGCCTCCGAGCGGGCTTTCGCCGGTTGAGCCAAGGCTGGCGGCCCCGCAGCGTCCGCCGCAACAGGAATTGCCTGTCTTCGCCGCGCTCGACCTCGGCACCAACAATTGCCGGCTGCTGGTCGCGGTGCCTGGCCGTCACGGCCAGTTCCGCGTCATTGACGCTTTCTCGCGCATCGTCAGGCTGGGCGAGGGGCTGACCGCCAGCGGCCGGCTCAGCCAGGCCGCGATGGATCGCGCGGTCGAGGCGCTGAAGGTCTGTGGCGAGAAGCTGCGCAACCGCAAGATCAGGAAAGCCAGGCTGATCGCCACCGAAGCCTGCCGTTCGGCCGCAAACGGTGTCGAGTTCCTGGATCGGGTCGAGCGCGAGGCCGGACTCAAGCTCGAGATCATCGACCGCCAGACCGAGGCCCGCCTTGCCGTTTCCGGTTGCGGCTCGCTGGTCGAGCGCGACACGCAAGGCGTGGTGCTGTTCGACATCGGCGGCGGCTCGTCGGAAATCGCGCTGATCGACCTGACCGGACGGCGCTCTCCGCGGCTCGCCAACCATATTGTCTCCTGGACCTCGCTGCCCGTCGGCGTGGTGTCGCTCGCCGAGCGCTTCGGCGGCCGCACGGTCACGCGCGAGACCTTTGCCGCCATGGTCGACGACGTGGCCGCGCGGTTGAAGGTCTTCGACGGCCGCGACCGGCTGGCACATGTGCTGGCAAGTCCCAATTTCCACCTGCTCGGCACCTCCGGCACGGTGACGACGCTGGCCGGCGTGCATCTCGATCTCGATCGCTACGACCGCCGCCGCGTCGATGGCCTCTGGATGGACCGCGACAGCGTCGACCGCATGATCGAGCGCCTGATCGGCTGGGATTTCCAGCAGCGCTGCGCCAACCCCTGCATCGGCGCCGACCGCGCCGACCTCGTGCTCGCCGGCTGCGCCATCCTGGAAGCGATCCGCGGTGTCTGGCCGTCCGAGCGCTTGCGCGTCGCCGACCGCGGCCTGCGCGAGGGGATCCTGAGCGAATTGATGGCCGACGACGGTGTCTGGCGCGATGGCCGGCGAGGCCGTTGATGGCTAGAAAACCGGATAAGCCGGGTTCCGCCGGCATTCGCGTCCTCAAGACCAGGATCAAGAAGAAGAGCGGCTTGAAGGAATCCTCGCGCCGCTGGCTCGAGCGCCACATGAACGATCCCTATGTGCAGCGCTCCAAGGCCGACGGCTACCGCTCGCGCGCCGCCTACAAGCTGATCGAGATCGACGACAAGCATCATCTGCTGAAGCCCGGCATGAAGGTCATCGACCTCGGCGCTGCGCCCGGCGGCTGGTGCCAGGTAGCGGCCGCGCGGACGAAGTCGACGGCGGAAAACCCACATGTCGTCGGCATCGACTATCTCGAGATGGCCGCGGTTCCGGGCGCCGTCATCCTGCAGATGGATTTCCTCGATCCCGACGCGCCGCAAAAACTTGCCGAGGCGCTCGGCGGCCGGCCGGATGTGGTGCTGTCCGATATGGCGGCACCCACGACCGGGCATCGCCGCACCGACCATCTGCGCACCATGCATCTGTGCGAAGTCGCGGCCGATTTCGCGTTGCACGTCCTGGAGCCCGGCGGACATTTCCTCGCCAAGACTTTTCAGGGCGGCGCCGAGAACGAGCTTTTGTCATTGCTGAAGCAGAATTTCCGATCCGTCCATCATGTGAAACCGCCGGCCTCGCGCGATGAATCGGTGGAGCTGTATTTGCTGGCGAAGGAGTTCAAAGGCTAGCGCCTTCTCCTTCTCCCACAAGGGGAGAAGGAGAAGCGGCGCTCACTTCCCCGCGGTCCCCACCGTTTCCAGCGTCTTCGGCTTGGTCAGCCGGCCGTGGCCCGAGACCGCGTTGCCGGCCTTCGGCGCAAGCCGCATGAAGGTGATCGATGCCGCCGCCGAGACGGCTGCCACGATGAAGAAGGCGATGTGGAAATCCCGCAGGGTCAGCGGTCCGCCATGGATCGAGGTCGACACTTCGAGGACGCCGCCGGCCAGCGCCACGCCGAGCGCGATCGACAATTGCTGGAAAACCGCCGTGATCGGTGTCGCCTTGCTGGTGTCGGCGGGCGTGATCTCGGCATAGGAAAGCGCATTGACGCCGGTGAAGAACATCGAGCGGATGAAGCCGCCGACCAAAAGGATCGCCAGCATCAGGGCGTAAGGCGTCTGCGGCGTGAACAGGCCGTAGATGGCGATCGATGCGGCCGCGACAAGCGAGCCCCAGATCAGCACGCGGCGGAAGCCGGCGAGCCTGAAGATCAGCGCGGTCACGAACTTCATGCCGATGGCGCCGATCGCCGAGACGAAGGTGATCATGCCGGACTGGAAGGGCGTCAACCCGAAGCCGATCTGGAACATCAGCGGCAAAAGGAACGGCACCGCGCCGATGCCGATGCGAAACAGCGAGCCGCCGAGCACCGAGGACCGGAAAACCTGGTTGCGGAACAGCTCCAGCGCCAGCAGCGGATTCCTGGCGTGCCGCGCATGAAGGAGATAGAGCGCGCCCGAGACCACGCCGACTACAATGGTGATGAAGCCGGCCATCGGCGGCAGCGCCGGCAGGCTGACGACGGAAAGGCCGAAGACGATGCCGGAAGCGGCAAGGCCGGAGAGCACGAAGCCCGGGAAATCGAGCGGCGGCGTCTCGGCGGGCTCCGTCCTGGGCAGATAGCGGGTGGCGAGCCACATGCCGATAAAGCCGATTGGCACGTTGATCAGAAAAATCCAGTGCCAGGTGAAGTATGTGGTGATGAAGCCGCCGATCGGCGGGCCGACGAGCGGGCCGACCAGCGCCGGCACGGTCAGCCAGGACATCGCCGCGACCAGCTCGCTCTTGGGCGTGGCGCGCACCAGCACCAGGCGGCCGACCGGCGTCATCATCGCCCCGCCCATGCCTTGCAGGAAGCGCGACACAACGAAAGCCGGCAGTGAATTGGAAAACGCGCAGGCAACCGAGCCGGCGATGAAGACACCGATCGCAGCGCGAAAGACGTTCTTGGCGCCGAACCGGTCGGCCATCCAGCCGCTGATCGGAATGAAGATCGCCAGCGACACCAGATAAGCCGTCAGCGCCAGCTTCAGCGCGATCGGGCTCGTGTGGATGTCGACAGCGATCGCCGGCAGCGACGTCGCGATCACGGTCGAATCCATGTTCTCCATGAACAATGCGACCGCCAGTATGAGCGGGATGATGCGGTTCAAGGGAAACGCCCTGATCTGTCTTCGCGAATCTAGGCCCGGCTTGGGGGCGAACCGGTGCGACCGGGCGGTTATCACGCCTCGCCCCTGATGTCGCATTAAATTGCTGTCACTTTTGCGGGAGCGCAGTCCTGGTTGGCGTCACGGTACCCGGACTTGTCAAATGCAAGGCCGGCCGCTATGTAGTAATAATAACTACATTATAGGTGCAACCATGGACGAAACTGTTTCTGCAGCCGACGCCAATCGCAGATTCTCTCATATCCTGCGTGAAGTACGCGAGGGGCAGAGCTACGTCGTGACCAGCCATGGGCGGCCAGTGGCGCGGATCGTGCCTGCGGACAAGCACGAGGGCGTGGCCTCCCGGTCGCGCGCAGCTCTGCTGTCGCGACTCGAGAGGCAGCCGATCGTCAATGCAGGACGCTGGACTCGCGAGGATCTTTATGAGGATAACCCGTGAAGATCGCGCTGGATACCAACGTCCTTGCCTACGCGGAGGGCGTCAATGATCCTGAGAAGCGCGACCTCGCCCTCGAATTGCTACGGAACGTTCCGCAAGGCGCTGTGGTTGTTCCGGTCCAGGTGCTGGGTGAACTGTTCAATGTTCTGCTTCGCAAAGCTAGAAGGTCGCCCCAGGAGGCTCGCGATACACTGCTTAGCTGGCGCGACGCCTTCCCGGTTATTGAAACAACGCCGGAAGTGATGATGACGGCTGTCGATCTTGCTGCGGACCATCGTTTCGGCGTCTGGGATGCCGTCATTCTTTCCGCCGCTTCGCAAGCGGGTTGCCGGCTCCTTTTGTCAGAAGATCTTCAAGACGGTTTTACGTGGGGCGGCGTAACTGTCGTCAATCCTTTTGAGTTGCCGCGCCACGCTTTGCTCGATGCTCTTCTCGGCATCGAATAGGCCGTCTCGCAACGATCGGCTTTTCAACCGCGACAGGACGTGTTACCAGCCAGCGCCAATCCTGAAAGGGAAGAAGAGAGTCGGCGCTGGCCAATCGGCCCGGCGCCTTTTCCGCATTCAAAAGGACTGGCCATGGCAAAAATCATCGAAACGTCCACCGGCGCGCTGGCGCTGACTTTCGACGACGTGCTCTTGCAGCCCGGCCATTCCGAAGTCATGCCTGGCGAGACCGACATCCGCACCCGAATTGCAGGCGACATCGATCTCAACGTGCCGATCCTGTCGGCAGCCATGGACACCGTCACCGAAGCGCGGCTGGCGATCGCTATGGCGCAGGCCGGCGGCATCGGCGTCATCCACCGCAATTTCTCGCCGTCCGAACAGGCCGAGCAGGTCAGGCAGGTGAAGAAATTCGAATCCGGCATGGTGGTGAACCCAGTCACCATCGGCCCCGACGCCACGCTGGCCGATGCGCTGGCGCTGATGCGCACCTATTCGATTTCCGGCATTCCGGTGGTCGAAAATGGCGGCACCGGCGGCCACACGGTCGGCCGCCTCGTCGGCATCCTCACCAACCGCGACGTGCGCTTCGCCTCCGATCCGGCGCAGAAGGTCTACGAGCTGATGACGCGTGAGAACCTGATCACGGTCAAGGAGAATGTCGACCAGGACGAAGCCAAGCGTCTCCTTCACAAGCATCGCATCGAGAAGCTGGTAGTGGTCGACAGGAACGGCAATTGCGTCGGCCTGATCACCGTCAAAGACATCGAGAAGTCGCAGCTCAACCCGCACGCCACCAAGGACGCGCAGGGGCGCCTGCGCGCGGCGGCCGCCACCAGCGTCGGCGATGACGGGTTCGAGCGCGCCGAGCGCCTGATTGACGCCGGCGTGGACTTGCTCGTCATCGACACCGCGCATGGCCACTCGCAGCGCGTGCTGGATGCGGTGACGCGGGCGAAGAAGCTGTCGAACTCCGTGCGCATCCTGGCCGGCAATGTCGCCACGGCCGACGGCACGCGGGCGCTGATCGATGCCGGCGCCGACGCCGTCAAGGTTGGCATCGGCCCGGGTTCGATCTGCACCACCAGAATCGTCGCCGGTGTCGGTGTTCCGCAGCTGTCGGCAATCATGTCGGCGGTCGAGACGGCCAGCAGGGCCGGCGTCAGCGTCATCGCCGATGGCGGCATCAAATATTCAGGCGATCTCGCCAAGGCGCTTGCCGCCGGAGCAAGCGCCGCCATGATCGGTTCGCTGCTTGCCGGCACCGACGAGAGCCCCGGCGAGGTCTATCTGCACCAAGGTCGCTCCTTCAAGGCGTATCGGGGCATGGGTTCGGTCGGCGCCATGGCGCGCGGCTCGGCCGACCGCTACTTCCAGGCTGAAGTTCGCGACACGCTGAAGCTGGTCCCGGAGGGCATTGAAGGGCAGGTCCCCTACAAAGGACCTGTGGCTGGCGTGCTGCACCAGCTTGCAGGCGGCCTGAAAGCCGCTATGGGTTATGTGGGTGGACGTGATCTTGCAGATTTCCGCGAGCGCGCCACTTTTGTGCGCATATCCAACGCCGGACTTCGTGAAAGCCATGCCCATGACGTCACGATCACCCGCGAAAGCCCCAATTACCCGGGCGGAATTTGATCGGCAGGCCGATCGGCCTGACCGCCGGCGGGGACTGTGGCGTGACTTGAGCGTGGCGGTGCTTCGGCTGTCGCGTCACGCGGCAGCGCTCTCCATCGCCTCGATTGCGCTGTTCCTCGTCATGACGGCGCTGGAGTTTCTCTATTTCCAGCGCTTGAGCGGCGGCCTGGCCTCACTCGACATGCGCGTCGCCGGCTTCACGCCCGACGAAGGCATGGCGTGGCTCACCGCGCTCGGCCGGCGCGGCGGCGAGATCATCATCGTCTGGCACTATCTGACCTTCGACCTTTTGTTCCCGGCGCTGCTGTCGCTGACGCTGGTGAGCCTTATCCTCGCCTTCGGGCGGCGACTCAGCACCTTCCGCGCCATGCCGGCGCAACTGCAGGCCTTGTTCTCCCTGACGCTGGTGGCGCCCTATGCGGTCGCCGACTACGCCCAGAATTTTGCCATGGCGCGGCTGCTCTCCGATTTCCAGCTTGCCAATCCCGATTCGCTGGCCTTCGCCTCTTCGCTGACCGTCACCAAATTCGCGCTGCTGGCGATTCCGGTCTTCGTCATCGCGGTCTTCGCGCTGGCCGGGCGGCGAGGCTGAGGACAAGCAGATGCGCCAGACAGCCATCTTCTGGCCGATGCTGGCGCATGTTCTTCTGGTCTATGTCGTCTATCTGGTGATGTTCAAGCGGCGCTATCTCGCCGTTAAGTCCGGCGAAGCCAGGATCGGCCAGTACAAGGTCCGCTCAACCGAGCCGGCCTCGAGCGTCACCGTCGCCAACAACCTGATCAACCAGTTCGAGCTGCCGGTTCTCTTTCACGTGCTGTGCTTGGCGCTGTTCGTCACCAATGGCGTGAACTACCTGACGCTAGCGTTAATGTGGCTGTTCATAGTCACGCGCTATGTCCACGCCTGGGTGCATCTCGACAGAAACCATGTGCTGCACCGCAGCCGCGCCTTCTTCCTTGGCGCCGGCATACTTCTCATCGCCTGGATCTGGTTCGCGCTCCACCTGCTCGAGGTGGTGTGAGGCTCGCCTTTCCCTTCTCCCCTTGTGGGCGAAGGTGGCGCGCAGCGGCCGGATGAGGGGTATTCCAGCTTGACACGGACTTAAGCCAGCGTTGGATGCCGCGATAGGAGATCGCCAGCGTTTCACTCCGCCGGAACACCCCTCATCCGTCTCGGCGCTGCGCGTCGATCCAGGTTCTCCCACAAGCGGAGAAGGAAAAGGCGCTACAGCTCGAACAACGCGATCCGGCGCTTGTCGAATTTGATGCCGATCTCGCCGCGTACCAGCCTCAGCGCCTGCTCGCCGAAAACGGCGCGCCGCCAGCCCTGCAATGCCGCCACGTCGGCTTCGTCGCCCTCGGCGGCGATGCGGTCGATATCGTCGCTGGAGGCAAGCACCTTGGTGGCCACGCCTTCCTTCTCTGCGACGATCCTGAGCAGCACCTTGAGCAGTTCCGCCGCCGCACTCGACCCCTCCGGCGGCTGCACGCTTTTCGGCAGTTTCGGCATCGCGTCCTTGGGCAGCGCCAGCGCCGCGTTGACCGCGCCGAGCAGCGCGGTTGCCGTGGCGGAGCGTTCCCAGCCTTTCGGCGTGGTGCGCAGCTTGCCGAGCGCGGCCGCATCGCGCGGCGCCTGCTGGGCGATCTCATAGATCGCGTCGTCCTTGAGCACGCGGCCGCGCGGCACGTCGCGCTCGCGCGCCTCGCGTTCGCGCCAGGCCGCCACCGCCTGCACGATCGCCAGCTCCTGCGGTTTGCGCAGCCGCATCTTCAGCCTTTTCCAGGCATCTTCGGGATGCGGATCGTAGGTCTCGCGCGAGGTGAGGACATCCATCTCCTCGTTCAGCCAGTGGCCGCGATTCTCGCGCTTCAGCTCGGCGCTGAGATGCTGGTAGACCTCGATCAGGTGGGTGACGTCGGCAAGCGCGTATTCGAGCTGCTTGTCGGAGAGCGGCCGGTGCCGCCAGTCGGTGAAGCGCGAGGACTTGTCCAGCCGGGCTCCGGTGACCTTCTGCACGAGCTGGTCGTAGGAAACGCTGTCGCCGAAGCCGCAGACCATCGCCGCCACCTGGGTGTCGAACACCGGATGCGGCACCAGATCGCCGAGATGGACGATGATTTCGATGTCCTGGCGCGCCGCGTGAAAAACCTTCAGCACCGCTTCGTTGGCCATGAGCCGGAAAAACGGTTTCAGGTCGATGCCGGGCGATAACGGATCGATAAGCGCCTCAATCCCAGGCGCGGCCATCTGGATCAGGCAAAGGATCGGCCAGAAGGTCGTCTCGCGAATGAATTCGGTATCGACGGTAACGAATTCCGACTTTTCGAACGCCGCGACAACGCTCTCGAGTTCTTCTTGTGTGGTGATGACCTGCATCAAATCGCTTTTGGCACAATATTAGGCCTCTTTCAATTTCAGCCGCGCGGGCATTCGTCAAGCGCCGCGACGTCGTCACGCACCGCTAGTTTCGCGCGATGGCGATATGCGCTGGCCCGGCGGGGCGGTTCAGGCCTCGCCGGCCTGCGCCTCCACGCTTTGCCTTGCGGTATCCGCGGCTTCGGCCGATGGCCGTCGGCCAAGCACGCCGGCTGTGGCCAGGCTGAGCAGGATGAAGGGGATACCGATGCCATAGGCCGAGCGGATGCCCCAGTGGTCCGACACGAAGCCGAGCAGCGGCGGGCCAAGCAGAAAGGCGACGAAGGAGATCTGCGACAGGGCCGCGACATTGATCGCCGCCGGACGGTCGGTACGCTGCGCCGCAGCCGAGATCGCCAGCGGAAAGATGGCGCTGCTGCCGATGCCTAGAAGCGCAAAGCCCAGCATCGAGATGAAGGGTAGGGGTGAGAAGAAGACGATGAACACGCCGACCGCCATTGTTGCCAGCAGCACGCGCGCTACGCCGCTCGGCGAATGGCGGTCGACAAAGCTGTCGGCGAAGAAGCGTGTCGTTGCCTGCGAGAAGGCGAACAGCGCCACGGTGAAGCCGGCAACGAAGGGGCCCGAGTCGAACACTGTGCGCATATAGATGGCGGACCAGTCCATGCTGGCGCCTTCCATCAGCATTGCCGACAGTGTCACCGCCACGAGGATCAGGATCGGCAGCGTCGGACGGGCGAATATCGGCGGCTTGTCGCCGGTCGCGGCGAAACGGGCAGGCGCGGGTTCGAAGCCGCCCAGGAACAGCGCCATCGCAACCGCCACCGTCGGCACCACCAGCGCCAGATGCAGTTGCGGCGACAGGCCGAGATGCGCCAGCGCGCCGCCGAACAGGCCGGCGCCGAAGAAGCCGATGCTCCAGAACGAATGCGCCCGGTTCATGATCCGGCGCTTGAGCAGGAACTCGGTCCTGTCCGCCTCGACATTCAAGATGATCTCGATGCTGCCGATCATCAATCCGACCGGGAGCAGCATCAGGAACAGGGCGGCGGGGCCCGACGCATGCACCGCGACGGCATAGGCGAAGCCAAGCAGCGGCACCAGCCACAGCAGCGCGCGGCGAAACCCGACGCGCTCCAGGATCGGCGTCGCCAGCGTCAGCGCGATCAGAGTGCCGATGGGCGTCCCGATCAGGGCGAGACCCAGCGTGCCGTCCTCGATCTGCATGGCCCGCTTGATGTCGGGCAGCCGCGGAAAGATATTGCCCATAGCAAAGGAATAGATCGCGAAGCCGGCATAGACGCGGTGCTGGGGGGCGAATTTCAGGCCAAGGGTCATCAGGCAAATCCGATAAGGGGCGGCGGCTCTCAGGCTGCCGGCGACTCTGTTTCTTGCATGAACAGGCAAAACATGCAACAACGTGCACAAATAAACAGGATCGCGCATGCTCACCGAAGAACGCCACCAACTCATTCGCGACCAGCTTGCGGCCGACGGAAAGGTGCTGGCCGGCGAGCTCGCCAGCCGTTTTGGCGTATCGGAGGACACTGTGCGCCGCGACCTGAGGGAACTGGCGAAGGCCGGGCAGTTGCGTCGCGTTTATGGCGGCGCTGTCCCATCGGGGCCCTTTGCAGCCGCGCCGCTCAGCCAGCGCAGCCGTCATGCGGTCGAGGAAAAAACCCGGCTCGCCAGGGCGGCTGTTGCGCTGCTCGGCGCGGGGCAGTCGCTGTTCATCGACGGCGGCACGACCAACGAGGCGATCGCCCGGGCGATCCCGCGCGATATGGAGCTGACCGTCGCCACCAATTCGCTGGGCGTCGCCTCGGCTCTGACGGACCTTCCCCTGGTCGAGCTGATCGTGCTCGGCGGCCGCTATGTGCCCGATCTCGGAACCTGCGTCGGGACAGATACGCTGGCCGCCGTGGCGCAACTCGGCGCCGATCTGTTCTTTCTCGGATCCTGCGGGCTGGATGTCGCGCGCGGCGTCACCGCCTTCGATTCGGCCGAAGCCGAAGTGAAACGCGCCATGGCGAAAAACAGCGCTGGCATCGTCATTGCAGTCACCAACGACAAGCTCGCCACCGCCGCACCCTATCGCGTGGCGGAAGCGGCTGCGATCCGCCATCTCGTGGTGGAAAGGACCGCGCCTGCTGCCACGCTCGCCGATTTCCAAAGCCGGGGTGTGCAAGTCCACTTTGCCTGAACAGTCGCAGCGGCGCGCCTGTGTGACCGCTTGCCTTGACAAAGCCGGCCTCTCATGCGCTTTTCGCGCCAATTTTCGAGCCGGGCCGACGCCCGCAATTTCCGGACTTTACCCCATGACTATGCATCGTTACCGCAGCCACACCTGTGCCCAGTTGAGAAAGAACGACGTCGGCAATTCCGTCCGCCTGTCGGGCTGGGTGCATCGCGTGCGCGACCATGGCGGACTGCTCTTCATCGATCTTCGCGACCATTACGGCCTGACCCAGATCGTCGCCGATCCGGATTCGCCGGCCTTCAAGGCCGCCGAGACCTTGCGCGGCGAATGGGTGATCCGCGTCGACGGCGAGGTCAAGGCGCGGCTGCCGGAAACCGTCAATCCGAACCTGCCGACCGGCGAAATCGAGATTTTCGCGCGCGAGATCGAAGTCCTGTCGGCCGCCAAGGAGCTGCCGCTGCCGGTGTTCGGCGAGCCGGACTACCCGGAAGACATCCGCCTGAAATACCGCTTCCTCGATCTGCGCCGCGAGACACTGCACAAGAACATCGTCGCGCGGACAAAAATCATCGCCGAGATGCGCAAGCGCATGGGGGAGGTCGGCTTCACCGAGTTTTCGACGCCGATCCTCACCGCGTCGTCGCCCGAAGGGGCGCGCGATTTCCTGGTGCCGTCGCGCATCCACCCCGGCACCTTCTACGCGTTGCCGCAGGCGCCGCAGCAGTACAAGCAGCTGATCATGGTCTCCGGCTTCGACCGCTATTTCCAAATCGCGCCCTGCTTCCGCGACGAGGACCCGCGCGCCGACCGCCTGCCTGGCGAATTCTATCAGCTCGACCTCGAGATGAGCTTCGTCGAGCAGGACGACGTGCTCTCCACCATGGAGCCGGTGCTGCGCGGCGTCTTCGAGACCTTTGCCGCCGGCAAGCCGGTGACCCAGGAATTCCGCCGCATTCCCTATGACGAGGCGATGCGCACCTACGGCACCGATAAGCCTGACCTGCGCAACCCGATCGAGATGCAGGCGGTCTCGGATCATTTCCGCGACTCCGGCTTCAAGGTCTTCGCCAACATCCTTGCCAACGATCCGAAAGCCGAGGTGTGGGCCATTCCGGCAAAGACCGGCGGCAGCCGCGCCTTTTGCGACCGCATGAATTCCTGGGCGCAGGGCGAGGGGCAGCCTGGCCTCGGCTACATCTTCTGGCGCAAGGAAGGCGAAAAACTCGAAGGCGCGGGTCCGATCGCCAAGAACATCGGCGAGGAGCGCACCGAGGCGATCCGCCAGCAGCTCGGCCTTGCCGATGGCGACGCCGCCTTCTTCGTCGCCGGCGACCCGAAGAAGTTCGTCACCTTCGCAGGCGCCGCGCGCACCCGCGCCGGCGAGGAGCTGAACCTCGTCGATCGCGAGCGTTTCGAGCTCTGCTGGATCGTCGATTTCCCGTTCTTCGAATGGAACGAGGACGAGAAGAAGATCGACTTCGCCCACAACCCGTTCTCGATGCCGCAGGGCGGCATCGATGCGCTGAACGGCCAGGAGCCCCTCAGCATCAAGGCGTTCCAGTACGACATGGTCTGCAACGGCTTCGAAATAGCGTCGGGCGGCATCCGCAACCATCTGCCGGAAACCATGGTCAAGGCTTTCGAGATGGTCGGTCTCGACCGCGCAACCGTGGAGGAGCGCTTCGGCGGCCTTTATCGTGCCTTCCAGTATGGCGCGCCGCCGCATGGCGGCATGGCGGCCGGCGTTGACCGCATCGTCATGCTGCTCGTGGGGGCCAAGAACCTGCGCGAGATCACCATGTTCCCGATGAATCAGCAGGCCTACGACCTTTTGATGAACGCGCCTTCGGAAGCGACTCCGCAGCAGCTGCGCGAGCTGTCGCTGCGCGTCGCTGCGGCGAAGAAGGAAGGCTAAAAGCCGTAGCCAGGATCTTCTTTTTCCTACAAGAATCGCCTTCAACAAGAAAAGCCCGGCATCGCTGCCGGGCTTTTCTTTGCAGCTGACTGTCCGATCAGTCTTGGTTCGCCTTGACCTTGACGCCAAGCGTCTTCGGCAGGTCGAGCGGGTTGGACATGGCGCCGGCCATGATCAGCGCGAACGGCACCGACGACGGCGGCTCGGCCGAGATTTCCAGGCTCTTTGGATTGTCGAGGAAGGTATTGACTGCCGCCGAGACTTCCGCCGTCAGCTCGGGATTGTTGAGCTGCGCCATGCCGAACGGCACGATCGCCTTGGCCTGGTTGGCGACGTCCTTGGCCGACATGCCCTGTTGCTTGCCGACATAGTCGAGCACCTTGCCGGTGAGCGAATCGTCCTCGAAGCGCACCGATGCGCCGTTGAAGGAAAGCTGCTGCATCAGGCCGAGCATGGCCATGCCTTGCGCGGAATTGTCGGCGCCTTCCGGCTGGGCGGCGAGCTTCTTCTGCATCTCCTGCATCGACTTGATGAAGTCGAGCGTGTAGCCGCCGAGATTGAAGGTCATGCCGAGCGTGCCGGCATTCTCGACCGAGATGTCATATTTCGACAGCTCCATCTTGCCGTCGCTCGGCTGCCAGGTGCCGGCCATCGCGATGTTGCCCGAGATGTTCTGGTAGCCGAGCGCATCGATCGCTTCCTTGGACTTCGGATCGTCGACCAGCGATAGGTCGGCGGTGAATTTTTCGGTGTTGGCGGTAAAGTCCATCGCCTTGCCGTCGGCCGGCGGGGTGATCTGGACGGCAAGCCCGTCCATCGCGAAAGCCGTCTTGTCGCCGACCTTGACTGTCATGTTGGAGAGTTCCGCCGACTTGTACATCATCAGCGAGCCGAGCGGATCGGTGCCGCCTTCGGCCGGGACCTTCATGTCGTGGACGACCACCGGGCTGAGATTGAGCGTCACGCCGTCCTTGCTGTGCTCGAAAGGCGAGGTCGAGAGGGTTGCGATCTCATAGCTGCCATTGGCCTCGCTGACCCCCTCCAGCTTCACGTCGCCGATCGGCAGCGCTTCCTTCTCGGCCGCCGGCTTGATGGAAACACCTTGCAGGACGGCGTTCGAATCGTCGCCGGAGACGCCTGTCCAGGAAATCTCGACGCCCTGGGCGGCAAGGGCCGCCTTGATGCGCTCGGCCACCGCCGGATCGGCGGCGAAGGCCGAATTGAGCGGCAGCGTCAGCAGAAAGGTCGAAAAGGCCAGTTTCTTGAGTGTTGAGCGTTGGATTGTCATGGCGAGTTCCCTGTCCTGATTGGCTATTGTGAAATTATTTTTGACATCTGCTCCATCACCATTCCGTGACGAACGGGACGGGAAAAAGGCATTTCCGGGCCCATTTGTCGAAAACGGCGATGAAAAGCAAACGCCGGTCGGCAGCTATTGCCCGATGCGGTGAATTTGTCATGAAGACCGCGGCTTTCCTCCGCCAGCGCGTTGCATTGCCAGATAGCGGCCGCATGTAACGGATTGATGTTGGTCGGCCTCGTGTTGCCGACTAAGCCTGTTGCAGATCGGCGGCAAATTGCAGCCGCCGCGGGGCCGCTTCCGTGAAATTCTTCACACCGCCGGCTGCGCATCTATAGCCACGGCGAATGCGCCGACGTTCACGCGGCGCTTGCCGCGAATCACCCGCTCAGCTAGTCCAAATTCATGGGAAAAAGGCTTTTGCCGCCTGATGACAATGGCGGCGGCGATAAAATCGAACCGGTCGATCTGAAGGAAGCGCTCGAGCGGCGCTATCTCGCTTACGCGCTGTCGACCATCATGCACCGGGCGCTGCCGGATGTGCGCGACGGACTGAAGCCGGTCCATCGCCGCATCATGCATGCCATGCGGCTGCTCAGGCTCAACCCCGATCAGGGTTTCGCCAAATGCGCCCGCATCGTCGGCGACGTGATGGGCAAGTTCCATCCGCATGGCGACCAATCGATCTACGATGCGCTGGTACGGCTGGCGCAGGATTTCTCGATGCGCTACCCGCTGGTCGACGGGCAGGGCAATTTCGGCAATATCGACGGTGATAACGCCGCGGCGATGCGCTACACCGAAGCGCGCATGACCGAAGTGGCGAGCGAGCTGCTTGCCGGCATCACCGAGGACGCGGTCGATTTTCGGCCGACCTACAATGAAGAGGACGAGGAGCCGTCCGTCCTGCCGGGCGCTTTCCCCAACCTGCTCGCCAACGGCTCGTCGGGCATTGCCGTCGGCATGGCGACCTCGATCCCGCCGCACAACGCCGCCGAGCTTTGCGACGCAGCACTCCATCTGATCGAGCATCCCGAAGCGCCGGTGGCGAAGTTGATGGATTTCGTCCAGGGGCCGGATTTCCCGACGGGCGGCATCATCGTCGACAGCCGCGCCTCGATCCTCGAAGCCTATGAGACGGGCCGCGGCGGTTTCCGCGTGCGCTCGAAATGGGAGCAGGAAGACCAGGGCAGGGGCACCTGGAGCATCGTCGTCACCGAGATCCCTTACGGCGTGCAGAAGGCCAGGCTGATCGAGAAGATCGCCGAGCTGTTGATGGCGCGCAAGCTGCCGCTCCTCGAGGACATCCGCGACGAGAGCGCCGAGGACATCCGCATCGTGCTGGTGCCGAAGAGCCGCACGGTCGATCCCGGCATCCTGATGGAATCGCTGTTCAAGCTCACCGAGCTCGAAAGCCGCTTCCCGCTCAACATGAACGTGCTGTCGCGCGGCAAGGTGCCGAACGTCCTGTCGTTGAAGGGCGTGCTCAAGGAGTGGCTCGACCACCGCCGCGAGGTTTTGATCCGTCGTTCGAAATACCGGCTCGGCGAGATCGAGAAGCGGCTGGAAATCCTCGCCGGTTATCTGATCGCCTATCTCAACATCGACGAGGTCATCAGGATCATCCGCGAGGAGGATGAGCCCAAGCAGGTGATGATGGCCCGCTGGTCGCTCACCGACAACCAGGCCGAAGCCATCCTCAACATGCGCCTGCGCGCCTTGCGCAAGCTAGAAGAGATCGAGATCCGCAAGGAATTCGACGGCCTCACCGCCGAGAAGAAGCAGATCGAGGCCCTGTTGGCTTCCGACGCCAAGCAATGGTCGACGATCAAGTGGGAAGTCGCCAAGGTCCGTGACACGTTCGGTCCGCAGACCGAGCTCGGCAAGCGTCGCACCCACTTTGCCGATGCGCCCGAGCACGACTTGACCGACATCGCGCATGCGATGATCGAGCGCGAGCCGGTCACCGTCGTTGTGTCGGAAAAGGGCTGGCTGCGTGCCATGAAGGGCCACCTGACCGACCATTCGCAGCTCACCTTCAAGGAAGGCGACAGCCTGAAGCTCGCCTTCCATGCCCAGACCACGGACAAGATCCTGGTCTTCACCACCGGCGGCAAGTTCTACACCATCGGCGCCGATCGGCTGCCGGGCGGGCGCGGCCATGGCGAGCCGATCCGCATCATCGTCGACATGGAGAACGACCAGGACATCGTCACTGCCTTCGTCCATGATCCCAAACGCAAGCTGCTGCTCGTCTCATACGACGCCAACGGTTTCGTCGTTTCGGAGGAAGAGGTCGTCGCCAACACCCGCAAGGGTAAGCAGGTGATGAACGTCAAGGCGCCGGACGAGGCCAAGCGCTGCATCCCGGTTTCGGGCGACCATCTCGCTATTGTCGGCGAGAACCGCAAGATGCTGGTCTTCCCGCTGGCCGAAATTCCGGAAATGGCGCGCGGCAAGGGTGTGCGGCTGCAGAAATACAAGGACGGCGGCGTGCTGGACCTGAAGACCTTCACCCTGGAGACCGGGCTCTCCTGGCAGGATTCGGCCGATCGCACTTTCACCAAGTCGCGCGAGGAACTGACCGAATGGATCGGAGCCCGCGCCGCCGCCGGCCGCATGGTGCCGAAGGGTTTCCCCAGGACGGGGAAATTTGGGTGAAGCAGCACCTTTCCTTCTCCCCTTGCGGGAGGAGGTGTCGCCGAAGGCGACGGATGAGGGGTGTTCCAGCTTGACACGGACTTGAGCAGCTTTGGATGCCGCAATATGGGGTCACCAACGCCTCACTCCGCTGGAACACCCCTCATCCGTCTCGACGCTGCGCGCCGATCCACCTTCTCCCACAAGGGAGAAGGAAAGGCACTATTTGGACTATCGTCACGATTGCTGCACTATGATGGTGCATAAGCATCCATCGAACCATCAGGCAGGGAGCAACGCCGGGTTGAAGCGCGCCGAGATCCAGAAGCCGGGGCAGCGCCTGTTCGGCCTGTCGACGCCGCTCAGGGCGGCCGTCATCCCGCCGCTGTCGGCGGCGCGCTGGCTCCTGGTGCTGATCGTCGCTGCCGGCGTCTATTTCTTCCACGGCTTTCTGTTCCCGGTGCTGGCGGCGCTCGTCATCGCCTTTGCCAGTTGGCCGCTGTACCGCCGGCTGCTCGTTGGCGTCGGCGGCAACCGAACGGTCGGCGCGACCTTGGCGATCTTTTTCATCCTCACCTTCCTGGTGGTGCCGATCGCGCTTGCCGGCACCTATGCCATCAACGAGCTGCGCGAGTGGGTCACCTGGGCGATCGAGACCAATCGCCACGGCGCGGTGACACCGGGTTGGATCGCCGCCATACCGGTCGTCGGCCAGTGGCTGAACGAGCAGTGGACGGCCTATCTCGGCCATCCCGGCGGCATCGGCGAGTTGATCCAGCTGATCAGCGGCTCCAACATCGGCAGCATCTATCGCGGCGCCTTGGCCGCCGGCGGCAGCGCCTTCAGCCTGATTCTGACGCTTCTGTTCATGATGATCGCGCTGTTCTTCGCCTATCGCGACGGCGAGTCTTTCGCGGCCCAGGTCGATCGCCTCGGCGAACGCATCCTGCCGACGCGCTGGGAACGTATCTCGCGCGTCGTGCCGGCAACCATTTCCTCGACCGTGACGGGCATGACCATCATCGCCATCGGCGAGGGCCTGGTGCTCGGCATCGCCTATTGGCTGGCCGGCGTCCCGTCGCCGGTGACGCTCGGCGCGCTCACCGGCATCATGGCGCTGATCCCGGGCGGCGCGCCGCTCTCCTTCACCCTGGTGTCGATCTACCTCGCCGCCAGCGGCAAGCTTTTCGCCGGCACGGCGCTCTTCATCTGGGGCGCGGTCGAGCTCTTCATCGTCGACAAGACCTTGCGGCCCAAGCTCGTCGGCGGCCCGATCAAGCTGCCGTTCCTGCCGACCTTTTTCGGCCTGATCGGCGGCGTCAAGACGATGGGTTTCCTCGGCTTGTTCATCGGCCCGGTGTTGATGGCGCTGCTCGTCGCCATCTGGCGCGAATGGCTGCGCGAGGTCGAGATCATGGACGAGCTTCCGCCTGTCGCCTACGAGGCCGGCGCGCCGCCACAGATCGAAGCGGCGGCCGAGCCGAGGAAAGTTCAGGCCGGGTGAACCACGGCAAGCGCAGCACGGCGCTTGCGGCCCTCATGCAATTGCCACAGCGAATGCGCGACCAGCGTCACGATCAGGATCGAGCCGCCGATCAGGCTGTTGCGCGTCGGCTCCTCGGCGAAGATCAGCCAGACCCAGACCGGCGCCAGCACCGTCTCCAGCAGATAGAACATCGCCACTTCCGGGCCTGAAATGTATTTCGGTCCGTTGGCAAGGCAGAAGAACGAGATCGGCATGATCACGGCGCCGTTGAAGATGATCCACCACGGTGCGTTCACGTGAACGCCTTCGCCTGAAACCATGAAGACGGCGAGCGCCAGCGGCAGGATGACGCCGACCAGCGCGGTGAAGCCCATATCCTTGCCGCTGGCGCGCGAAATGGTGATGGCGAGGGCGACGAAGAAGGTCGAGCACAGCGCCATGAAATCGCCGAACAGATGCCCGGTGCCGACGGAGCCGCCGACGATGATCAGCACGCCGAAAATCATCGCCAGCATGGCGATGACGGTTGCAGGCTGCGGTCTTTCCTTGAGGAAGAGCCATGACAGCAGTGCCGCGAACACGGTGTTGAAGGCCAGGATGAACACAAGGTCGGCCGTCGAGGTGTGATAGACCGCCGTGACGAAGCATATTCCGGTCATGCCGTAGCAAAAGGCCACGGCAAGTCCCGACCAGCCCGGGATGAGCCGGGGCGCGTTCCGGTCGAACGACCGCCAGACGGTCCACACCACCAGCCCGGCCAGCAAGGTGGTGGCGGTGCGCAACATCATGATCGTCCAGGGTGTGCCGTCGGCGAGCCGGATCAGCGGTATGTCGACGGTCAGTGTGAGGCCGCCTATGGCGGTGATCAGGAGACCTTTCTGGTGGTCGGTGTGGGTGGACACTTGGGCATTCTCGCAAACTATCTTGAGCAGGCGCACAGCGGCCACGCCGCGCTCGTTCCAGCCTGAGGGCCGAAAGACCGGTGTCCTCCTCCTTGAAACAGTTAAGGATGAAGCGTGGGGAGGTTCAGCGACTGACCGCTTCGTGGTCGTAGCGTTCCCAGCCTTTCGGGCCGAGATGCTCCTGCGGCATGAAGCGCATCTTATAATTCATCTTGCGCGAGCCGTTGACCCAGTAGCCGAGATAGACGTGGGGCAGTCCCATCGCCTTGGCGCGGGCGATGTGATCGAGGATCATGAACGTGCCGAGCGAGCGGTCCTCGAAGTCGGGATTGAAATAGGAATAGACCATCGACAGGCCATCGGCCATCTTGTCGGTGAGCGCGACGGCTATCAGCTCGCCATGGCCCTTGCCGGTGATGAACGTGTCGGGGCCGCGACGCCGGTATTCGATGATCTTGGTGTCGACATGCGTGTCTTCCACCATCATCGCATAGTCGAGCACGGTCATGTCCGACATGCCGCCGCGGCGATGCCGGGCGTCGAGGTAGCTGCGGAAGAGGGAGTATTGCTCCGTCGAAGGCTGCGCGTCATGCATGGCGCCGACGAGGTCGGCATTGTGCTGGATCACGCGGCGCATGTTGCGGCTGGGGCTGAATTCCTGCGCCAGGATGCGGACCGACACACAGGCGCGGCACGACTCGCAGGCCGGACGGTAGGCGATGTTCTGCGAGCGCCGGAAGCCGCCTTGCGTCAAGAGGTCATTCATCTCCGGAGCTTTGTCGCCGACAAGGTGCGTGAACACCTTGCGCTCGAACTGTCCCTCCAGGTAGGGGCACGGCGACGGCGCGGTCAGGAAGAACTGCGGCGACTGGGTCGGATGCTGCGTCATCTAATCTTGGAAACGCTCCTGCGAATCGCCCTACCTTTGGCCCGGTCGCCAAAAAATTCAACAGGATTATGCTGCCGCGATGGCCTTGGCCTGTTCATATTTAAGCACAGGCGCGCGGCGGTTTGATGCGCACGGCCGTGAATCCGTCAGATATCGGTGCGGGTTACTACGGTGCCGAGCAGCAGGTCGTGCAGCGTGCGCTTGCGGTCGGAGAACAGCGTGACCAGGAGCACCAGCGGCGTCAGGATGACGTTGCCGGCCCAGAACAGCACCGAGTGCACCACGGCCGTCATGCCGTCGATGCGGCTGCCGTCGAGCTTCTCCAGGCGGATGCCCATGATCTTCATGCCGGTCGTCGCTTGGTCGCGGCTGCCCAGCGTGTTCCAGATGTAGAGTATGGCGACCATCGGCACCAGTATCGAAAACAGCGCCCAGCCGAGGCCGAAGGTCAACAGGCCGAGAATGGCGACCAGAATGGCGAAGGGAATGGTCAGCAGCGCGACGAAGAAATAGTCGAGCAGGAAGGCGAAAATGCGCCTTGTCCGCACCCCGCGATAGGCGCGGGTGTCCTCGAACCTGGTCGTGATGATCTCGCCGTCCAATACGCGTGCGTTCATATCCGTTCCTCGATCGCAGCATCCCCATGGGAATGCCTGCCGCCTTTTCAAATGGTGAGGGCGGCCTGGAATTCAAGGAACGTGCCCGCCACCGTCGGGCGCGACGTCAGAAGATGCCGGGACAGAGCCTGTAGCGAACCCGCCCGAGATAGTCGCGATACTCCTCGGTCAGCGCCAGGATGCGCTCCTCGCGCAGGATGCGATGGATCTGGAACAGGGTAATGATCGCGTAGACGGCGAAATTGTAGAGCGAGAAGCTCGAAAGCAGGAACAGGATGTGCCCTGCCAGATAGCCGGCATAGATTGGGTGCCGCACGAACCGATAGGCGCCGCCGGTGACGACGCCGCGGTTGGCCGGCAGGATGGCGAAGGAGCGGCCAAGCGACATCTTACCCCAGATCACCAGCCACAGCGCCAGGAATTGCAGCGGCGCCGCGATATAGAGCGGGATGACGGCGATTCCATCCTGGAACGATACGAAACCCGAACCGAAAGCAGCCGTCACCGAGATGAATACCGTGAAAGGGCTCCAGTCGCGGACAATCGGCCGGCGCGCCAGCAGCAGCCAGGTAAAGGTCAGAACGTCGGAGATCATGAGCAGCAGGATGTTCAGCCGGCCCGGATCGATGACGAGGTGACGCGCACCGCGATAGACGAAGACCGCGGCGACCACCAGCGCGATGAAACGGAACAGGCCCTCGCGCAGGTCGGCGAGAACCGCGCTGCTCTGAAGGCCGGACCAGAAACCGGTCTCTGCGCCAGGCAGCGCATCGCTTTTGGAAATCGCCAACTCTGTTACCCCGGTGGTCCCCTCGACATGGACCATTGCACGCAAGCCTTGCCGTCCGGTTAAGGTTTCTCATGCTTTTGGTTGCATCGGCGGATTCGCCCGCCGAGGGAATGGTGTTGCCTGTTGAACATGACATTCTTCCCGGTCTAGCTTGCTGCGGCGCACAAAGGGGACGGGACATGGACTACGACATGCTTGTCATCGGCAGCGGCCCTTCGGGGCGCCGCGCCGCGGTGCAATCGGCCAAGCTTGGCAAGTCGGTGCTGGTGGTCGACAGGGGCCGGCGCCTTGGCGGCGTCTCGGTGCATACCGGAACCATCCCGTCGAAGACGCTGCGCGAGACGGTGCTCAACCTCTCGGGCTGGCGCGAACGCGGCTTCTACGGACGCGGCTACCGGGTCAAGCAGGACATTTCGATCTCGGATCTGGTCGACCGGCTGCACAAGACGCTCGACCATGAGGTCGAGGTGCTGCAGCACCAGTTCATGCGCAACACGGTGAAGAGCGCGCGCGCCGCGGCGAAGTTCCTCACGCCGAACAAGGTCAGCCTGACCGCCGATAATGGCGACTACAGCGAAGTCGGATTCGCCAACGCGCTGATCGCCGTCGGCACCAGGCCGCACCGCCCGGCCGACGTGCCCTTTGACAAGAAGCGCGTCTTCGACAGCGACGAGATGCTGGAGCTCCATCATCTGCCGCGCACGCTGACGGTGATCGGCGCCGGCGTCATCGGCGTCGAATACGCCACCATCTTTTCCGCTCTCGACGTGCCGGTGACACTGGTCGAACCGCGCAACACCATCCTCGACTTCATCGATCGCGAAATCGTCGACGACTTCATCCACCAGATGCGCGACCGCGGCATGACCATCCGCCTCGGCAGCACGGTGAAGGAGATCGCCTCGAAACCCGACCATGCCGAGGTGACATTGGCGGACGGCCGCACCATCCGCTCCGAGATGGTGCTTTACGCCGCCGGTCGCACCGGCAATGTCGCCAGCCTCGGCCTCGACACGGTCGGCATCGAGGCCGACGCCCGCGGCCGCATCAAGGTCGATCCGCAGACTTTCCAGACCAGCGTGCCGAACATCTACGCGTCGGGCGACGTTATCGGCTTCCCGAGCCTGGCTTCGACGTCGATGGAGCAGGGGCGAGTGGCGGCTTGCCACGCCTTCGGGGTTCACCTGCCGCCGCCGCCGGAGAGCTTTCCTTATGGCATCTACGCCGTGCCCGAGATTTCGACGGTCGGCCTGTCGGAAGAGCAGGTGCGCGACAGCGGCGCAGCCTATGAGGTCGGCCTGGCGCGCTTCCGCGAAACCTCGCGCGGCCACATCATGGGCGTCAGCAGCGGGTTCCTGAAGCTGTTGTTCTCGGTCGAGACGCGCCGCCTGCTCGGCGCCCACATCGTCGGCGAGGGCGCCACCGAGCTCATCCATATCGGCCAAGCCGTGATCAATCTCGGTGGCACGGTCGACTTCTTCGTCAACAACACCTTCAACTACCCGACGCTGGCCGAGGCCTACAAGATCGCCGGCCTGGACGCCTGGAACCGGATGGGACATGGGTGAGGGGATCGGGCGAGGCCGGTCGAGCAGCCCCTCAACGCGTGTCTGGACGATGTTCCTATAACATGCCGCGATGGTCTCGATCGTTGATGGCCGCACCGGGCCCCGCCTGGCCCAGTCAGGCGACCGCGACAGGCGCTGCCAGCCACTGCCGCAGGATCGCGGCGTCCGCATCGCCAAACTCGTGGCCCGAGGCGACGATGCGCGCGTCGACCTCGGCTTGGCGTTCGCTGAACAGTGTCACCAGGGCAGAGGCGAAAGGGCCATAGGTCTGGTCGGCCGCCCCGGCAATGATCAACACGCGGCTGCCGCCGAGGTTGGCCATCGGGGAGATGTCGAGCACCGGCATCGCCCTCAACAGCGCTGCCTGTCTGACAATGCCGGGATGGAGCAGCATCAGGCTGGAGACGACATTGGCGCCGTTCGAATAGCCAAGGAAGGTCGCGCGTTGCAGGTCGAGCCGCTGCACCTCCGCGACCTCCGTCACGAACTGGGCATAGGCGGCCGTCTCGGCATGGATGGAGACCTGCTCGAAACTGGTCGGCGTGATTCGCTCGAACCAGCGAAATCCGTCCTCCTGTGGAATGCGGCCGCGCGCCGCGACGATCACCGAACGCGGCGCGATCTGCCTTGCCAGCGGCAGCATCGTCGTCTCGTCGACACCTGACCCGTGCAGCACGAACAGGCACTCGCCGCTTGCGTTCGCCGGCCTCAGCAGACGGTAAGGAAAGGCGAGGTCCCGGCGCAGGATACTGTTTTTATCGCTATATTCGGAAGCGCTCATATCCATTTGATTCCATGAGAGATTCGTTGATTTGCCGGCTTCAAAACGGAATATTTTCGCGCTCCGCGAAAGTTGATTGAACCAGGCGCAATTCGGGCCGTTTTTCCGCCGATACACTCCCCCGTGGGAGGAATCGAAGCGGTGCGCCCCGGGGGTCGCATTTGCTGGCTATGAACAACCAGCTTTGAGGCCTTTTGTCGATGACCACCCCTGTTCCCAACGACCGCGATAAGCGTGTCGGAGAGCGCGATACGCGCATCAATGATCGTGACACACGTATCAACGATCGTGACACGCGTATCGACGTGCTGCGCGCGCTCGCGCTGCTCACCATTTTCGTCGACCATGTGCCTGGCACCGTCTTCGAGAACTGGACCTATAAGAATTTCGGCTTTTCCGACGCGGCGGAAGCCTTCGTGCTGATTTCCGGCATCTCGGTGGCGCTGGCTTACGGCACGAAGTTCAAGCCGGGCGGCCGGTTGCTCGCGACCTTGAAGATGTGGCGGCGCGCCGGGGTGCTCTACATCTCCCACATCGTCATCACGATGGTGGTGATCGCGCTGTTTAGCGCCGCCGCGCTGTTCGCGCACCGGCCGGAAATGCTGGCGATGATCAACATAGAACCCTTGATGCGCAACACGCCGCAGGCGCTGCTCGGCATCGTCACGCTCGGCCACCAGCTCGGCTACAACAACATCTTGCCGGTCTATGCGGCGCTGCTTCTGGCGGCGCCTGCTTTCGTGCTGTTCGTCAGCTATCGGCCCGTGCCGGCGCTGATCGCGTCCGGCTTGCTGTGGCTCGTCGCCGGCATCTGGCAGATCGCGCCGCCGAACTATCCGGAGCCCGGCCTCTGGTTCCTCAATCCGCTGTCCTGGCAATTCCTTTTCAACATCGGCCTTGCCGCCATGCTGCATGTGAAGCGCGGCGGGCGCATCCTGGTCAATCCGTGGCTGCTGGGTGTCGCCGGCATCTATGTGGTCGGCGCGGCGATCTGGGTGCACACTCCGCTCTGGGGTCAGATCACATGGTTCAACCTGCCGGTGGTGATCGGCGGCTTCGACAAGACCTTCCTGTCGCTGCCGCGGCTCTTGCACATTCTTGCGGTCAGCTATCTGATCGTCGCGCTGCCGACGGTCTCCAACCTCTTCCGCGTCCGGCCCGACAATCCGCTCGCGATCCTGGGCAAGCGCTCGCTGCCGGTTTTCATCGCCGGCACGCTGCTTGCCATGGCGGCGCAGGTGCTGAAGCTGATCAACCCGGGCGGCCCGGCCTACGACACGCTGCTGATCGCGGCAGGCATCGCCATGCAGCTCGCGCTCGCGCTCTACCTCGAATGGCTTGCCAGCCTCGGCCCATCCCGCGCCAAGCCGGTGCGCGAGGAGCCTGCGCGTGCGACATTCGGCGTGCAGCCGCTGCCGGCGCGGGCGGGCGGCTACTAGCCGCAGGGCGAGGAAATGCCTGCGATCTATCCGAATTGCCTGAGCCCGCTCAGGCTTTCGGTGCCGGCCCGGTCGAACCTCTGACGACGAACTCGACGCCCATCGTCTCGCGCCGCACCGCGCCATCATGGTCGAGAATCATGCGCGCGGCGCGGCGGCCGATCTCGGTGATCGGCTGGGCGATGGTGGTCAGTGGCGGCGTGGACAGCGCGCCGTCCGGCACGCCGTCAAAGCCGACAATGGAGACATCGCCGGGAACGTCGAGCCCCCTTGCTCTCAGCCAGTCGATGGCGATCAGCGCCATGCGGTCCGACATCGCCAGGATGGCGGTCGGCGGTTCGCCGCTGGCGAAGATCGCCTCGAGGCCGGCCCTGGTGCTTTTTTCCTCGTTCTCGGTCTCATAGACCGGGATTTTCGCCGTATCGATGCCGAAGCGGGAAAGCTCCTCGAAATAGCCCGCAAGGCGATCGCGCGTTCCGGTGTAGACCGCGCTGCGCACCGCTTCCGGCGTTACGAAGCCGGTTCGGTTGTCGGCAAAGCCCAGCGACAGGACGGCGAAACGGCGATGGCCAAGCTCGGCGAGATGGCGCGCGGCGAGCCTGGCGCCGGCGACATTGTCGACGCCGATGGCCGATACGGTCTCGTCCTGGAAGCCGAGCTCCAGCGCAACGAAGGGCAACCTGCGCTCGCGCGTCAGGTCGACAAGACGCGAGCCGCCTTCGATGCAGAACAGTACAAAACCATCGACAAGCGCGCTCTGAATGTTCCAGGCCAGCTTTTCCTGATTGGCGGCCGAGACCAGCGCGATGCCCGCGCCGGTGGCATCGCAGGCTTCGGAAATGCCGGCCATCATCACGCGGGCGAACGGATCGTCGAAGAAGTAGGAGAGCGGCTCGGTGGTGGCGACGCCGATGGCGTTGACCTTGCCGGCGCGCAGCAGGCGGCCTTTCGGGTCTGGACCGGCATAACCCATCTGCTCCGCCACCGCCTTGACCCGCTCGCGCACTTCGGCGCGCACGATCTCGGGACGGCTGAAAACATTTGAGGCCGTGCCATGCGAGACGCCGGCGGCCTTGGCGATGTCGGCCAGCCTGATCGGTCTTGCCTGGCCTTCGAGGAGTGATGCCATGTCGTTCCTCCGAATCCGGTCACGGGAAGAACATGACCGCTGAATTGCTGCTGGTCATCTAACATTTTTGTTGGATCGATTCAAATCCTGCTTGACTTCGCGTGATTGAGGCCTATGATTTGAATCGATCCAAGTCCGCTCGCTTTTTGACGGAGCGGTTTCAACAGGAGGGTGCCATGCATCCGGTGAGTTACTTGTTCGAGGACATCTACGGCAACGACTGGGGCATCGCCTCGGCGGCCATTAGCCAGAAGCGGCGCGGCAGAGTGGGTCCCTGGCGCCGCGAACTGCGCTTCCTCGTGGAGCGCAAGCGCGGCTGAACCGTGGCCATTTTTCGTGTCCACGCATTGGATCGATTCAACTTGAGGAGAAGCAGTCATGCATCCGATTGGTCATCTTTTTCAGGACATCTACCGCAACTATTGGGGCATCACGCGCGGAACCGAGCAGCCCGAGCGGCGCCGCGCCAACGACCTGCCTGCGCGCAAGCACAAGCGGCGCGCCGATTAAAAACGCTCGCCGGAAATACCTACGGCCGAGGACGCCACAGCGCCGAGACGGCGATCGCTACCCAGCCGGCGATCAAAAGTGTACCGCCGATCGGCGCCGACATCGGGAACAGCCGCGAGCCGAGAAAGTCGCGGGCGAGCAGATCGCCGCAGAACAGAAGCAGGCCCGCGAGCAGGACGAGGCTGGCGATTCTGAGGCAGCGATTGCCGCCGGCAAGGCCGATGGCAAGGAATGCCGACGCATGCATCAGCAGGAAATTGGCCGCCGTGCCGGTGAAGGCGCCACCGCGATGCGCCGCCGTCGCCGACAGCACTACGCCGGCCGCGCCGACGAGGCCGGCTGCCAGCACGAGGATGCGGCTCCCGCCATCTGATGCCTGCCCGGCAATGCTCATCCTGGATCTCCATGCTGCGGTTGAGGTGGAGGCGCCGGTTTAGGATTCGCCAGCTTCGAGCAGCATATGCCGCGCCCGGCGCGACTGGACAATCCAGTTATAGGCAGCACCGAGCGCCATCAGCACCGCTGTGCCCAGAAACACCGAGCGCATACCGAAATGCCCGCCGACGAAGCCGCCGGACAGCGGTCCCGCGACCTGGCCGACATATTGCGCCGAGATCGCCAGGCCAAGCACATTGCCGCCGACCCCATCAGGGATATTGTGGCGGATGACGCTGGTGATGCAGGGCAACAGTCCGCCCAGCGCCAGGCCCATCAGGAAGCGCAGGCCGATCAATTGCCAGCCATTGGTGACGTAGGCTTGCGGAATGAGCAGCAATGCCGAGACCGCCAGCGCACCGACCACGACGTTCCAGTGGCCGACGCGGTCGGCGAGTTTTCCCAACCAGGACGAGGACAGGATGGTACCCAGCGCCGCCGCGGACATGACGACGCCTGCGACCATGGTCACCTTGCTCTGGTCCTCGACGAGCTGCTGCACATAGACGGTGATGATCGGCTCGATCGACATGGTGGCGAAGGCGAGCAGCATGCCGGTGGCCAGCATGGCGACGATCGGCCGCTTGTCGGGGATCTGCGACCAGCCGCTTTTCGGCTTCGTCGTCGAGGCGGGCTTGGGCGCCGGCGGGTTCTCCTTGATCAGGAAAGTCGTCGCCAGGAAGGCCAGGAAAATGACGGCGCCGGACAGCAGGAAGGTCGCGCGGATGCCGATCAGCGGCGGCAGCAGGCCGCCCAGCAGCGGTCCGACCAGCGAGCCCGCCGTGATGCCCGCCGCCAGCACGCCCAGCGCCCAGCCGGAGCGCTCCTTGGGCGTCTGCATCGCCACCAGGATCGTTGAACCCGATGAATAACCGCCGGCAAAACCGATCAGCAATCGAAGCAGCACCAGCTGCCAGACGCTCTCAACCATGCCGGTCAACGACATGCAGATCGCCATGCCGAACGAAGCGCGTACCAGCATCAGCTTGCGGCCGTAGCGGTCGCCCAGCCGTCCCCACAAAGGCGCGACCAGCGCGGCCGCGAAGAAGGTCGCGCCATAGGCGATGCCCGACCACTGCACGATCGCCGCGTGGCCCTCGGCGCCGAGCTGCTCGACGTACAGCGGCAGGAACGGGAGAAGCAGCGTCATGGCGACAAGCGTGCTGAACGAGCCGGCGAAGCAGACGGCGAGATTGCGTCGCCAATGGATGTTGAAGCCGCTCTGTTCGGGTTCCTTGGGCGTCATGTCATGCGTGCCAATGCTGGGGTTGTTGCGGATACTAATTTGGGATACCAAGCTGGTATCCGTCAAAATGCGAGCGCCGTCAACGCGGCTTGGAAAACGGGACGACAAATGTCGCAGATGCAAAATGTCGAAAGACAGCTTCGCGAGATGATCCTCGGTTTGGAGATCGGCCCGGGCGAGCGGCTGACCGAGCGCTGGATCGAGAGCCGCTTCGGCGCGTCGCGCACGCCGGTGCGGGCCGCATTGCTGCGCCTGGAGACGGAAGGGCTGATCGGCCGCGACGGCCGCGGCTGGACGGTGGCGCCAATCAACCTTGCCGAACTCGGGCAGATCGCCGTCTACCGCGAGGCGGTCGAAGTCGCGGCGGTTCGCCTCACGGCGGCGCTCGAAGACCGTGGCGGCATCGACGTGATCGCGGCGATGCTCGATTCCTGCGATGCTGAGACGCCGCGCGAGGAGTGGCATCGCGTCGGCCTGGATTTCCACATCGAACTGGCAAGGCTTTCCGGCAACGAGTTTCTGCTCAGGGCGGTGCGCGACGCGATGACCAGGCTGTCGCGTGCGCGCTGGCTGGAGGTGCGCGATGAGAAGGCGCTCGGCCGTGCCTGGGCCGAACATCATGCCATCCTCGCCGCCGTCAGGAGCGCCGATGCCGATGAAGCGGCGCGACTGCTTTCCGCTCACATCGCCGGCAGCCGAGATCGGCTGGTCACCTCATTGCATGACGACCGGCGCGGTTTGCGCGCACGCGGGTTTGCCGTGGTCGCGGCTTGAGGGAAAGCGTCGACACAACGCCGGTTGCATTAGCGGGCTTGCAACATGGCCGGGAGAATGCTGTAGGAGACGAGGGGAACTTGCTGAACTCGCGGACGTATGGCCACACTCTCTCGAACCGCCGCAAAGCTGTTCTATTACGCGCGCAATTTCGCGCGCGACCGCGCACCGCAGTCCCTGTTTCGCGACCGCCTCGCCAGCCGGCTTGAACAGGCCATGCTTTCGGGCAAGACGGTTCGCGAGCGGCTGAACTACTACAACAAGCTGGAACACCCGTTCGTGCCCAGTCCGGACGCCGTAGCCGTCGGCAAGCTGCCGTCCTCTTCCAGCATGTATTATTACGACCTCAAGGAATTCGCGCGCTATTTCGATCCCGGCCTGCTGATCGATTTCGAATTCGGCGACGTTGTCGGGGTTCCGGAGTTCCCGAGGATCGTCAAGGACCGGCCCATCGGCGACGACAATGCGAACGGCGTGCTGATGAAGCTGAACAAGTTCCGTCACTTCTACATGCCGCCCGACAACCTGTCTTTCGCCGCCAAGCGTCCGATGGTGGTCTGGCGCGGTCATCTCAACAATCCGATTCGCACCCGCTTCGTCGAAAAAGCCGCCGACCTGCCGATTTGCGATGCGGGTTCCCACAGGGCCGATGCGCCGGACGGATACCGCAAGCCGTTCCTGAACATCGAGCAGCAGCGACAGTATCGCTACATCGTCTCGCTCGAAGGCAATGATGTCGCGACGAACCTGAAATGGATCATGAGCTCCAATTCACTCTGCCTCATGCCGGAACCGACCTACGAAACCTGGTTCGCCGAAGCCCAGGTCGAGCCCAACGTCCACTATGTGCCCCTGCAGCCGGATTTCTCCGACCTGCTCGACAAGGTGGCCTATTTCGAAAAACATCCCGACGAGGCGGGACGGATAACCGCCGCCGCCAATGCCTATTGCCGCAGATTCGGCAATGAGCAGGACGAGCAGGCGATCTCGCTGCTCGTCCTCTACAAATATTTCGTGCTGAGCGGGCAGATTAAGCCCGACGCGGAAGTCTGGCGCTTTATCGCCGGCTGAGCGTTTTAAGCGTGAGAGCGGTCGAGCACCTCGTCGGCCGGCCCGAAACGATCCCTGGCCGTGAACTGCTGGTGCCAATAGGGATAAAGCACCGGCGGCCGGCTGACGATGTCGAGACGCTGCCGTTCGTCCTCGGTGAGCGACAGGCTTGCCGCGGCGAGGTTGTCCTTGAGCTGCGCCTCGTTGCGCGCGCCGATCACCAGCGAGCTTACGGCCGGTCGGCCGAGCAGCCAGGCAAGCGCCACCTGCGCGCCCGAAACGCCGCGTGCCTTGCCGATGAAGTTGAGCACGTCGACAATGCGCCACAGGCGATCCTCATCGCGGATCGGCGGTTCCGTCCAGCCGCCGATCTGGCGCGCGGTCGGGCTGTCGCGATGGTATTTGCCGGAGAGCAGTCCGCCGGCCAGCGGGCTCCAGACGAGCACGCCGAGGCCCTGGTCGACCGAGATCGGCAGCAATTCGTATTCGGCCTCCCGCGCTTCCAGCGTGTAGTGGATCTGCTGAGTGATGAAACGGGCCTGATGGCGGCTGTCGCTGACGGCAAGAGCCTTCATTACCTGCCAGCCCGACCAGTTGGAGCAGCCGATATAGCGGATCTTGCCCTGATTGACCAAGGTGTCGAGCGCCGCGATCGTTTCCTCGACCGGGGTGAGCCCATCCCATTGGTGGACGAAATAGACGTCGATGACGTCGGTCCTGAGCCGCTTCAGGCTCTTTTCGCACTCGCGGATCAGGTGATGGCGCGACAGGCCTTCGTCATTGGGGCCGGTGCCGATACGCATGCGCGCCTTCGAGGCGATCAGCACATCGTTCTTGCGCTTGCCGCCAAGCGCCTCGCCGATGATCTCTTCCGACAGCCCATTGGAATAGACGTTTGCGGTGTCGATGAGGTTGATGCCGGCATCGATGCAGGTGTCGATGATGCGTTGGGCTTCCGAAAGATCCGAATTGCCGACGGCGGCGAACGGACCGGTGCCGCCGAAGGTCATGGTGCCAAGCGTCAATGTCGAGACTTTCAAGCCGGATCGGCCGAGCGTGCGGTATTCCATGTCGGTCCTCGCAATTTGTTTTGAAGAAGCGCCGTGGCGAGCGCCGGAAAGAGCGAGGGATTTGTAGGACAATTCCCGCCGCTTGTCGCCCCGCTATCGATACGGGGTCGATCACATATCTTCCATGTCGATGCAGCTGCCGGGCGATTGCAATAAAACCGTCATTGCGCCTCTGTATCTCAGTCGGCTTACGGAGTGTCCGGCCGGGGCTTCCGAAGCGGTGATGGCTGACAGGCAGACGGAGCAGCGCGATGAATGAACTGAAACCGAATTCCGGAGCCAAGGACTGGCTGGAGGCCGAGCTCGAGGATACGCTCGACGAGGACTATGAGCTGGAGCTGTCCGAGCCGGCGCTCTCGCTCGAGATCGCCAAGATCTACAAGAAGTCGCATCCGCCCTCCATCGAGCGCATGACCTATTTTCGCGAGCTGCTCAGGCTGCAGTCGGAGCTGATCAAGCTGCAGTCCTGGGTCGCCTACCACAAGAAGAAGCTGGTGGTGGTCTTCGAAGGCCGCGATTCCGCCGGCAAGGGTGGCGTCATCAAGCGCATCACGCAGCGGCTCAATCCGCGCATCGCCCGTGTCGTGGCATTGCCGGCGCCGACCGAGCGCGAGAAGTCGCAATGGTATTTCCAGCGCTACGTGCCGCATCTGCCCGCGGGCGGCGAGATCGTGCTGTTCGACCGCTCCTGGTACAACCGCTCCGGCGTCGAGCGGGTGATGGGCTTTGCCAATGGGGACCAAGTCGAGGAGTTCTTCCGCGACGTGCCCGAATTCGAGCGCATGCTGGTCCGTTCCGGAATCACCCTGGTGAAATACTGGTTCTCGATCACCGACGAGGAGCAGCAGATGCGCTTCCTGATGCGCATCCACGATCCGATGAAGCAGTGGAAGCTCTCGCCCATGGACCTGCAGTCGCGTGTGCGCTGGGAGCAATACACCAAGGCCAAGGAAGAGACCTTCGCCCGCACCAACATTCCGGAAGCGCCCTGGTTCATCGTCGAGGGCAACGACAAGAAGCGGGCACGGCTGAACTGCATCGACCATCTGTTGCAGCAGATGCCCTATGAGGAGGTTCCACACGAGGAAATCACGCTGCCGGAGCGCGTCTTCAATCCAGAATATGAGCGCCAGGTCCTGCCGCGCGAACTCTACGTGCCGGAGAAGTATTGAGGCGCCCTCCTTCTCCCCTTGTGGGAGAAGGTGGATCGGCGCGCAGCGCCGAGACGGATGAGGGGTGTTGGAAGAAATGAGGCGGTGACGATTTCCAGCTCGTCGCCAAGCTGGAGCACCCCTCATCCGACCTCGCTTCGCGAGGCCACCTTCTCCCACAAGGGGAGAAGGAGAAGCCTGGCCTACGCCCGCCCGATCATCACATGCGTGGCATCCGCCGTGGCAACCTGTTCCGTGCACTGATACCCCAGCTTCAGCATGTCGAGCCCGGCGAACAGATGCTCCCCTGAGCCGAGCAGGACAGGCGAGATGGCCAGATGCATCTCGTCGATCAAGCTCTCCTGCAGATACTGCCGAACGGTCGAGACGCCGCCGCCGACCCGCACATCCTTGCCGCCGGCCGCTGCCTTCGCCTGTTCGAGCGCCGAATGAATGCCGTCAGTAACGAAGTAAAAGGTCGTGCCGCCTTCCATCTCGATCGGTGCGCGTTTGTAGTGCGTCAGCACGAAAGTCGGCACATGATAGGGCGGGTTGTCGCCCCACCAGCCTTTCCATTTGTCGTCCGGCCATTCGCCGCGGCTCGGCGCGAACATGTTGCGGCCGAGGATCCACGCGCCGATATTCTCGAAGCTGCGGACCGCAAAATCGTTGTCGGTATCCGTGGTCCCGCTATCTTTGCCGATCATCTGGTGGAAAGAGCGGGTCTTGATCATCCATTTGTGCAGATTTTCGCCACCGACGCCCAGCGGCGTGTCGAGGCTTTGGTCGGGACCGGCGCCGTAACCGTCGAGCGACAAGGTGAAAGCGTTGACACGCAACTTGGACATGGCTGCCTCCTAAACCAGTTGTAATTCGAAATCAGTCTTTGGGATAGCTTAACTGATTGCGTATTGCAAGCAGTTTATTCCAGCGGGCTGACGACTTTCAGATCGGCCATCCTACCGGCCCGGTTGTTCCTCGAGGCGATCTGTGACAGCGTTTCTCCGGTCAGGGTAACGTTATGCCTGCGCGATGACCGCTCGACCCCAGGATCAGAAGCTTGCCATACGGGTGCTCACACCGCAGTTGTGGCCCGCGCTCGAGGACCTGTTCGGCGAAAAGGGCGCGACGGCGGGATGCTGGTGCATGTACTGGCGCATCGGCGCCGGCTACCGCATGCAACCGGCTGATCGCAACCGGTCGGCGTTCAAGACGGTGGTGCAAAGAGGACCGCCGCCAGGTTTGCTTGCGTTCGAAAGGGAAAAGGCCGTCGGCTGGTGTCAGATAACGCCGCGCAGTGCCTTGCCGCATCTGGGCAGGGTCTGGCGGCTGAGGGCTGGCGACGATGTGCCGGTATGGTCGCTGTCTTGTCTCTATATTCGCATCGGCTATCGCAGGCGGGGGATCGCCACCGCATTGATCGAGGGTGCGGTGGCGCTTGCCTTCAAGAGCGGCGCGCCAGCCGTGGAGGCCTATCCGATAGACGCGGAGCTGTCGCCCAGTGCGTCAAGCACCGGCTATGTCTCGACCTTCGAGCGCGTGGGTTTCGTCCGCGTGCCGTCTCCAACGAGGGAACGGCCAATCATGCGGCTTACCCGCACGAAAACGGAGCGGGCGTTCGAGGCTAGCCCCTCAGCATCTCCGCCACCACCGGCGCGAAATAGGTGAGCACGCCGTCACAGCCCGCCCGCTTCAGCGCAAGCAGCGATTCCAGCATCGCCTTTTCGCCGTCGATCCAGCCATTGGCGGCCGCTGCCTTGATCATCGAATATTCGCCCGACACCTGATAGGCGAAGGTCGGCATCCGCAGCTCGTCCTTCAGCCGGCGGATGATGTCGAGATAGGGCAGGCCGGGCTTGACCATCAGCATGTCGGCGCCCTCGGCGAGGTCCTGCTCGGCCTCGCGCACGGCCTCGTCGGAATTGGCATGGTCGATATAGTAGGTCTTCTTGTCGCCCTTGAGCAGGCCGGCGGTGCCGACCGCCTCGCGATAGGGTCCGTAGAAGGCCGAGGCGAACTTCGTCGCGTAGGACATGATCGCCACGTCCTGGAAACCGTTGGCGTCGAGCGCGTCGCGGATGGCGCCGATGCGGCCGTCCATCATGTCGGACGGAGCGATGATGTCGGCGCCCGAGGCGGCCTGAATGACGGCAGCCGCGGCGACCTGCTCCACCGTCTCGTCATTGACGATGATGCCGTCGCGCAGGATGCCGTCATGGCCGTGGCTGGTGAACGGGTCGAGCGCGGCATCGGTGATGATGCCGATCTCCGGCACCGCGTCCTTGATGGCGCGCGTGGCGCGGTTGATGACATTGTCGGGGTCGAGGATGTGCGATCCGGTCTGATCGCGCAGCGCAAGCTCGACATTGGGGAAGGTGGCGATGGCCGGGATGCCCAGCTTGGCCGCGCGCTCGGCTTCCTTCACCGCGAGGTCGATGGACAGGCGATAGACGTCCGGCATCGCGGCGATCGGCTCGCGCGTGTTCTTGCCGTCGATGACGAAGATCGGCCAGATCAGGTCGTTCACCGAAAGCTGGTTCTCCTGTACCAGCCGTCGCGACCAGTCGGCCTTGCGCATGCGCCGCAGCCGCCGGCTGCCGGTGATCTCATCGACGCTGCGCGCGCCGGCGGGCTTTGCGGGAGTGAATTTGTTCATCGCCGAAACTCTCTTTTGCGCCGGCTTTTACCACGCGTCTCCGCTGCTGACCAATGCGACACGATTGTGCCAGCGTCGAAGCGCGAGTTCCTCGCCCCTGCCAAAGGCGGGGGAGAGGTGGCCGCGAAGCGGACGGAGAGGGGGCCTTCGTAGGGCGCTCCCCTCTCCGTCTCGGCTTCGCCGAGCCACCTCTCCCCACTTTCGTGGGGCGAGGAACCAGAACGTCTCACCCCGCGCTGTTTTGCGGATAGCAGATGATCGACAGATAGCGCATCGGCAGCCGCGTCAACTCTTCCGGGCCGTGCGGCGCGTCGGCGTCGAAGAACAGGCTGTCGCCCGGTTTCATTGGATAGAGGTTGTTGCCGTGCCGGTAAACGACCTCGCCTTCGAGCATGTAGAGGAACTCCATGCCCGCATGCTGGAAAGTCGGAAACACGTCCGAATTCTCGGTCAGCGTGATCAGATAGGGCTCGACGACGACGCCGCTGGTGTTGGCGCCGATATGTCCGAGCAGGTTGTATTGATGGCCGGCGCGGGTGCCGCGGCGCTCGACATCGACGCCTTCGCCAGCCTTGACGAAGACGGCGCTGTGCTCTTCCTCGAAGCGCCGGAAGAAGGCGGTCACCGGAACGCCCAGCGCTCGCGACAGCGCCTGCAATGTCGTCAGCGACGGCGAGGTGATGCCGTTTTCGATCTTCGACAGCATGCCGAGCGAAATGTCGGTGGCGGTGGCGAGATCGGCGACGGTGATGCCGAGCTTCTTGCGGAACGCCCGCACCTCATGGCCGATCGCCACTTCCAGCACTTTCTCGCGCGTGTCGCGGATGGCGTGCGGATTTTGCGTCAACGGCGCGCGTATCGTGCGCCCGGCCGCCGAAACGCGCTTTAGCGGTGCCTTGCCCTTCGCTGCCGCATCGGTGCCGGAATTCTTGTTCGCCATGTCGCCCCCGACTCTCGCGGATTTATTTCACTCAAGGTGAACATATTCGGTGGCGATACAAGAGCGCAACCGCGACAGCAAGCCGCTGGCGGTTGCAGGGCGCGCCTGCTTCAACGTGACGCCGCCGCCTTTGTGCGCAAAAACCGTTTCACGCAAACGCCGCCGCCGCAGATGTTTGTTGACAGCACCAAAGACCCAATTACTGTCACTGTCAGTGAAATTTGTTTCGTGGGAGCAATTCCAGGAAAAGTGTCGAACGGTTTTCCGCCCGGAATTGCGTCAAGAAAAAAGTCGAAATCAAAAGGAGGAGGCCCGCAATGAAATCTCGTGTCGCCGTCATCGGAGCCGGACCGTCAGGCCTGGCCCAGCTAAGGGCCTTCAAGTCGGCCGCCGACAAGGGCGCCGAGATCCCGGAAATCGTCTGCTTCGAGAAGCAGAGCGACTGGGGAGGCCTATGGAACTACACCTGGCGCACCGGCCTCGACGAGCATGGCGACCCGGTGCACGGCTCGATGTACCGCTATCTCTGGTCGAACGGCCCAAAGGAATGCCTCGAATTCGCCGACTACACCTTCGAGGAACATTTTGGCCGGCCGATCGCTTCCTATCCGCCGCGGGCCGTGCTGTGGGACTACATCAAGGGCCGCGTCGAGAAATCCGGCCTGCGCGAATGGGTGCGCTTCAACAGCCCGGTGCGCATGGTGACCTATTCCGACGAGACCAAGAAGTTCACCGTCACCGCGCATGATCGCACCAACGACGTGACCTACTCGGAGGAATTCGACAACGTCGTGGTCGCTTCAGGCCATTTCTCGGTGCCCAACGTGCCTTTCTTCGAAGGTTTCCCCACCTTCAACGGCCGCATCCTGCACAGCCACGATTTCCGCGACGCCATGGAATTCAAGGGCAAGGACATCTTGATCATCGGCCGCTCCTATTCGGCCGAGGACATCGGTTCGCAATGCTACAAATACGGCGCCAAATCGATCACCTCCAGCTACCGCTCCAAGCCGATGGGCTTCAAATGGCCGGAGAACTGGAAAGAGGTGCCGCTGCTGCAGAAGGTCGTCGGCAAGACTGCGCATTTCAAGGACGGCACGACCAAGGACGTCGATGCCATCATCCTTTGCACCGGCTATCTGCATTCCTTCCCCTTCCTCACCGACGACCTCAAGCTCAAGACCGCCAACCGGATGTGGCCGCTCGATCTCTATGAAGGCGTCGTCTGGGAGAAGAACCCGAAGCTTTTCTACATCGGCATGCAGGACCAGTTCTACACCTTCAACATGTTCGACGCGCAGGCCTGGTATGCGCGCGACGTGATGTTAGGTCGCATAAAGCTGCCATCCGCCGAAGCGATGGCCGAGCACGGCGCCAAGTGGCGGGCGCGCGAGGAGACGCTGGAGGACGCCGAGCAGATGATCTGGTTCCAGGGCGACTACACCAAGGAGCTGATGGACCAGACCGACTATCCGGGCTTCGACGTCGAGGCGGTCAACCGCACCTTCATGGAGTGGGAGCACCACAAGATGGAAAACATCATGACCTTCCGCGACAACGCCTACCGCTCGCTGATGACCGGCACCATGTCGCCGCTCCATCATACGCCCTGGCTGCAGGCGCTGGACGATTCCATGGAAAGCTATCTCGAGATGAAAGGCGTGGCGGCCGAGTAGCACGGCGCGCTGGCGCCAATGTTCTCATACTCGACCCGCCTGATCTTCATCTTCAGCCGATCTCGAAGAACGGCTTGCCGAGCAGGCCAGGATCCACATCGATACCAAGGCCGGGGCCGTCGGGTACGCCCATATGGCTGCCGGTCACCGGCGGTGCGTTCCTGGCCGTACGCACCGTCACCCATTCGTGGAAGGCGATCGCGTGCAGCCGGCGCTCCTGCGGCGTCGACAGCGACAGATGCGCCATGGCGGCGGTGTCGATCTCGGCGCCGCCGGTGTCCTCGACCGTGACCATGAAGCCGAGATCGACGGCGACGTCGCGGATCAGACGGGTTTGCGTGACGCCGCCCAGCCGCGAGATCTTCAGCGTCAGCCCGTCGGCGGCGCCGCGGCGGTGGATCTCCAGCATCTCGCCCAGCGAGGTGACGGATTCGTCCAGCACCATCGGCTTGTCGAGCATGCGGCGCACTGACATGTTCTCCTCGATCGTCGTGCATGGCTGCTCGAACGTGTAGTCGATGCCGCGCGTGGCGTCGGCGAACTGGCGCGCCTGGTAAGGCGTCCAGCCGGCATTGGCGTCGCAGAAGATCACCGTGCCCTTCGGCACGGCGGCGGCCACTGCCGAGACCCGCTCGATGTCGTCGCGCACATTGCCGCCGACCTTGACCTGCAGGCGCCGGCAGCCTTCGGCGATGATCCTTTTGGCAAGCGCTGCCATCTGATCGAGCGTGCCGTGGGTGACGACCCGGTAGGTCTCCGCCATGTCGCTCTCGCGGCCGCCAAGCATGGTCACCAGCGGCACGCCGGCGGCGCGGGCGGCAAGATCCCAGCACGCCATGTCGAGCGCCGACTTGATGTAGGGGTGGCCCTTGAATGCCGTGTCCATCAGCCGGCCGATGCCGGCAAGGCCGCGTGGATCCTGGCCGATGAGATGCGGCGCGATCTCCGGCACGCCCGCGCGTGTGCCTGCGGGAAACGCGGCCGAGTAGAAATTGCCAAGCGGCGCCATCTCGCCCCAGCCGGTAACGCCGCTGTCCGAGGTGATGGCGACGATCACCGCGTCGAAGCAATCGGCGATCCGCCCCTTGGACATGCGGTAGGGACCGTCCACGAAGGGCTGCACGACATGATAGGCCTTGATGCTCTTGATCTTCACGTTTGTGTCCGTTGCGGGTCAGGTCATATTCTGATGAACCGACTGTAACACAATCAGGTTGTCGACAATCCAACAAGGGACCCGTCCGTAGAAGACTGTTCCTTTCGGGGTCGGAATTGTCTGACCCCAAATAGTAAACGGCGCCCTCGACGTGGGTATCGAGGGCGCCGTCGGACCGGAAACTGATGGGGGTTATCAGCTGGCCGGTTTCGGTTGCGGCAAGGGAGAAACCGGCATTCCGGGTCCGATCTTCTGCAAATTGCCCGTGATCACCTGGTCGGTCTCCGAGATGCCGGAGGTTACGGAAATCAGGTCGCCGTCGGTCGGGCCGAGCGACACCAGCTTCTGGTCGACGGTGTTGCCCTTGCCGATGACATAGAGGTATTTGCCGAGCTGGCTGGAACCCAGCGCCACCTGCGGCACCATCAGTGTGTTGGGCTGTTCCTTCACATGCAGCCGCACCCGCACATACTGTCCAGGCAGCAGCGTGAACTTGGCGTTGCCGATGGTGGCGCGCGCCGTGATCGTGCCGGTCGAATGGTCGATCGTGTTGTCGATGAAGGTCAGCTCGCCCTTCTGGCTGGGCTGGGTCTCGCCGGGCAACAGCACGTCGACGGCGATCGGACCGGCGGCCTTCGCCTGCTCGATCTGCACCAGATCGCTCTCGCTCGGATTGAAGGTCACGTAGATCGGATCGAGCTGCACCAGCGTGTTGAGCACCGTGCCGGCGACGCTGACCAGCGTGCCGACCGAAGCCTGGTTGCGGCCGATGCGTCCCGAGAACGGCGCCTTGATTTCGGCATAGCCGAGGTTGAGCTCGGCCGTCCGCACCGCCGCCTGGTCGACGGCAAGGGCGGCCTGGGCCGCGCGCAGATTGCTGGTGCGCTGGTCGAAGCTGTCCTTGTCGAGATAGCCGGCCTTGGCGAGGTCGGTGCCGCGGCCGAGATTGGATTTTGCATATTCGAGCGTCGCGCTATCGCGCTGCACCTGCGCCTTCGCCTGCTCCAGCGCGGCCTGATAGTCGTCGGGCGCGATACGGTAGAGCAGGTCGCCCTGCTTGACGTCGCTGCCGTCGGCAACCGTCTGCTCCTGCAGATAGCCCGGCACGCGCGCCTGCAGCGTGATGCTGCGGATCGACTCCACCCGCGCGGCGTAGTCGAGATAGATCGGCAGCGTCTTCTTCACGACATTCACCACCGGCACCGGCATTACGAAGGCCGCCGGCGCTGGCGCAGCACCCGCTGCGCCGCCGCTCAAATTGCCCATGTCGAGAAAGTGCACGCTGGCCACCGAGATCGCGCCGAGCGCGACGGCCGTTCCCAAAGCGATTTTCCATCTACGCATAATTGATCTCCAATCTTATTCGGCCGCCTGGGCGAGCGGCTGAAGCGCCGGCTCGGCGGTCGGTTCAATTTCGTCTTGCTGAGGCGCATCGTCGTGCGCCTTGGCAGGTTCCCTTTCGCCACGTTCGCGCAACTGCTCGATCACGGCGTAGAAGACAGGCACGAAGACCAGCGACAGGATCGTCGCCGCCACCATGCCGCCGAAGACGGTGGTGCCGATCGATTGCCGGCTGGCTGCACCGGCGCCCGTCGCGAACATCAGCGGCAGCACGCCGAGGATGAAGGCGAAGGCGGTCATCAGGATCGGCCGCAGCCTCAGCCGTGCCGCCTCCATCGCCGCCTCGACGATGGTCAAGCCTTCCTCGCGCCGGCGTCTGGCGAACTCGACGATCAGGATCGCGTTCTTCGCCGCCAGGCCGATCAGCATGACGAAGCCGATTTGCGAGTAGACGTCGATCTGCATGCCGCGCAGCAACAGCACGACGAAGGCGCCGAACAAAGCGAGCGGCACGGCCAGCAGCACCATGAAAGGCATCGCCCAGCTTTCATACTGCGCCGCCAGGATCAGGAACACGAAGACGATCGCCAGCCCGAACACGACAGAGGCGATCGATCCGGCCTTGAGCTCCTGGAAAGTGATGCCGGTCCATTCGTAGCCGAAGTCGCGCGGCAGCACATTCGCCGCCGCCCGCTCCATGGCCGCCACCGCTTGTCCGGACGAGAAGCCGGGGGCAGCGCCGCCATTGATCAGGGCCGAGGCGTTGTTGTTGTAATGCGGCACGGTCTCCGGCCCGACGATCGGCACCAGTCTGCCCAGCGTGCTCAGCGGCACCATGCCGCCCGACGCGTTGCGCACATAGAGCCGCGAGATGTCGGTGGCGTCGCCGCGCGCGTCCTTGTCGGCCTGGATGGTCACGCGGAAGGTGCGGCCAAACAGGTTGAAGTCGTTGACGTAGAGCGAGCCGAGATAGATCTGCAGCGTGTTGAAGACGTCCGGCAGGTTAAGGCCGAGCAGCTTCGCCTTGCTGCGGTCGAGGTCGTAGTTGAACTGCGGCGTCGAGGTCGAGAAGGATGAGAACAGCTGCTGCGGGTTGAGCTCCGGCTGCTTGCGCGCCTCGGCGAGCAGCGCCTGCGTGACGTCATTCAGCGCCGCACTGCCGCGCCCGGACAAATCCTCGACCTGGAACTCGAAGCCGCCGGTGGTGCCGATGCCCGGGATCGACGGCGGATCGAAGGAGAGCGCGAACGCATCCGGCATCTGCAGAAGCTTGCCGCGCACCTGCTCGACCAGTTTCGAGGCGCTCTGGTCGGGACCGCGTTCGTCCCATGGTTTCAGGATCGCGAACTCCACCGCCGAATTCGACTGCGCGGCGCTGGTCAGGAAGTTCAGGCCGCTGATCGAGCCGACGATGTCGACGCCGGGCGTCGATTGCAGGATGTCGCGCGCCTTCTGCGCCACCGCGTCGGTGCGTTCGAGCGAAGCGCCGTCGGGCAGCTGGATGACGACGAAGAAATAGCCCTGGTCTTCCACGGGAAGGAAGGTCGAAGGCAGTTTCTGCCAGACGAAATAGGTGGCGACGAGGCCGGCCGCGAACAGGCCAAGCATGATCCAGCGCAGCTTGATCAGAATGCGCACCCCATGCGCATAGGCATGCGACAGCCAGTCGAAGCCGGCGTTGAACCAGCGGAACAGCACGAACTGCGTCTCGCCGCGATGGCGCAGGAATGCAGCGCTCAGCGCCGGCGAGAGCGTCAGCGAGTTGAAGGCGGAGATGCCGACGGAGATCGCCACGGTCAGCGCGAACTGGTTGTAGAGCCGGCCCGAGACGCCCGGAATGAAAGCAACGGGAACGAACACCGCCATCAGCACCGCCGTGGTGGCGATGATCGGACCGGTCACCTCGGCCATCGCCGCGCGCGTAGCGGCCAGCGGCTTGAGTCCTGCCTCGAGCTGACGTTCGACATTCTCGACCACGACGATCGCGTCGTCGACGACGAGGCCGATCGCCAGCACCATGCCGAGCAGCGAGAGCATGTTGAGCGAAAAGCCCAGCATGTACATCACCGCCAGCGTCGCGATCAGCGAGACGGGAATGGCGATGGTCGGGATGATGGTGGTGCGCCAACTCTGGAGGAAGATGAACACCACCGCGACCACCAGCACCAGCGCTTCGCCGAGCGTGATCAGCACGTCGTGCATCGAGGCCGACACGAAACGCGTCGTGTCGTAATGCATGGCGTAGCTGACGCCCTTCGGGAAGCGCTTCGACAGCTCCTGCATCTTGTCCTTGACCCGCTGCTGCAGGTCGAGGGCGTTGGAGCCCGGCATCTGGTAGACGGCCAGAACCACGGTCGGGTCCTTGCCGAAGAAGGCGGAGGAAGAATATTGCAGCGCGCCGAGCTCGATGCGGGCGACGTCGCGCAGCCGCACAAGCGAGCCGTTCTGCGAATTGGCGCGCACGACGATGTCGCCGAATTCCTTCGGGTCACTAAGGCGGCCTACCGCATTGACCTGCATCTCGAAGGCGGTGCCGGCGGGCGCCGGCGACTGGCCGATCTTGCCGGCCGCCACCTGCACGTTCTGTTCGGCGATGGCGTTCTGCACGTCGACAGCGGTGATGCCAAGATCGGCAAGCTTGTCCGGATCGAGCCAGACGCGCATCGAATAGCGGCGCTCGCCGAAGATCTGCACGTCGCCGACGCCCGGCAGCCGCTTCAGCGGGTCGACCACCTGTAGATAGGCGAGGTTGCTCAGCGCCACCGGATCGACCGAACCGTCGGGCGAGGTGAGGTCGACGATCAGCACGAAATTGGGGTTCTGCTTCTTGATCGTCACGCCGCCCTGGTTGACGATGGCCGGCAGGGAGGATGCCGCTTGGCTGACGCGGTTCTGCACGTCGACCGCCGCCGTGCTCAGCGGATAGCCGACGTCGAAGGTGATGGTGATGGTGGACGAGCCGTCATTCGAGCTCGTCGACGACATGTAGGTCATGCCTTGCACGCCGTTGATCTGCTGCTCGAGCGGGGTGGTGACCGTATCGGCCACGACCTGGGCGCTGGCGCCCGGATAGTGCGCGCTGACCACGACCTGCGGGGGCGTGATGTCCGGAAACTGCGAGACGGGCAAGAGGAAATAGGCGATCGCACCGGCGAGCACCATGATGATGGCGATCGCCGACGCGAAGATCGGGCGGTGGATGAAGAAGTTCACCATGATGCGGACGCCTCGCCGAACGGGTTTGCGAAATGGCGCAGGCGCCGGGCCCGGCCGGAGCCGGAATCCCGCAGGAAGGATGGCGGGATGTTGCCCGGCGCCTGGTCAGCCGCGCGCTGGCGCAGCATCCGTTCGAAGGCTTTGGGGTCGATCCCGTCCGCCTTCATCACCAGCCGGATCATCGGATCCCGGATGGCTTCGTCGATCGTCAGGTCTTTGCGCTTTTGCATAGGAGTGGCTCCTTGCTCGGTCCGCATCGCTTGATCACGAACCGCTTTTTCTCGTTCTTCACCGGCCAAAGCCGCATGACAGGCAGGTTTTGCGTCCTATCTCACTCTGGCAGGGCTATCGGAGGGCCTTGTCGTTTGACGGCGAGTGATATAGGTGTTACCAGTAAGTAACATGCTGGAAGTTACAGACCGGTAACACCCTAGTCAAGAGGTGGCGACGGTTTTTTTGGAAACGACGAAAGGAGAGCATGATGACTGACGGCGTTGCGGAGCGTTCCCGTCCCCGGGACCGAATCCTGGAGACGGCGCAGGACATGTTCCACAAGCACGGCATCAAGGGTGTGGGCGTCGACGCCATCACCGAGGCTGCCGGCACCAACAAGATGACGCTTTACCGTCACTTCGAGTCCAAGGACGAATTGATTGTCGAATGCCTGCGCGCAACGGCGGCAAAGGCTTCGAGGATCTGGGACGAATTCGAGGCCAAGCATCCCGGCGACAAGCTCGCCCAGCTGCATGCTTGGGTGCAAAAGGCTTCGGAGCTGCTCAGCGCCGACAGCCGCGGCTGCGACATGGCCAATGCCGCCGTCGAGCTCACCGAGACCGATCACCCGGCAAGGCGCGTCATCAAGGAACTGAAGGAAGCCCAGCGCGAGAAGCTGGTCGCGCTTTGCCGCGATGCCGGCATCGGCCAGGCCGAGCTTCTCGCCGACACGCTGTCGCTGCTGCTCGAAGGCGCGCGCGTCTCGATGCAGAGCGTCGGCGCCGAAGGTCCGAGCGCGCAATTCGTGCGCATGGCCGAAAGCCTGATCGCCTCGTTCCGGGCGCGCTGATCTCTTCGCCTCGTCCTGATTCTGTTATGCTGTTCCGGAAACGGGCGCTAGACGATGGGTCAGGCAAGTTTTCCGGAGATGTATGAGCGCTGGCTCGTGGGTCCTCTCTTCCGCCCCTGGGCCGAAGTGACCTTCGAAGAACTGAAGCTGTCTCCAGGCCATCGTGTGTTGGACATCGCCTGCGGCACGGGAATAGTTGCCCGGGTTGCCAGGGAACGGCTCGGTGCCGCCGGATATGTCCTCGGCATCGACATCAACGCAGATATGCTTGCTGTCGCGCGCACCGTGGCGCCAGACATCGATTGGCGCGTAGGCAATGCCGGTGCACTGCCCCTCCATGACGGAGAGCAGTTCGATTTGATCGTCTGTCAACAAGGGCTGCAGTTCTTTCCCGATAAGTCCGCTGCGGCGGCGGAGATGCGGCGAGCACTGGCGCAGGGCGGCCGGCTGGCCGTTGCCACGTGGCGCCCCGATGAGGAAATCCCCTTCTTTCGGGATCTCCGCCGCGTCGCCGAGCGCCTCCTCGGTCCAGTGGTGGACCTGCGCCACAGCTTTGGGAATGCGGCGCAGATCGAGGTGCTGCTCCGGGACGCCGGCTTCCACGACGTCCGATCAAGGACAATATCGCGCAGGATACGCTTTGAGGACGGGGCGCCTCTCCTGCGGTTGAACACGATGGCCCTGGTCGGCATGAGCGCCGCCGGCAAGGCAATGGCCGATCAGGAACGCAAGCACGTCGTGGAGGACATCATGAGCGGGAGCGCGCCCGTGCTGCAGTCTTATGCGGATGGATCGGGGGTCGCTTTCGACCTCAGCTCCAATCTGGTGACGGCGAAAGGCTAGGCGCGTATCGGGTCAGCATTAGGTAGCTTCGCCTCCGCCTTTGGCACGCAAAGAAAAAGCCCGCTGCCGGGAGGAGGTGGCAGCGGGCTCGATTTCGAATACGGCACGGGAGGAGGTGTACCGCACTCAGCGTCGGCATCACATCTGGGAGGAGGAGACGGCCGACACCCAGATAAATACGGGGCGCCTAACGATTCGGCAATTGCGAAACCTGCATAGCTGCTGTGCAGAATTGCGGGATCAATCGTCAGACAAATAAGCGAGGGGCGCGCTCCGCACTACTGCGCCGGGACGTTTTCCTTGAAGATCAGCCGCGGCTCGATGAATTTCTTCGTCAGGTATGGCGCCGACGAGGCAATGGAGCCGAGCAGACGGATCACCGACTGCTCCGCGATCAGCCGCGCATTCTGGTCGATGACGACGTCGGCAAGATCGTCGACGAGATAGCGGCGCGTTTCCCTGGTCAGGTCGTGGCAGATGAAGACCGGCTTCAAACGCGGCTTGATCTCGAGCAACGCCTTGGCCACGCCGGAGCGTCCGGCGCCGACGCAATAGATGCCGAGCAGATCCGTTTCGTCGTGCAGCGCCTTGACGGTCGCGCGGTAGCTGGCGTCCGGCTCGTCGTTGCTTTCGGCCGCGCTTGAGACCGTGAGGTCGGGAAATTCTTCGGCGAGCACCGAACGAAAGCCCATCTCGCGCTCCTCGTGGCCGCGATAGGAGCGCGAGCCGACCACCATCGCCAGATGTCCCTTACGGCCACCGAGGAAGCGGCCCATCAGCAGCGCCGCCGTGCGGCCCGCCACCCGGTTGTCGATGCCGACATAGGCCGAGCGGGGCGCGGCCGGCACATCCGAGATTAGCGTGACCAGCCTGATCCCGGCATCAACCAGCTCGCGCAGGATGTTGCGCGTGCGCGGATGGTCGACGGCGATCACGCCGACGCCGTTGGCCTTGAGCGACAGGTTCTCCACGGCACTCTGCAGTGCGCCCGGCGAAATGCCGGCAAGATTGTGAATGCGGCAGGACGCGACCAAGGGCAGGCGCTGGGCATAATCCTCGATGTGATAAGCGAGATCGGCCATGAAGGCGTTGGACCCGATCGGCAGGAAGAATTCGAGATGCGCCGGCTTCGACGGCAGCACGACCTGGTCGAGCGTCGGCAGATAACCGAGCTGCTTGGCCGCCTCCAGCACGCGCTGCCGGTTGGCAGCGCTTGCACCCGGGCGGTTGTTGAGCACCCGGTCGACGGTCGCGGTCGACAGGCCGCAGCTCCGGGCGATATCGGCTACGGTGGCTTTCATGGGTCCAGTCATAGGCGCTGATGCAATTCTGTGCCAGCGGCGGGCGTGAAGCGGCTGCCGGCCGCCGATCGGCCTGCCGGTCAGCTCTCAGCCATGCTGCTGCGGGCCGTCGGAAATCGCGTCGCGGATTTCCTTGTCCGACATGCCGGTGATGACGCGCTCGACCTCGGCGACCGTTGTCTTTTTCGGATCGATGTCGTCGGCCACCACCTTGCCCCGGCGCATCACCACGATGCGGTCGACCACCTGGAAGACGTGGTGGATGTTATGCGCGATGAAGATGCAGGAATGGCCGGAATCGCGCGCGCTGCGCACGAAGCTCAAGACCCCTTGCGTCTCGGCGACGCCGAGATTGTTGGTCGGCTCGTCGAGGATGATGAGATCGCTGTCGAAATGCATGGCGCGCGCGATCGCCACGGCCTGCCGCTCGCCGCCCGACAGCGAGCCGATCGGTGTCGTCGGCGGGATGTTCTTGGTGATGCCGACCTGCTTGAGCAGGTCGCGCGCTACCGTGTTCATTGCGTCCTGGTCCATGCGGTTCAGGAAGCGCGGCGCCTTGATCGGCTCGCGCCCGAGGAACAGGTTGCGCGCGATCGACAGCTGCGTGACCAGCGCCGAATCCTGGTAGATCGTCTCGATGCCGTGGGCAATGGCATCGCTGGTGCTGCGCAGCGTGACCTTCTTACCGCGGATGAAGATGTCGCCGCTGGTCAGCGGCACGGCGCCTGACAGCACCTTGATCAGCGTCGACTTGCCGGCGCCGTTGTCGCCGAGCAGGCCGACGATCTCCTTTTCATTGACGTGGAAATTGGCGTCCACCAGCGCCTGCACGCGCCCGTAGGACTTGCGGATGTTTGTCATGCGGATCAGAGGCTCGGCCATCGTCTTAAGTCCCCGCCTGGTGCCGGCGTTCGAGCCATGAATGCAGCGCCATCATGCCGAGGATGATCGCGCCGATGAAAATGTTGTAGGCGAGCCCCGGCACGCCGATCAGCACGATGCCGTTGCGCATCACGCGCAGGATCAGGATGCCGAGCACCGTGCCGATGATCGTGCCGCGTCCGCCGGTCAGCGCCGTGCCGCCGATCACCACCATGGCGATGACCTCGAGCTCGTAGCCCGTGCCGCTGTTGGGATTGGCCGCGGAGGTGCGCAGCGACGAGATCACGCCGGCGAGCGAGGCCATCACCGCTGACAGGATGAACAGGCCGACCTTGACGCGGCTGACGTTGACGCCGCGCGCGCGGGCCGCGTTCGGATTGCCGCCGGCGGCCTGGATCCAGTTGCCGGTGCGGCTCTGCGTCAGCACATAGCCCAGCACGACCGCGGCGCCGATGAACCAGAACAGCGAGGCGTAGATGCGGAAGGGTCCGACATAGAAGTCGCCGACCAGGATGTTCGCCAGCCAACTGCCTTCCGCGCTCCAGGTGCGCTGCGGAAAGCCGTCGGTGATGAACAGCGCCGAGCCGCGCACGACAAGCAGCATGCCGAGCGTCACCAGGAAGGACGGGATCTTGAGCTGGGTGACGAACCAGCCATTCACCAGCCCGATCAGGGCAGCGACGATCAGCGCGATCAGCAGGCCCATTTCCAGCGAGGTGACGCCGCTGTTGAAGAGCGTCCACATCAGCACCGGCGAGAAGCCGAACAGCGAGCCGACTGAGAGGTCGAATTCGCCTGATGTCATCAGCAAGGTCATTGCCAGCGCGATCAGGCCGAGCTCGACGGTGAAGGCCAGGATGTTGGAGATGTTCTGCGGCGACAGGAAGTCGGGATTGATGCCCCAGAAGACGACGAGCTCGACGATAAGCAGCACCAGCGGGCCGAATTCCGCTCGAGCGATGAAACTTTGAATGAAGGAACGGTTTTCCATTGAGCCCGCGGCGTGAATGACTGGCTGAAGCCCACTCCGATCAGGCAGGGCTCGACGGTACAGGAAAGCGGCCGCGGCCCGAAAGCCGCGACCGTGGATGTCAGGGATTATTTGCCGGACAGGATCTTGTCGTAGACGCCGGCGGTGTCCTTCTCATAGAGCGCGCCGGTGATGACGTTGAAGCCCGGAGGAATGCCGCTGGCGGCCATGTTGGCCAGCGAAAGCGCCACATAGCTGGTCGCTTGCGGATCCTGCCACTGCCCGGCATTGACGTAGCCGTTCAGCACTTCCTGCGTTGTGTCGAGCGAGTTGCCCCAGCCGACGACCGGGATTTCGCCGGGCTTGACGCCGGCCTGGTCGAACACGCGCTTGATCGAGCCGGTGACGAGGTCGCCGAGGCCGATGATCGCCTTCACCTTGCCTTTGTGGGCGGTGAGATAATCGACCATGCGGTTGATCACTTCGGCCTGGTCGAGTGTCGCTTCTGTCACCTCATAGGTGATGCCGGCCGGTCCGAACACGCTCTTGATGCCTTCCTCTTCCTGCACGCCATAGGTGGCGCCGGGAACCTCGACCGGCATCCAGACGAAATCGCCCTTCTTCACCAGGCCTTTGTCGACCAGATATTGCGCCCAGTGCTTGCCGAAGGTGACGTTGTCGCCGCCGACATAGGCGTTGAAGTTGGCCTTCGGATCGGGCGTGTTGAAGTTGATGATCGGGATGTTGGCCGCGCGCGCTTCCTTGACGATCTCGACAAGGCTGCCCGGATCGGGGCTGGTGGTGACGATGCCATCTGCCTTGGCTGAGATGGCGGCTCGGACGGCTTCCTGCTGCGAGGCGACATCGCCATTGTGGAACGAGGTGTTCACCTTGTTGCCGGTGTCGCTCGCCCATTGCTTGGCGCCGGCCAGGAAGTAGGTCCAGACCGGATCGGCCGGGCCGCCATGCGAAATCCAGTAGAACGTCTTGGCCTCGGCCATCGCCGGAATGGCGATAGCCGCGATCAAGCCAAGCACGAGCAGTCTTAGCCGCGAAAGCATTCGATTTCCTCCCATGTTGAACTCTCCTCCTGGATCGGTGCGACGCGACCTTGGCCGCATCTCCTGCCCGCGCCGACCGGAACGTCTAGAGCATTCTCTTTTTCAGGCAGTGGCAAGCCTCCATCGCCAATGGATGTTGGCACAGGCGCGCGCGCCATCAGCAATCCCATCAGATTGCATCAGCAGCGGTGATATTCGTTGGGCAAGCGGCGCCATCGACCATCCGCTGCACGGATTGGCCTCCAAGCAACCGCCCTTCGGTGCGCGGTTAGATCAGGCCCGCCTTGGCTAGGTCGCGCATCAGATGGCTGGCGCCGTAGGTCCAGTGCGGGCAGTCCGGCGACAGCCTTACACGGTTGACCAGCGCGCCGAGCTTTTCCGACGAGATGGTGACGATGTCGCCGACCTTGTGCGTAAAACCCTTGCCCTTCTCGCCGCGATCCTTCGAGGGTACGAACATGGTGCCGAGATAGAGCGCCAGTCCGTCGGGATATTGGTGGTGCGGTCCCATTGCCGCCTTGACCAGTTCCTCCGGCGAACGGCTGATTTCCGCCATCGAGCTCGCGCCCTCCAGCGAGAAGCCATCCTCGCCCTCGACGCTGAGCCGCACCGTGGCGTGCTTCACGTCGGCGATGGAGAAGGTTTCGTCGAACAGCCGGATGAACGGCCCGAGCGAGGCCGAGGCGTTGTTATCCTTGGCCTTGCCGAGGAGCAGCGCCGAGCGTCCTTCGACGTCGCGCAGATTGACGTCGTTGCCGAGCGTGGCGCCGACGATACGGCCCGAACTGTCGGCGATCATGGCGATCTCCGGCTCCGGATTGTTCCAGGTGGAGACCGGATGCAGCCCGACATCGGCGCCGAAGCCGACGGAAGCCATCGGCTGGCATTTGGTGAAGATCTCGGCGTCGGGGCCGATGCCCACTTCGAGATATTGCGACCAGGCGCCGCGCGCGATCAGCTTGGCCTTGATCTCCATCGCTTCCGGCGAGCCGGGCTTGAGCTTCGACAGATCGTGGCCGATCAGCCCGGCGATGTCGGCTCGGATGGCGTCGGCCTTTTCGGCCGAACCGCGCGCTTGCTCCTCGATGACGCGCTCGAGCAGGCTGACGACGAAGGTGACACCGGAGGCCTTCACCGCCTGCAGGTCGACGGGCGACAGCAGGATCGGCTTCCCGGCGTCACGTTTGGCCTCGAAGCTGTTCGCCGCGATCTCTTCCAGCGCGCCGATCGCCTTGCCCTTGGCCGAGCGCAGATAGTCAGCCGGATCCTTCAACTCGCAAAGATCGCGCACCGTAGGCGCCGCGCTCGAGGTAATGTCGATCACCTCGCCGTCCCGCACCGTCACCACCAGCGGATGGGAAGCGGCGCTGGTCTTGGCGCGGCCGACGAAAATTCCATCGGCGGGCAGACGGGTCGGATCGGTCATGGCATCATTCCTCTCAATTTTTCGCGCGCGGCACTTTTCCCCGATTTCGCGGAAACGTCTATCCCGCCAGCCGCAACATTTGCGACGATGCATGTGCTGTCACACAGCCACGGCCGAACTGGCCCATCGAAGCGCCCTTTCAAATCCATGAAATCGGCAATAGGATTTTCACGAAGCTCCAGCGCGTAGGTGATCCTCTTGGCCGAAGCCTTTTCCGATCCGATCTGGCGAAAGCCCCAGGCGGCCTCGGCGTTCCAGTCTGAGCTTTCGGCCGGCGGCGTTCTTGACGTGGTCATCGTGGGCGGCGGCATCATGGGGCTGTCGACCGCGCTCCATGCGGCGCGCGCGGGCCGTTCCGTCCAGGTGCTGGATGCCGGCGCGATCGGGCAGGGCGCTTCAGGCCTCAATGGCGGCCAGGTCATCCCCGGCCTCAAATACGATCCGGAATGGCTGATCGAACACTTCGGCAAGGAACGCGGCGAAGCCCTGGTCGCGTTCTCCGCCTCGACGGCCGATGCCGTGTTCGACGTGATCCGTGACGAGAAGCTGGCGGTGCCGTTCACACGCAATGGCTGGATCCAGGCCGCGCACACCAAGACCGCGCTGAAGGCAGCGGCGAACCGGGATCGCCAATGGCGCTCGCGGGGTGCCGACGTCGAGCTGCTCGACAAAGCGGGAATTGCGGCGATGACCGGCGCCAAAGGCTATCTCGGCGGCTGGCTGGACCGCCGGGCCGGCGTCATCGATCCGCTGTCCTATACGCTCGAGCTCGCTCGCGTCGCCGCGGCCGCCGGCACCAGGATCGCCGAGCAACAGCGGGTGGTGAAGCTCTCCAAGGAAGCCGGCGCATGGCGGGTCTCGACACAAGGCGGCGCCGAATTGCGGGCCAAGTCGGTCGTGCTCGCCACCAACGCCTATACGGACGGGCTGCTGCCTGGTCTTGCCCAGACGATTGTGCCGCTGCATTCCTTCCAGATCGCCACCGCGCCGCTTCCGGCCGAGCTTGCTGCAAGCATCCTGCCGGGCGGTCAGGCCGTTTCCGATTCCCGTCGCATCCTGGTCTACTACCGAAAGAGCCCCGACGGCCGGATGGTGCTGGGCGGTCGCGGCCGCATGGCGCTGCCCTCAAGCGCCGCCGACTGGGCACATTGCGAACGCGCGCTCACCCGCCTCTATCCGGCGCTGGGCGGCATCGCCATCGAAAAGCGCTGGTTCGGCCGCGTGGCGCTGACGCCGGATCACCTGCCGCATCTGCATGAACCGGAAAAAGGCCTGCTCGCGGTTGTCGGCTGCCAAGGCAGGGGCGTCGGCCTGATGAGCGCGCTGGGCAAGCGCACGGCAAACTACCTTGCAAGCGGCGACGTGAGGCAGTTGCCGTTTCCGCTGTCGCCGATCAAGCCGATCCCGTTCCACGCTTTCCGCCAAGTCGGCGTCGCCGCGGCAATCACCTGGTACCGCATGCTCGACGCGTTCGAACGCTGACGCCGAATGCGTGCAGCGCACAAGCGAATCTGCTTGACAGTTTCATGAATATGAAAAAACATCAGGCGATTTCAAAAATCCGATGGAGCCAACAGGCACTTCGATGTCGACCATCGCCGCAACACGGCCCTTGCCGGAAAACCGCATCTCGCCGGTCTTCCGTTTCGCCATGCTGCTGCCGGGCGGGCTGGTCACATTCTTCCTCATCCTGTTCGCGCTTGGCCTGGTGGTCTTTCTCGCCTTCAGGGGAAATGACGGCTCGCTGCTCGGGGTTGGTCTGACGGTCGAAAATTTCGTCACCGTCGCCACCGATCCGCTCTATTGGACGGTGACGCTGCGCTCGCTGGTCATCGCCGGCCTCGTGACGCTCGCCACCGTCGTCACTGCCTATCCGGTCGCCTATTACCTCGCCTTCCATGCCGGGCGGCGCCGCAACCTGCTGCTCTTCCTGGTCACGCTGCCCTTCTGGACCAGCTACCTTTTGCGCGTCTTCGCCTGGAAGATCGTGCTTGCCTATAATGGCGTTCTGAACTCGGCCTTCATCGAGACCGGCCTTTGGAAGGAGCCGACGCTCGCCTTCCTCAACACGCCGGCCGCGGTCGTGGTGACACTCGCGCACGCCTACGCGCCCTTCGCCATCCTGCCGATCTACGTGGCGCTGGACACGATCCCCAAATCGCTGCTCGAAGCCGCCTCCGATCTCGGCGCGCGGCCCTTCACCAGCTTCCGCCGCGTCGTGCTGCCCAATTCGATGCCGGGCGTGCTGGCGGCGGCGCTGGTCGTCTTCGTGCCGACGGTCGGCGACTATGTCACGCCGGCCATGGTCGGTGGTCCGGCCAGCACCATGATCGGCACGCTGATCCAGTCGCAATTCGGCAAAGCCAATGACTGGCCGTTCGGCGCCGCGCTCTCGGTCTGTGTCATGCTGGTCATCCTCTGCGTGGTGCTGGTCGCGCGCGGCGCCGACCGCCGGTTCGGCAGCCGCACATGAGCGCCCGGGCAGACATCAATAGCGACGGCCGCTGGCTCGGCGTCTACGTGCTTGGCTATCTCGTCTTCCTCTATCTGCCGGTGCTCTTGATCCCGCTGTTTTCTTTCAACAACTCGATCCAGGCGGCGTTTCCGCTGCAGGGTTTCACGCTTGAATGGTACTGGACGCTCTACGGCAATCCGGCGCTGTCCGGCGCCCTGGCCAACAGCCTGGCCATCGGGGTCATCGCCGCCTTCGGCGCGACGCTTTGCGGCATCACCGTTTCCTACATGGACCTCTACGGCCGTTCGCCGATCGCCGCCACCATCAGCGCCATCGCTCGCCTGCCGATCCTGATCCCCGGCGTCATCGTCGGCATCTCGCTTTTGATCCTGGTCAATCTGATCGGCCTCGGCCCGTCGCGCGTTTCGATCGTGCTCGGCCACATCCTCGTCGCGCTGCCGACGACGGTCGTGGTGATGCGCAGCCGCTTCGCCGCAATCCCGAAGACGATCCGCGAGGCGGCGCTCGATCTCGGCGCTTCCGACTGGACGACGTTCCGGCGCGTGATGCTGCCGCTCAGCTTGCCCGCCATACTGTCGGCCTTCATGCTCTCTTTCCTGATTTCCTTCGACGAGTTCATCGTCGTCTTTTTCCTCGCCGGCACCGAGCCGACGCTGCCGCTCTACATCTGGAGCCAGCTGCGCTTCCCGCGCTCGCTGCCGACCGTGATGGCGCTCGGCACGGTGATCCTCACTGTCTCCTTCATCATCGCGGGCACAGCCGAAATCCTTCGCCACCGCGGCCTCGGCGCTGCGCACCGCAATCCAGCCTGAACCACAACAAAGAAGAGGAGAACGAAAATGACAGTCCACCTGAAATCGATCGCCGGACACAAAGCCCGGGCTGGCCTTGCCGCGCTGGCGCTCGCGCTGTCGTCGACAGTCGCTCTTGCCGCCGACAAGCTGCAATATTTCACCTGGTCGGGCTACGAATTGCCCGACTTCAACAAGAGCTTCCTTGCCGCGCATCCCGATGGCGTCGAGGCGACGATCTTCGGCGATGATGACGACGCCTTCACCAAGGTCAAGGCCGGCTTCCGCCCGGACATCGCGCATCCCTGCTACGACAAAGTGGCGCGCTGGAACAAGGAAGGCCTGCTGCAGCCGATCGACACCAAGCGCATCAAGAACTGGGATTCGATCTTCCCGGTGTTCAAGAACCTGCCCGACTTGCAGGCCGGCGACGGCAAGGTGTGGATGGTGCCCTGGGATTGGGGCAACACCTCGATTCTCTACCGCACCGACCTGGTGAAGAACCCCGAGGCGAGCTGGAACCTTCTGTGGGACAAGCAATATGCCGGCCGCATGGCGACCATCGACGCCGTGCACGACACGCCGATCGTCGCGGCGTTGCTGGCGGGCGTGAACCCCTTCGACATGACGCCCGACCAGATGGACAAGGTGGCCGAAAAGCTGCGCGAGCAGCGGCCGCTGCTGTCGAGCTACACCACCGACATGACCTCGGTCGAGCAGGCGCTGGCCAGCGGCCAGCTCGTCGCCGCCATGACCTGGAATGCGTCCGCCACCTCGCTCAAGAAGCAGGGCGTGCCGGTCGAATTCATGAAGCCGAAGGAAGGCATGCTGACCTGGGCCTGCGGCTTCGTCATGCTCAAGGACGCCAAGAACGTCGATCTCGCCTATGACTTCATCAACAGCCGGCTCGACGCCGACTCCGGCAAGTTCCTGATCCAGTCCTATGGCTACGGCAGCTCGCTGTCGACCGCGTTCGCCGGCGTGTCGAAGGAGGAGCTGGAGAAACTGCAGCTGCCGGCAGATCCGGACGTGATGCTGAAGAGCACCATCTTCACCGGCCCGATGAAGCAGAATGACGATATGGCGAAGATGTTCGAGAAGGTGAAGGCAGGGGGCTGACTAGCTCCTCCTTCTCCCCTTGTGGGAGAAGGTGGCCGCGAAGCGGCCGGATGAGGGGTGCTCCAGGGAACACAGACGTCTCACTTCGCTGGAACACCCCTCATCCGTCTCGGCGCTGTCGCGCCGATCCACCTTCTCCCGCAGGGGGAGAAGGGTGGGCCTGGCGGCGCTGCGCCACACCGGGGAAAGACAACAAGGACCAACGCATGGACATTCTTGACGAAGCGGCGGCAAAGCCGAAAGACGATGCCGATATCCGCGTCGGCCGGCGCGTGCGGGCGCTCAGGCTCGAGCGCAAGCTGTCGCTGGCCGAGCTCGCGGCCAAGGCCGGCATCTCCATCGGTGCGCTCAGCCAGATCGAGCGCGGCATGTCCTCGCTACGCGTCAAGGTGATCTGGCCGCTCGCGGCGGCGCTCGACATCGAGCCGTCGGCGCTGATCGCCGACGGCAATGAAGCGGTCAACGATCTCTATTGCGTACGCGCCGACAAGCGACGGCAGATTCCGGTGAAATCCGAAGGCATCGCCAAAGCGCTCCTGTCGCCGCCGGCGGCGACGCTGACCGGCATGCTGGTCACGGTCGAGGCCGGCGGCGGCACGGCGGAAGCCTACGCCCACGCCGGCCACGAGTTCGGCTTCGTCATGAACGGCGAAGTCGAGCTGGTGGTAGACGCCACGACCTATGTGCTCAAGGCCGGCGACAGCTTCGCCTTCAAGAGCACGCTGCTGCATGCCTTCCGCAATCCCGGCGCCGAGCGTTGCCAGATCCTCTGGGTCAACACGACAAAACCGTCCGAGGTGCGTGATGGCGCCTGACGCGCTCGTTCGGCTGCAGAAGGTTTCGAAGGTTTTTCCTGGCGGCATTGTCGGGCTTGATAATGTCGATCTCGACATCGCTCCCGGCGAGTTCCTGACCCTTCTCGGCCCGTCCGGTTGCGGTAAGACGACGAGCTTGCGCGTCATCGCCGGGTTTGAGAGCCCGACCAGCGGCGATGTGCTGCTCGACGGCCGCGACATCACCGGCCTGCGGCCCTTCGACCGGCCGGTCAACACGGTCTTCCAGGACTACGCGCTGTTCCCGCATATGGATGTCGCCGCCAATGTCGGCTTCGGCCTGTCGCTGCGCAAACTCACCGGCGCCGAGCAGGCCAAGCGGGTCCGCGAGGCGCTCGACATGGTAGGCCTTGCCGACAAGCTGCGCGCCCGCGTCTCCGAACTCTCCGGCGGCCAGCGCCAGCGCGTCGCCTTAGCCCGCGCCATCGTCTGCGAGCCGCGCGTGCTTCTGCTCGACGAGCCGCTCTCGGCGCTCGACGCGCATCTGCGCGAGCAGATGCAGGTCGAATTGAAGCGGCTGCAGTCGCGGCTGGGCACCACCTTCGTCATGGTCACGCACGACCAGACCGAGGCGCTGTCGATCTCCGACCGCATCGTCGTCATGAACAAGGGCCGCATTGAGCAGATCGCGCCGCCGGCCACACTTTACGACCGGCCTGCGACACGCTTCGTCGCCTCCTTCATCGGCACCATGAACCTGTTGCAGTCGCGCTTTCTCGGCCGCGACGGCGAGCGCCTGCGCTTTGCCGCCGGCGACCTGCCGCTGGAAGCGATCTCAGACGGCGGCGAGACGCCGGCCGCCGGCGACACGCGAACCATCGGCGTGCGGCCGGAAGATCTCCTGGTTGTCGGTGAAGCCGGCGAAGGCACTGCGCCGGCACGGGTCAGCGGCGTCGTCTTCCATGGCCGCACGCTGCGCCTGCATGCCGAGCTCGGACGGGGGACTTCGATCGTCATCGATGCCCCACGCCGCGCCGACGGTACTCAATTCAGCGTCGGCGACGTGGCGCATGTCAGCCTGCGGCGCGGCGCCAACTGCCCCATGCTTTCCAACTGATGGAACGGACCTAGGCTCAAGACGCCTTGGCGAAGAATCCCTGATAGTCGGACTTGGCCTGCAGCAGGCGCAGGATGTTCTCGCGCGAGCCGCGCACATGCGCGCGGGCGCGCTCGCCGGCCAAGGCGACATCGCCGGCGCAGATCGCGTCGACGATGCCGGCATGTTCCTCGCGGGTGAGCTTCCATTCGTCCAGCCACAGAAGCTCGGTCCACACATATTGCTGGCATTTGTCGAGGATGCCGCAAAGCATGCCATGCAGCATCTCATTGCCGCTGATTTCGGCGATCACCCGGTGCAGGTCGATGCCGACCTGGAGCTCCTCGAATTTCTCCCGCGTGCTGCGGTCCGGGATCGCCGCCAGCCGCTCGCATTCGGCGAGCATCTCGCGCAGCCGTGCCTTGTCGGCGGCGGTCGCGTTGGCCGCCGCCAGCTCGGTCGCGCGCCCGTCGAGCAGCTCGCGGATATCGAAGGCCTCGCGGAACATGGTCAGGTTGAACTCGGCCACCACATAACCCTGGCGCGGCCGCCCGATCACCAGCCCGTCGCGCTCCAGCCGGTTGAAGGCCTCGCGCACCGGCGTGCGGCTCACCTTCAGCCGCTCGGCGATTTCGTTTTCCGTCACGCGGCCGCCCGGCGGAATCTGGCCGGTGATGATCAACGCCTTGAGCTTCTCGAACACCGAGTCGCGCAGCGTGTTCTTTCTCTCCTTCAAGCGTTCCGCCTCCAACGGTCAGCCATGGAATCGCAGTTTAGTGCCTTTTAGCGCCTGCTTGAACAGACCGTTTCGGGGCGAGCCGCCGCTCCGAACCGTCCTGCTTTTCCACCACCAAAAACCCGATGTCCCATGTTGACATCGGCTTCCAGCGAATTACACTCAAAATTGTATACAAATTCGCATACCAAATCAACGATAACGGGAACACCGGTTGGAGAAGCGAAAATGACGAAGAGACTCTGTATTCAAGGCTTGGCCGTCGCCGGCCTGCTGGCCACGGTCGCCGTTCCGGCCTCGGCCGCCGACACCCTCACCGTCGCCTCATGGGGCGGCACCTATCAGGAAGCAGAGACCAAGGCCTTCTTCGATCCGACGGCCAAGGAACTCGGCATCACCATCAAGCAGGATACCACCAACGGCCTCGACGACGTGCGGCTGCAGGTCACCGGCAATGCCGTCAAATGGGACATCACCGAACTCGGCGCCGACGAATGCGCGCGCGGCTCCAAGGAAGGCCTGTTCGAGAAGCTCGACTACAACGTCATCGACAAGAGCGGCATCAACCCGAAGCTTGTCCACGATGATTGGGTCGGCATTTCCTACACCTCGGTGGTTTTGATCTATCGCACCGATGTTTTCGGCGACAAGGGCCCCAAGACCTGGGCCGATTTCTGGAATGTCGAGAAATTCCCTGGACGCCGCGCGCTTTCCGGCAGCCAGGCGACGGAGACGCTGAGCGTCGCCGCACTCGCCAAGGGCATTCCGATCGACAAGGTCTATCCGGTCGACATAGACGGCGCGCTGCAATCTGTCGACAAGGTCAAGGGCCATATCGATGCCTGGTGGACCTCCGGCGCGCAGGCCATGCAGCTCGTCAAGGACGGCGAGGTCGACATGGCGAGCATCTGGAACGGCCGCGCCGGCACCTTGAAGAAGGAAGGCGCGCCGGTCAGCTTCTCCTTCGATCAGGGCGTGCTCACCGCCGACTGTATGGTCATCCCGAAGGGCTCCAAGAACAAGGACGTCGCCATGAAGGCGCTGGCCAAATTCGTCAGCCCCGACCTCCAGGCCAACCTGCCGCTCTATGTCGACAATGGCCCGGCCAACGAGAAGGCTTTCGAGACGGGCAAGATTCCGCCGGAGCGGATCAAGGATATCAATTCCGCGCCGGAGAACGTCAAGAAACAGGTGCTGCAGGATCCCGCCTTCTGGCGCGATACCCTCGTCGAGGCGACCGAGAAGTTCAACAACCTGATCCAGCAATAACGACATCGGAGCGGCGTCCACGAGGCGCCGCTCCGCATCGTTTCGCGAAAAATGATCCGGAGTTGAAGGAGATGCTCTTGTCTCTCGCGCAGTTCGCGCTTCCCATAGGCATCAGCGGTATCGAGAAGCGCTTCGGTGCTGTCTCCATCCTCAGCGACCTCAGCCTCGACGTGGCGGCGGGCGAATTCCTGACGCTGCTCGGGCCGTCCGGCTCGGGAAAGACGACGCTCTTGATGATCCTGGCCGGCTTCGTGCGGGCCAATGCCGGCTCCATCAAGGTCGGCGGCCAGGAGATCATCACCATGCCGCCGCACAAGCGCAATATCGGCATGGTGTTCCAGAACTATGCGTTGTTTCCGCATATGAACGTCTTCCACAACATCGCCTTTCCGCTGAAGCAGCGCCACGTGTCGACGGCCGAAACGGCCGAGCGTGTCGAGAGGGCGCTGGACCTTGTGCAACTGAAAGGCCTCGGCGAGCGCCGTGTCGACCAGCTCTCCGGCGGCCAGCGCCAGCGTGTGGCCTTGGCCCGCGCCATTGTCTTCGAGCCACGCATCGTCTTGATGGACGAGCCGCTGTCAGCGCTCGACAAGGGCCTGCGCGAGCACATGCAGATCGAGCTGCGCAACCTGCACCGCCGGCTCGGCATGACGACGGTCTACGTCACCCACGACCAGCGTGAGGCGATCACCATGTCGGACCGCATCGCCGTCATGAATGCCGGGCACATCGAGCAGATCGACCAGCCCGAGGCGCTCTATGCCAGGCCGAGGACGAAGTTCGTCGCAGGATTCATCGGCGAGTCCAACTTCGTTCCGGTCGAGAGCCGCAACGGCAGCGTTTGGTACGAGGACAGGAAGCTTCGCATGACAGCGGCCGCGCCGTCCTCGGGCCGGCACCTGATGGTGGTGCGGCCGGAGAAGCTGCGCCTGATCGCTGGCGAACAGACTGACGACATCAATGCGCTGCCGGCAACGGTCGGCGACGTCATCTATCAGGGCGACAGCTTCGTCTGCTACGCGGCGCTCAAGGACGGCCGGCAGGTGATTTTGCGCGACTATTGCCGCTCCGACGTGTTGGCGAGACTGCCGGCGCCGGGCGAGCCGATAACGCTCGGCATCGATGCGCAGGACGTGGTGCTGGTGGCGGACCAATGAGCCTCGCATCCGCCAGCCTCGACCACGCCGGACGGCCCGATGGGGCGCTCAATACCGACGCCTTGCGCGCCGACGCGCGGCGGGAAGCGCGGGGCCTGCTCGCGCTTTTGTCGCCAGGACTGCTTCTGGTCTTCGCCGTCATCATCGTGCCGATCGGCTGGCTGTTCTGGCTGTCGCTGTTCGACGAGAGCGGCCAGTTCAGCGCCGCCAATTATGCGCGCTTCTTCGAGCAGGCCTCCTATATCAAGACCTTCGTCACCACCTTCAAGGTGGCCTTCGTCGTCACCGGGGCCTGCGTGCTGTTCGGCTATCCGCTGGCCTATATGCTGTCGCAACTGCCGCGCCGCGCCGCCGGGGTCTGCCTGATCTTCGTCATCCTGCCGTTCTGGACCTCGGTGCTGGTGCGCACCTATGCCTGGCTGGTCATCCTGCAGCGCAAGGGGCTGGTCAACACATGGCTGATGGATATCGGCGTCATCGGTCAGCCGCTGCCACTCGCCAACAATTTCGCCGGCGTCGTCATCGGCATGACCCACATCATGCTGCCCTTCCTGGTGCTGCCGCTTTACGCCTCGATGAAGACCATCGACGTCGACTGCTTGCGCGCCGGTATGAATCTCGGCGCCAGCCCGGCCGCGACTTTCCGGCAGATTTTCTTCCCGCTGTCGCTGCCCGGCCTGGCCTCGGGCATGGTCATCGTCTTCGTGCTCTGCCTCGGCTTCTTCGTCACCCCGGCGCTGATGGGCGGCGGCAAGGTCATCATGTGGGCGATGCGCATGGAGCAGACCACCAGCCTCTATTCCAATTGGGGCGCGGGCGCCGCCCTCGGCGTCGTGCTGCTCGCCGTCACGCTGGCGCTGCTTGGCCTCTTCCATTGGCTGCTCGGCGCCCGCGCCACCGGTGTGTGGAGTGAGCGATGAGTATGGAAAATGCCCTGCCCATCTCGCATCGGCAACGCCTGTGGCTCTACGCGCTCGGCGGCCTTGTCATGCTGTTCCTGATCGCCCCGTCGGTGATCATCGTCATCATGTCCTTTTCCGGCTCGTCGCTCTTAGAGTTCCCGCCGCAGGAATGGTCGCTGCGCTGGTATGAAAGCTATTTCGGCTCGGTCGAATGGCGCGACGCCACCGTCGTATCGGTCAAGGTTGCCGTGATGACGGCGATCGTCACAACGCTGCTCGGCACCGCCGCCGCCTACGCCATCAACGCCCGCACACTGCGGCTGACCGGCGCGATCAACGCGCTGCTCACGGCATCGCTGATCATCCCTGTCATCCTGATCGGCATTGGCACCTTTTTCCTCTATGCCCGCATCGGCCTCAACAACACACTGACCGGTCTTGTCATCGCGCACACAGTGCAGGCGCTGCCGCTGGTCGTGCTGACAGTCCTTTCGGGGCTGCGGTCCTACGACATGAACCAGGAGATGGTGGCGCGCAGCCTCGGGGCCGGCCGCTTCTCGGCCTTCTTCCAGGTGACGATGCCGCAGATACGCTTCTCGATCGTCTCCGGCGCGCTGTTTGCCTTCATCACCTCCTTCGACGAGGTGGTGGTGTCGCTGTTCATCTCCGGCGGCGAGACCACGACGCTGACGCGGCGCATGTTCAATGCGCTGCGAGATCAGATCGATCCGACGATCGCCGCCATTTCGACTTGCCTGATCGTGCTATCGATCGTCTTGTTGTCCGCTGCCCAGCTTTTCGGCCGCGGACGTTGATACAAGGATACCCAGACCCGCATGCGTGATTTCCAGTTTCCCGGCCGCTCCCCGGTCCGCGCCACCGAGGCGATGGCCGCGACCTCGCATCCGCTCGCTACGCTCGCGGCCATCGACATGCTGCGCTCCGGCGGCAACGCGATGGACGCTGCGGTCTGCGCGGCCGCGGTGCAGGCCGTGGTCGAGCCGCAATCGACCGGCATCGGCGGCGACTGCTTTGTCCTCTATTGCCCGAAGGGCGACGCGAACGTGCTTGCCTTCAACGGCTCGGGCCGTGCGCCAAAGGCCGCGACGGTCGACTGGTATCTGGACAAGGGGTTCAGCGAGCTTCCGAAGCAGGGTCCGCACGCGGTCACCATCCCAGGCGCCGTCGACGCCTGGTGTCGGCTGCTTGAGGATCATGGCCGCAAGGGTTTGGCCGACGCGCTCGCTCCGGCCATCCGTTATGCGGAAGAAGGCTATGTCGTGCACGACCGCGTCGCCTTCGACTGGGAGGATCCCGAGACCGACCTGACGGCCGACGAGGTGGCGATGCGCATCTTTTTGCCGGGCGGCAAGCCGCCGAAGGCCGGCGATGTTCATCGCCAGCCGGAGCTGGCGGAGACACTGCGCATCATCGCCAGGAAAGGTCGCGCCGGTTTCTATGAAGGCGAGGTCGCGGACGATCTGGTCGGGCGGCTTCGCGCGCTCGGTGGCCTGCATACGCTCGACGATTTCGCCGCCACCAAGGGCGATTACCGGACCGCGATCAGCACCTCTTATCGCGGCTATGACATCCACCAGATGCCGCCCAACAACCAGGGCCTGACCGCGCTTCTGATGCTGAACGTGCTCTCGGGCTTCGAGCTGGGCAAGCTCGATCCCGACGGCGCCGCGCGCCTGCATCTCGAGATTGAGGCGGGCCGGCTCGCCTATCAGGATCGCGATGCATTTTTCGCCGATCAGGATCAAGTCGATGTGCCGGTCAAGGCGCTGCTTTCCGGCGCCTATGCCGACAGCCTGCGCGCCGCGATCGATCCCGAGCGCGCCATGACCCATCTGCCGCGTCTCGATCTTCCGGGCAGCGACACGGTCTATATCAGCGTCGTCGACCGCGACCGCAACGCGGTGAGCTTCATCAACTCCACTTATTATTCCTTCGGCAGCGGCGTCGTCGGCCCGAAGACCGGGGTCGTGCTGCAAAACCGTGGCTCCAGCTTCCGCCTCGATCCCAAGCACCCGAACGCCATCGCGCCCGGCAAGCGGCCGATGCACACGATCATGCCGGGCATGATGACCAGGAACGGCCGCGCGATGATGCCCTTCGGCGTCATGGGCGGCGGCTATCAGCCCTTCGGCCATGTGCATCTTTTGACCAACGTGATCGACTTCGGCATGGACCCGCAGCAGGCGATCGATGCGGCGCGCGTTTTCTACAACCACGACGTCGTCGAGGCCGAGCGAAGCGTGCATCCCGAGGCCATCGAAGGCCTGCGCCGGCGTGGACATCGCATTGTGGAGCCCGACCATCCGCTGGGCGGTGGGCAGGCGGTGCTGATCGATTGGGAAAAGGGCACGCTGACCGGCGCATCCGATCCGCGCAAGGACGGCCTGGCGCTCGGATATTGAGCAGGCCTTTGCTGGACATAAGCCGATCGTTCGAAACATCGTCTGGAACCATGACAAACAGCGAAAACGCCACCGATCTCGCCCATCGTCTTGCCCCCGGCGCCGACGACGCGCCGGCCATCGCCGCGCCCGAACGGACGGCACTCTCGCATGGCGGGCTGCGCCGCCTAATCCGCGATACCGTGGCGCGCTTGAACGCGCTCGGCATCGGCCGCGGCGACCGCGTCGCCATCGTGCTGCCGAACGGCCCGGAAATGGCCACATCCTTCATCGCGGTGGCGGCGGCTGCGTCCACCGCCCCGCTCAACCCGGCCTACCGGGCCGACGAGCTCGATTTTTATCTCAGCGATATCGGCGTCAAGGCGATCCTCGTGAGCAAGGATGAGGCAGGCCCCTCGGTCGAGGTTGCCGGGCGCCTCGGCATCCCGGTGCTGCGGCTGGTCGTGCCGGAGGGCGCGCCGTCTGGAACCTTCACGATCGAGGGTGAGCCGGTTGGATCGCCGGTCTCGTCTGGCTTCGCCGCGGAAAGCGATGTTGCGCTGCTGCTCCACACCTCCGGCACGACGTCGCGTCCGAAACTGGTGCCGCTCAGCCACGCCAACCTTGCGGCGTCGGCGGCACATATCGGCGCGACGCTCGGCCTGACACCGGCCGACCGCTGCCTCAACATCATGCCGCTGTTCCACATCCATGGGCTGATCGCCGCGGTGCTGTCCTCGCTCGCCGCCGGCGGCAGCGTCTTCTGCACGCCGGGCTTCAACGCGCTGCGTTTCTTCCAGTGGCTCTCCGAGGCCAAGCCCAGCTGGTACACCGCCGTGCCCACCATGCATCAGGCGATCCTGCCGCGTGCCGCCCGCAATCCCGAGCAGCTTGCCGAGGCGAAGCTGCGCTTCATCCGCTCGTCGTCGGCGTCATTGCCGGCGCAAGTGATGGCCGAGTTGGAGAAGACCTTCGGCTGCCCGGTGATCGAGGCTTACGGCATGACGGAGGCCGCGCATCAGATGGCGTCCAACCGTTTGCCGCCGGGCGTGCGCAAGCCCGGCAGCGTCGGCGCGTCGGCCGGACCGGAAGTCGCCGTCATGGCGCCGGACGGGCGATTGCTCAAGCCCGGCGAAGTCGGCGAGATCGTCATTCGCGGACCGAACGTCACGGCAGGCTACGAGAAGAACCCGGATGCCAATGCCAGTGCCTTCGCCCATGGCTGGTTCCACACCGGCGACCAGGGCGTGCTTGACGAGGACAGCTATCTGCGCGTCACCGGCCGGCTGAAGGAGATCATCAACCGCGGCGGTGAGAAGATCTCGCCGCTCGAGGTCGACGGCGTCTTGATGGATCACCCGGCCGTGGCGCAGGTCGTCACCTTCGCCATGCCGCATGACAAGCTCGGCGAGGAGGTGGCGGCGGCCGTCGTGCTGCGCGAAGGCAAGAGCGCCAGCGAGGCCGATATCCGTGGCTTTGCATCGACCCGGCTCGCCGATTTCAAGGTGCCGCGCAAGGTGGTGATCCTCGACGAGATTCCGAAGGGTGCCACCGGCAAGCTGCAGCGCATCGGGCTGGCGGCCAAGCTCGGACTCGGCTGATGCGCGTTACAGTCTTTGGCGCCGGCGCCATTGGCGGCTATCTCGCCGCCAAGCTCGCGATCGCCGGCTCGGTCGATCTGTCGATCGTGGCGCGCGGCGCGCATCTGGAAGCGATCAAGGCCGGCGGCCTGCGCCTGATCGAGGACGGCAAGGAAACCGTGGCGCAGGTGAGGGCGGCGGCACGCGCCGAGGAACTCGGCGTGCAGGACTATGTCGTGCTGGCGCTGAAGGCGCATTCGCTGGCCCCGGCGCTGGACGAGATTGCGCCGCTCTTGGGCGAGGGGACAGTCGTCGTCACCATGCAGAACGGCGTGCCGTGGTGGTACTTCTACAAGGCGGGCGGCGCGCTCGAAGGCACACGGCTCGACGCGGTCGATCCAGGTGGCGCGATCTGGCAGCGCATCGGACCGGAGCGCGTCATCGGCTCCGTCGTCTATCCCGCTGTCGAGGTCGATGCGCCGGGCCTGATCCGCCATGTCGAAGGCACGCGCTTTTCGCTGGGCGAGCCTTCCGGCGAGAAGAGCGAGCGGGCAACCGCGCTTGCTCGCGAAATGGTCAAGGCCGGACTGCAGACGCCGGTGCGCGAGGACATCCGCTCGGAGATCTGGGTGAAGCTGTGGGGCAATCTCTCCTTCAACCCGATCTCGGCGCTGACCGGCGCCACGCTTGCGGCAATCGTCGGCGATGAAGCCACGCGCGCCGTCGCCCGCGCCATGATGCTGGAGGCGCAGGCGATCGGTGAGCGCCTCGGCGTGCGCTTCCTCATCCCCGTCGACCGCCGCATCAAGGGCGCCGGCGATGTCGGCGAGCACAAGACCTCGATGCTGCAGGATCTCGAACGCGGCCGGCCGATGGAGATCGACGCGCTGGTCACCGCTGTGCAGGAGCTCGGCCGCCTGACCGGCCAGCCGACGCCGACCATCGACACCGTGCTGGCGCTGGTGCGGCGGCTTGCGATCGAACGCGGGTGTTATTGGGGAACGCCGGTCTGAAAATCCGCTGCTTCACTCCGATAGCTCTAACTGCCACAATGAACAAAAATAGAACGAAAGGGTCTGGCCTGAATTGACTCCGCGAGGAACATATTCCTATTTCGTAGGCCATGCCGGAGCCCAGCAGCCGAACCCGACGCGTCGTCCAGACGCTGAGCCGCGCCCATGAAATCGGGCAGCTAATCCGCGTCCGCTGCATCAACTGCAACATCACGCGCCACTACCTCCCAGGAGACCTCCTCAAGCTCATGGGGGACATTCCGTTCTGGGACGTCGAGCGGCACATGCGGTGCGAGCGCTGCAAGCGGCGAGAGTTCGATGTGGACATTCTTCTGCCTAGCGCGGTGCAACGCGTGAAAATACGCGTGAGGCGGCTTGTGGGAGTCCGTACGGTGCGGCGGGTGATGTGGAGCGATGAATAGCAGCATAGGGCGGCTTGTTGTAAAGCAGGCCACAAGGGCAAGGATAGCGGCTCCCGGATACCTCGGTTATCGGCTAAGAATACTGCCGAAAGGACGCATCGATGCTCCGCATTCTCGTTGACACTTGCGTGTGGCTAGACCTCGCGAAGGACTATCGAAACCAGCCGGTTGTCGCTGCCCTGGAGGACCTCCTCAACCATCCTGACTTTGGGCTAATCGTGCCGCAGACAGTCCTAGACGAGTTCGCTCGGAACAAGGAGAGGGTTGCCGCCGATGCGAAACGAAGTCTTCAATCCCACTTCAGCCTCGTCAGGGACGCCGTGCGACGTTTCGGAAACGAGAAGGACATCGATCCGACCATCAAAGCCCTGAACGAGGTGGATCACGCGGCGGTCTACAAAGGCGAGGCTGTGAACGAATCCTTTGAGCGTATCGAGCGGATGCTCCAGGCAGCAGAGCCGATCGCGGCAACGGAGTCGGTCAAGGCCCGAGCGGCTGATCGCGCCCTCCGTGGGTCGGCTCCCTGCCACCGCCCTAAGAACAGCATCGGAGATGCCATCATCATCGAGACCTATGCTGAGCAGATGGCTCCGGTCGCTTCTTGGGACGATGAGTTTGCCTTCGTCACGCACAACAAGGCCGATTTTAGTGAGGAAGCGGGCGACCACCGCCAACCACATGCCGATTTGCTGCCGCTGTTCGACGGCGGTCGCTCGACATTCTGGATTTCGCTGGCGGACATGCTTAACGACCTAGACCAGGACTTGCTGGCGAACTACGACCTTCAGCTATATGGGGCCACCCAGGTCCGAGGGTTCTCTGAAATTCGCGAGGCCGAACATCTGCTTTACAAGCAGGTCTGGTACAACAGGCACCAGAACCTGCGCATCAGTATTGAGCGAGGAAAGACGAAAATCGTTTCTGGTGCAGAGTGGTCGGCTGCGGAACCACGCCGCCGCCAGACGCTAATTACCCAAGGCACTTGGAAGCTTGCCCGCGAGGCCGCGAACCGGACCGAGCAAGAGGTCGGAATTCAGAATCTCGGTCCCTGGGACGACTTCGAATGGGGCATGATCAACGGGAAGCTCTCAGCGCTGCGCTGGGTTCTAGGCGACGATTGGGATATGCTAGACACGTGAGGCTTGGGATTTTCAGAGGTGCGCTCGGGCACATCCCACCATCTAGAACAATGAACCCTGAGCGGGAGCCTGCTGCGGAAACTTGATCTGTGTGGCCGGCTTCTCGACTGTCACCAAGGCATCGTCCGGGGCTGTCCGCTGCATGTGCCGCGCCTCCGACCATGGGGCCGTGAGCCAGGTTTCCACCTCCTCCCTTGCGGTGAGGATGACCGGCATAGCCTTCTCGTGGATGGGCGCTATGAGGGTGTTGGGCTTAGTCGTGAGGAAGCCGTAAAGCTCGAAGTCACCAGGTCCGTCCTTGACCCTGCGGATCCCTTGCCAGCGCGTCCATAGGCCGGCAAAGAAGAACAGCGGCCGGTCCTCGCTTCGGGCAAACCAGTAGTTCCGCTGTACGCCCGTCTCGGGGTCTTTATCGCCGGGCGTGGGGCTCGGCTCGGCGAAGCTCGTCACCGGCACCACACAGCGGTTCTCCACGCCAACGTATTGCTGCCAATGGCCGTATTGGGGATTGCGGATATTGGTGGTGCCATAGTCCGCCTTGCTCTTCACCCGCTCCGCCGGTGTAGGCATGCCCCACAGGAGCTTGGCAAGCTCCCGCTGGCCATCGGGGGCGTTGCGGACCACAGCGCCCGGCATATTGGGGTACACATCCAGCGAAGGCTCAAGATTGCCCATGATGTCCCGCATTGCGCGGGTCCACTCGCGGATCGCGTCCTGGCTGGTGGTGATGTTGTAGAGGTTGCACATGCCCTAGGATGCCCCAGCGATCACTCGTAATCCAGAAACAAAAAATGGCCGACGGACCTGTACTGGTCGGTCGAACATGCCTGCATCTCGAGTCTGTCTAAGGTCTTCTGTTGGGGTCCCAAGTGCCCGGCCAACTGGCCGAGCACCATGGCCCAATGGCTTGCAAGGCGCTGGCGGGAACTGGATCGTTGGCCTTTGATGGCGCAAGCGTCACCATCCTGACACGATTTGTCACCTGCGGAGCCCGCTGTCGGTGGCAGGCGAACGATCGATACCTACCTTGATGTCTGGTCCAAACCGGGAGGAAATCATGACCACTGCGGAAATTGCCAAGGATTTCACCGAACTCCTCAAGCGGGGCGACAGTCACGGCGCTGCCGCGAAATACAATGCCGACGACATCGTCAGCTACGAAGCCATGGAAGGCCCGATGGCCGTCTGCAACGGCAAGGAAGCCGTCAGGCAGAAGGGCGAGTGGTGGGAAGCGAACCACGAGGTTCATGGCGGTTCGATCGAGGGTCCCTATGTCAATGGTGACCAGTTCGCCTTGCGCTTCAGCTTCGATGTGACGCCCAAATCCACCGGCGAGCGTGTCAAAATGGACGAGGTTGGCCTCTACACCGTCAAGAACGGCAAGATCACCGAAGAGCGTTTCTATTATTGAGGCTTCCGGCATTCGGCTGCGCACGCCTTTCGCAGCATGATTTGAAAGATCGGGAATGGCGGCCGGATGACATCTAGGCCGCCATGTCTGCTTCGCAAATCGTCAGATAGTCCACAAGCTGGTCGGCAACCGTTCCCCGCAAAATCGCACCGGCGCGAAGCGCTGGCAAAGCTCGTAGGGCCGGCCTAGGCTTCCGCCGGATTCGAAACCCCATCAGACAGAGGCCCGCCTTGACCATCACCATATACGGCATCACCACCTGCGACACGATCAAGAAGGCGCGTGTCTGGCTGGAGAGCCATGACGTGCCCTATCGTTTTCATGACTACCGGGCCGAGGGGATCGAGGCTGGCAAACTGAACGGCTGGGTCGGCAAGGTCGGCTGGGAAAAGCTGCTCAATAAGGGCAGCACCACCTTTCGCGAGCTGCCGGAGGCGGACAAGGAAGGGCTGGACGAGAAGAAGGCCAAGAAGCTGATGCTCGCCAGGCCGACGATGATCAAGCGGCCGGTGCTGGAGGTGGGGGATCGGGTGTTTGTGGGATTCAAGCCGGAGGTTTATGAAGAGGCGGTGAAATAGTGCGCGACCGCGAAGCTGCCAATCTCCCCTTGTGGGCTACGGCATGCATGGCAGCTTGGCGTATGCATCGTCTAATGTAGCGCTGGTCGACCCCCACTCCGTCTCGGCTTCGCCGAGCCACCTCTCCCCCGATCGATGGGGGAGAGGAAAGGCGCCAAGCTTTTTGCCGTCAACGCTCGTCCGCAAGGCTCCCTTCCTTTCCCTCCGGAGGGGGGAAAGGTGGCGCTGCGAAGCAGCGACGGATTGGGGGAACCACGTGGCAATCAAGCCTCGGCCTGATCCGTTACGCCTGTCACACAAGACGTGTGCATAGTCTAGCCATTTCATGGGGAGATGTCAGGCAGGACAGAGAGGGGGCGAAGGAACGCTACGTCTCGATAATTATGCGTGGGCTTCCAAATACCCCGCCAGCGCCACCGCATTGTTGTGCGCCTCGTCATGCGCGCCGTAGAGCAGCGTCACCTTGCCCTCACGCAGCAGGCCACGCAGCTGCGCTACCGCGTCGCTATTGGCGTCGAGCTCGGCCCCATATCGCTTCTGGAATTCCGGCCAGCGCTCCGGCTCGTGCCCGAACCATTTGCGCAGCGCGTCGCTCGGCGCGATCTCCTTCAGCCAAAGCGTCAGTTCGGCGTCCTTCTTGCTGACGCCGCGCGGCCAGATGCGGTCGACCAGCACCCGCTGGCCGTCGGCTTTCGCCGGCGGCTCATAGACACGCTTCACCGCAATGTCGAAGGCCACTTATGCCTCCTTTGCCAAGCCCCGGCAAAGTGTGCAGCGGTTGGGCTCGGCGACTTCGCCGTGGCCGTCCGTTCGGAATTGCGCCAACAAAGCACCGTTACGCCCACTCGCCCTTGCGCATCACCGGCACGCGGCCGCCATCCTTGGCCACGCCGTCAATGTCGATCTTGTCGGAGCCGATCATCCAGTCGATGTGGATGAAGCTCTTGTTGCCGCCGCGCTCCGCGATCTCGTCCTGGCTGAGCGACGCGCCGTCGACGAAGCATTTCGAATAACACTGCCCGAGCGCGATGTGGCAGGCGGCGTTCTCGTCGAACAGCGTGTTGAAGAACAACAGCCCGCTCTTCGCGATCGGCGAGGAATGCGGCACCAGCGCCACCTCGCCGAGACGCCGCGCGCCTTCATCGGTGTCCAGCACCTTCTGCAGCACGTCCTCGCCCTTCGAGGCCTTGGCCTCGACGATCCGCCCACCCTCGAAGCGCACCGAGATCTCGTCGATCAGCGTGCCCTGGTAGGAGAGCGGCTTGGTCGAGGAGACATGGCCCTCGACGCGCCTCGCATGCGGCGTGGTGAAGACCTCCTCGGTCGGAATGTTCGGGTTGCAGGTGATGCCGTTCTTCGCCGTCGAAGCGCCGCCCATCCATTCATGGCCATCCGCCAGCCCGACGGTCAGGTCGGTGCCCGGCCCGGTGAAATGCAGCGCGTGGAAACGGTGCTCGTTGAGCCACTTCGTGCGCTCGGCCAAGGCGGCGTTATGCGCCTTCCAATTGCCGATCGGGTCCTCGACGTCGACCCGCGAGGCCGAGAAGATGGCGTCGGCAAGCTTCACCACCGCGACGTCGTCCGGCTCACCCGGAAACACCTGTTTTGCCCAGGCAAGATCGGGATAGGCGACGATGTTCCAGTTGATGTCGAAGCCGGTGATCTTCTCCAGCGCCGGCTGGTAGGCCATCGAGTTCGCCTTGTTGGCACGCGCCACCTTGGCCGGATCCTGTGACGACAGCAGCGACGGGTCTTCGCCGCGCACCGCAAGCCGCGCCGCATTGTTGGAGAAGGCCCTCGCCATGCCTTCGTAGAGCCAGCCGGCGGCGCGGTCGAAACCGGCATCCGCACCGTAGCGGAAGCGCGCCAGCGTGATCTCGTCGTCGTTGAAGATCGGCGTCACCAGCCCGGCGCCCGCCTTATAGGCGTGCTCGACGATGCGACGGGTCAGCGGCAGCGCTGCGATCGAGGAGGTCAGCACCAGGTCCTGTCCGGGCTGCAATTGCAGTCCGACCTTGACGGCGACTTCCGCCAGCCTGTCGAGCTTCACCGGGTCGATGCTTGCCGAAACGCCGCGCGAATGTGTGGTCATGATCCTGCCTGCCGTTATGTTGGGGTTCTCATCCTTACATAGACCGCTGCGATTGACCTTTCCACCGCGATCGAATGGGCCTGCTCTCAGGCATGACGGACCGAAAAGTGCGCAGCGGTTATGCCGCGCTGTCGAGCGCCCGGAACTGCGCCATGGTCGCCTCGATCTCCTCGCGGATCCAGGCCTTGAAGTCGCGTACCTTGCGGCTTTCGCTCTTGGTGGCCGAGGTCACCAGCCAGTAACCCAGCCCGCTCTCGGCCCTAATTCCGAAGGGCGCGACCAGCCGGCCGTCGGCCAACGCGTCGGCGGTCAGCAACTGCCAGGCGAGCATCACGCCATGGCCGGCGATCGCCGATTCCAGGCAAAGCATCGGATCGGTGAAGCGCGCGCCTTTCTGGAAGGTGACCGGCTCGACCCCGGCCGCCTCGAACCAGCCGTCCCAGCTGAACATCGCCCGCTCGTCGGTGATGGCGCAGGTCTGCGCCAGATCGCCGATCGACTTCAGCCTGGCCGCGATCGAGGGCGCGCAGACCGGAAACACCTCCTGGGCAAGCAGAAGCTCGGCGCGTCCGCCAGGCCATTTGCCGTCGCCGAGCCGGATGGCGATATCGATGTCGGAGCGATCGAGATCTGCGACCCTGGCCGATGCGTCGATGCGCAACAGCACATTCGGGTGTCGCGCGAAATGCCGCGACAGCCGGGGCAGCAGCCATTTCGAGGCAAAGGCCGGCGCCACCGAGACGACCAGCGTACACTCGTTGGCCTCGTCGGCCAGCGCCACGGCTTGCGCGAGCTCGCGGAAGCCGGCGCTGAGCCGCGCCGTGAAGGCGGCGCCGAACTCCGTCGGCACCAGCCCGCCCGACGTCCGTTCGAACAGCGCCTGGCCCAGCTGCTTTTCCGTGCGCTTGACCTGCTGGCTGACGGCGCTGACCGAGACATTCAACTCCGCGGCCGCGCCCGCCAGCGATCCCAGGCGGGCGACGGTTTCCACGGCGCGCAGGCCGTTGAGATGGACGCGGTTCAGCATAGCCATCCAGTTTTTCTAAAGTGAACGGACCGAAATCTCAATTGAAACCCCGGCAGGAAACGGCAGAATTTACCTGGAACAGCCTTGAGCCATGAGGTGGCCCGATGAAGATTTTATCTTTGCTGAAAGGGCTTTGCGGCACCGAGGCGAGGCCGCCCGAGGACGGCGAGATCGCGCGCTGGATCATCGATCCGCTGTCGCATCCGGTGCTCGACACCATGTCGGAGCGCGAGCTCGGCGACATGCCCTTCCGGCTGACGGCCCGCCGCACAGCTTACGAGATGACGGGTGCCGCTGGCCGCTAAGTTGCCGCGAAGTTATTGATCTTTTTCGGCGATGCTCCCCCTCATCCGGCCGCTTCGCGGCCACCTTCTCCCCAAGGCGAGAAGAGATGGCGCCGGCAGCGACAGGCTCCTCTCCCCACCACCGGGGAGAGGTCAGCCGAGCGAAGCGGAGGCTGGGTGAGGGGACGTGCACCTGGCCCAACGCAAGCGCATTGTTTCACCTGCACATGCAATTATTGTGCGCCGCAATGAACGCCACGCCATCTCCCTTGCGGCTTGCTCTCGCCGGCATGGTCGCGCTCGCGGTCGCCATGGGCATCGGCCGCTTCGTCTACACGCCGATCCTGCCGGGCATGATGGAGGGACTTGGCCTGACGCCGGCCGCTGCCGGCTGGATCGCTTCCGCCAATTATGTCGGCTACCTCATCGGCGCGCTTGCCGCGGCCGGCGGCTGGGCGCATGGCCGCGAGCGCATGCTGATGTTCGCCTGCCTCGCCGCCAGCGCCGTGCTCGCGGCCCTCATGGGGTTCAGCGAGACGATGGCCGCCTTCCTCGTCATCCGTTTCCTGGCCGGCCTCGCCAGTGCCTTCGTCATGGTGTTCATGGCCTCGATCGCCTTCAGCCATCTGGCTGAGGCTGGCCGCGGCGATTTGCAGGCGCTGCATTTCGGCGGCGTGGGCCTCGGCATTGCCGCGTCCTCGGCGCTGCTGGCGGTCCTCGTCTCCGAACATGCGGATTGGGCCGCCGGCTGGCTCTGGTCGGGGGCGCTTTCGACTGTCGGCCTGCTCGTCGTCGCGCTGCTCGCCGGCTCGACCACGCCGGCCAATGTCGCCGACGGGCGCGAGCCGGCGCTGCCGAAGGACGGGTCCCTGGTGAAGTTGATCGTCGCCTATGGGCTGTTCGGCTTCGGCTATGTGGTGACCGCCACTTTCCTGGTCGCCATCGTCCGCCAGGGCGGCGGCGGGCGCGTCTTCGAGGCGACTGTCTGGATGGTCGCCGGCCTCGCTGGCTTTCCCTCGACTTGGGCGTGGCAGAAGCTCGCCGGCCGCATCGGGCTCTATGCCACTTATGCCGCGAGTTGCCTGGTCGAGGTGGTCGGCGTCACCGCCAGCGTCGTCGTCAAGGGCGCCGCCGGACCGCTGATCGCCGGCGTCCTGCTCGGCGGCACCTTCATCGCCATCACGGCGCTGGGCCTACAGATGGGCAGGCAGCTCGCGCCGCGGGCGCCGCGCCGCATCTTCGCGGTGATGACGGCGGCCTTCGGCCTTGGCCAGATCGTCGGCCCGATCGCCGCCGGCCTGCTCGCCCAGGCTTCGGGCAATTACGTGCTTGCTTCGATCATGGCAGCGTCGGCGCTGCTCGCCTCCGGCGTCATTGCTTGGTCGGCTGCGCCAAAATCGCCATGATTTGCGGTTTGTTCGATGCCGGGCGTCGGGCACGGGCATTTTCTTTCCCCCTAATGTGTGACTTTATGCCCGCCGAACAGCAATGCCGCTGATTTGCGGTCAGACCGAGGAAACCCGCCACAGTGTTCGTATCCTTCTTCCCGCAGCCGAAGCTCTTCTTCACATCGGCGGCCGTCTGGAGCCTTGCCGCGATCCTGTTCTGGTTCTTCGGCGGCGAGCAGTTGGGCGCCGTCTTCGGCCTGCCGTCGGTAGCGGCCGGCACGCCGCCCATCATCGGCATCGCGGTGCTGTGGTCGAAGCCGTTTCTGTGGTTCTACATGTACTTCGTGGCCTGCGTGGCGATCTTCTACGCCTTCTGGAGCTGGTACGCCCCGCACCCGTGGCAGAACTGGTCGATCCTGATGACCGCCGTCATCCTGTTCTTCATCTACTTCAACGTTCAGGTCTCGGTTGCGGTCAACAACTGGTATGGCCCGTTCTTCGATTATGTTCAGGGCTTGATGTCGGGAACGACGGCCTCGACCGACATCGAATTCTACAAGGGGTTGGCCGATTTCTCCTGGCTCGCGCTGGTCGGCATGAACGTGCAGGTGGTCAACGCCTTCATCGTCAGCCATTGGATCTTCCGCTGGCGCACCGCGATGAACGATTACTTCATGGCCAACTGGGGCCGGCTGCGCCACATCGAGGGCGCCTCGCAGCGTATCCAGGAAGACACGATGCGCTTCTCGCAGATCATGGAAGATCTCGGCTCGACTTTCGTTCAGTCGATCATGACATTGATCGCCTTTCTGCCGGTCTTGATTCAACTGCAGGCCCACATCACCGAATTGCCGATCATCGGCACGGTCCCGCAGCCGCTGGTCGTTGCTGCATTGGGCTGGTGTCTGTTCGGAACGATTTCCGTCATGGTGGCGGGTCTCAAGCTGCCGGGCCTGCAGTTCCGCAATCAGCGTGTCGAGGCAGCCTATCGCAAGGAACTGGTCTACGGCGAGGATCATCCCGATCGGGCGCAGCCGGCGACGACGACACAATTGTTCGCCAATGTCCGCCGCAATTATTTCAAGCTATATTTCCACTACATCTATTTCAACGTCGTTCGTTACACCTACCTGCAGGCCGACAACATTTTTTCGTTGCTCATCCTTGGGCCCTCGCTGGTTGCGCATAAGATCACGTTCGGCGCCCTGAACCAGATATCGAACGCGTTCGGCAAGGTGACGAATTCGCTGCAGTTCCTGTTGAATTCCTGGTCGACGATTGTTGAACTGCAGTCGGTGCACAAACGTTTGCGAGCCTTCGAAGCGACGTTGCAGGGCGAGCAACTGCCGATTATCGATCAGCACTATCTAGAGCGCGAGCAAGCTGGCATGCGTCCCGAAGATCAGCCGGCAGGCTAGAGCGCGGCCGGTCCAGTTAGCCGCCCACACTCGCCTGCGCCTGCCCGGGCCGCTGGCGCGCGAGATAGTCGCGGAAACTGATGCATTCGACTTGCGGCATCACGCAGACCTCGCCGGCAAAGCGCTCCAGCGCGTTCCAGTACGCGCCGTCGTTCATCAGCGTGAAATGGAAGCCGAGCTCCAGCGGCAGGCGCTTGCCGTTGTACTGAGCCTCGAAAGCGGCGCGGAACGCCTGATAGGCGCGCTCGGTGAATGCGTCCGCCTCGGCCGGCTTTTCCGTGCCGCCCGAGTGGCGGACATAAAGATTGTAATCCATGGCGACGACCGGCTTGGCCTTGTCTCCCTCCGGGACAAGCGGCAGGGCGAAGCGGGTTATGCCATTCAGGGTTGGCGGCACGGCCGGGCCGCTCGAGACGCCGCTGGCATCGTATTCAAAGCCGGCCTCGGGCAAGGCTTCGTAAAGCGCCTTATCGGTGGATAGATAGGGCGCGCGAAAACCGGTTACGGTATGGCGGGCGAAATTGCGCCAGCCGGCCGGCTCCTGGATGCCGTTGATCGCATAGGCATTCTCGAAAATGCGCCGCGCGGAGGCGAATTCGGCCAGCCAGTCGGCCTTGCTCCAGTCCTTGCCATCGAAATGGCCGCAGGCATGGCTGCCGATGTCGTGGCCCTCGGCAGCTGCCAGCCGGACCTGCTCAAGCCGGTCGGCCACATCCTGCTTTGAGGCGCCGAAGCCGACATTGGATTTGCCGGCGGCCTTGCCGGGGCCGGCATAGTGCAGCCGCGTCTCGGGAGAGAGCAGGAAGACGCAGGACAGGAAATAGGTGAAATGCGCGCCCGTGCGCTTTGCCAGCGCCCGGCTGCGCTGCCATTGCGAGATATCGCGGGCGGCGTCGAACGAGATCAGCACGACCTGCTTGGCCGGCGAAACGGTTGGTGATTTCGGCGGATCGGCGAAGGCGGCATTGGCTGAGGCGAGCGAGGCAAGACTGATCGCAAGGACGCGGTACGAACGAAGCATTGACAACCTTCTGTCGGGGACGTCTCCGGCCGATCGGAAGCCGGCTATCGCGCAAATGTGGCGCGGTTGCGTTCAGGTATGGACTGTGGGCGCCCGGCATTCTCAGCCGATTTTCCGGTCCGCCCCCTTCCATGCCGACGAAATTTCGCTAAAACGCGGGCTCAAGAAGCGCCCCCTCCTGGGGCCGCAATGGTTTTGATTGATGTCGGACGACAGTTTTATCCGCGAAGTCAACGAAGAGATTCGTCGCGAGCAGGCGCAGAAGCTATGGGACCGTTTCGGCCCGGCCATTCTCGGCCTTGCCATCCTGATCGTGCTCGGCACCGCCGCTGTCGTCGGCTACCGCTATTGGGACGAAACCCGCGCCAACCGCTCGGGCGACGCCTTCTCGGCGGCCCTCAAGCTCGCCAATGACGGCAAGAACGACGAAGCGATCGCCGCGCTCGACCAGCTGGAGAAGGACGGCTACGGCGCCTATCCGCTGCTCGCCCGCATGCGCGCCGCGACCGTCAAGGCCAACAAGGGCGACGTCGATGGCGCGGTCAAGGATTTCGACGAGGTCGCCGCCGACAGCGCCATTCCCGCCGGCATTCGCGATATCGCGCGGCTGAGGGCGGCGCTCCTGCTCGTCGACCACGGCTCCTACGCCGATGTCTCCAGCCGCATCGAGGCGCTTACCGCCGACACCAATCCGCTGCGCCATTCGGCGCGCGAGGCGCTCGGCCTTGCCGCCTGGAAGGACGGCAAGGCGGCGGACGCGCTCAAACTGTTCGACCAGATCTCTTCGGATGAAGCCGCCCCGCGCAATGTGCGCCAGCGCGCGCAGCTGATGTCCGAGTTGATCCGCGGGTCGGGCAACGTGTCGTGATCCTGGATGGGCTTCAAAGTCGCCATCATCGGCCGGCCTAACGTCGGCAAATCGACTCTTTTCAATCGGCTGGTCGGAAAGAAGCTGGCGCTTGTCGACGACACGCCTGGTGTAACGCGCGACCGCCGCGTCCATGCGGCAAAACTCTACGATCTTCATTTCGATGTCATCGACACCGCCGGCTTCGAGGACGCGGCGGCTTCGACGCTGCCCGGCCGCATGCGCCAGCAGACCGAGATCGCCATTCGAGAGGCCGACCTCATCTTCTTCACCGTCGATGCCAAGTCGGGCCTGATGCCCGACGACCGCACCTTCGCCGAGGTGGTGCGCAAATCGGGCAAGCCGGTGGTGCTCGTCGCCAACAAGGCAGAGGCGCGTGGCGCTCAAGGGGGCATGCTGGAAGCCTGGGAGCTCGGCCTCGGCGAGCCGATCCCGATCTCGGCCGAGCACGGCCAGGGCATGCCGGATCTGCGCGACGCGGTGATTGAAGCGCTCGGCCAGGAACGCGCTTTCGGCGAGGATGAGGAAGACGAAGCCGGCGAGATCGCCGCCAGCGAGGTTCTGATCGGCGAGGACATCGCCGACCCGGATGCTGAAGCGCCCTATGACGACACCAAGCCGCTGCGCATCGCCGTCGTCGGCCGCCCGAACGCCGGCAAGTCGACGCTGATCAATGCGCTGATCGGCGAGGAGCGGCTGCTCACCGGTCCGGAAGCCGGCATTACCCGCGATTCGATCTCGGTCGACTGGGACTGGCGTGGCCGCAGGATAAAGCTGTTCGACACGGCCGGCATGCGCCGCAAATCCAGGATCCATGAAAAGCTGGAAGTGCTCTCGGTGCAGGATGGCCTGCGCGCCATCCGCTTCGCCGAGATCGTCATCATCATGCTCGACGCCACCATCCCGTTCGAGAAGCAGGATCTGCAGATCGCCGATCTCATCATCCGCGAGGGCAGGGCGCCGGTGATCGCCTTCAACAAATGGGACCTGATCGACAATCCGCAGGAGCTGCTGGCCGAGCTGCGCGAAAAGACCGAGCGGCTCCTGCCGCAGGTGCGCGGTATCCAGGCGGTGACGGTCTCGGCCGAGACCGGGCGCGGCCTCGACCGGCTGATGGAAAGCGTCATCAAGACGCACAAGGTCTGGAACAGCCGTGTCTCTACCGGCAAGCTCAACCGCTGGCTGGAAGGCATCCTCGCGCATCACCCGCCGCCCGCCGTCGCCGGCCGCCGGCTGAAGATCAAATACGTCACGCAGGCCAAGACCCGCCCGCCGGGCTTCGTCGTCTCCTGCTCCCGCCCGGACGCCATGCCGCAATCCTATGTCCGCTATTTGACCAACAGCCTGCGCGAGGCCTTCGACATGCCAGGCGTGCCGATCCGCATGGCGCTGCGCACCTCGGACAATCCGTTTGCAGGCAGGGCGAAGAAGCGGTGACTTCTGGGAAAGCGCCGACGCTGATCCCTCGTCATCCACGGGCGAAGCAAGGAGCGAAGCGACGCGCGTAGACCCGAGGATCCATTCCGTGACTTAGAAGCGCCGCGACGATTCAGAATTCTGCTCCGCCGCATTCCTCGCGCGAAGTAACGGAATGGATTCTAGGGTCTGCGCTGCGTCGCTCCGCTCCTTGCTTCGCCCTAGAATGACGATGTCGAAAGGCGTCGGCTAAGACGCTAAGCGACCTCCCGCAGTCCATCGCCGGTTCGCGCTCCCTCAGGCAGCGTCTCCAGCGCCGCCTGCAAAAGAATCTCCGCCAGCCGCGTCGCCACGGGGTCGAGCTCGGCGTCCTTCCGGTGCAGGTGCAGCGCCATTGTCGGCAGGGCAGGCAGCCCGAGCACGCCCGGCGCGATTGCCCTGACATTGGCCGGCAGACCGATATCGGTGCGGATCGTCAGGCCGAGGCCTGCCGCCACCGCCGCCCAGATGCCGCCGAGGGAAGGACTCGAGAAGGAGATGCGCCAGGGCATGCCCGCGCGATCGAGTGTCTCGGTGGCCACGGTTCTGAGCAGGCACGGCGCCTCGAACACCACCAGCGGCAGCGGCTCGCCATTGCGCGGACCAGCCTCGATCGGCTTGGCCGGGCCTATCCAGCGCGCCGGCACGTCGGCGACATGGCGGCTATAGGGCAGGGCCATGCCGTCATGCCAGGCAAGCGCGATGTCGAGATTACCTGACAGGACACGCTCGGCAAGGTCGTGGCTGCGGCCGATCCGTGCTTCGATGCGGACCTTGGGATGGGCGCGGGCGAAGCGGCCGAGCACGTCGGGCAGCACGGCCTCGCCGAAATCCTCCTGCAGGCCGAGCCGTACCCAGCCTTCCAGCTCGACGTCGCGGATGGCGGAGGCCGCCTCGTCGTTGAGCTCGATCAGCCGCCGCGCATAGCCGAGCATCGTCTCGCCGGCTTCGGTGAGCGCCAGGCCGCGCCCTGCCTTGCGGAAGACCGGCGTGTCCGCCTGCTCCTCCAGCTTCTTCAGTTGCGCGCTGACCGCGGATGTCGAGCGGCCAAGCCGTTCGGCCGCCTTGGCGAAGCTGCCCAGCTCCATGCCGGTGACGAAGGTTCTGAGGACATCGAGGTCGAAAGTGACGCGGCGCATCGGGATAGTCCTGATTTTCAGGATTGTTGGTGAAAAACTTCCTGATTTTATGGATGAAGCTATGGCGCTACATCCGGTCCGTCAAGCCGTCAGCCGGCCATCACAGGAATGGAGCCATGTCCGCCATCGTCACACGAAATGTCTGCCAGCCGCCCGCGGGAGACATTGCCAGCGCCTCAGCCTGCCGCGCCTTCGGCCCCAACCATCGCTGGAAGGTGCTGGGCATCGGCGTCGCCGCCAATGCCGGCTTCTCCGCCACCTTCTCCGGCATTCCGGCAACCGCGGTGGTGATGCGCCAGGGCTACCACCTCGACAATGCCTCGCTGGGCTTGGCATTGGGTCTACTCGGTCTGGGCGTGGCGCTGAGCGAGCTGCCCTGGGGCGTGCTCACCGACCGCTGGGGCGACCGCCGCGTGCTCCTGACCGGGCTCGGGGCGACGGCCGCATGGCTTTTCATCATGGCGCTGCTTGTCGTGCCGACGAAAATGGCCGTTCCCGGCGTCGCGCTGCTGTCGGCAAGCCTGCTCGTCGTCGGCCTGCTCGGCGGCAGCGTCAACGGTTCCAGCGGCCGCGCCATCATGGGCTGGTTCGGCGAGGGCGAGCGCGGCTTCGCCATGAGCATCAGGCAGACGGCGGTGCCGCTTGGCGGCGGGCTGGGCGCGCTTGTCCTGCCGTCGCTTGCGTTGAGTTTGGGCTTCACGGCGGTCTTCGGCCTGCTTGCGGTCGTCTCCGCGCTCTCGGCCTGGTTTACCTGGCGCTGGCTGCACGAGCCGCCAGTGGAAAGCGGCCCTCACCCCGCCACGGCGACACTTGGACCGGCGCCGTTGCGCAACATCGAGGTATGGCGCATCTCGACCGCCATCGGCCTGCTCTGCTTCCCGCAGGTCGCGGTGCTGACCTTCGCCTCGGTCTTCCTGCATGACTTCGCCGGCATGGGCACCTTTGTGACCAGCGCCAGCCTCGCTGCGGTGCAGACCGGCGCAATGGCGATGCGTGTCTGGAGCGGGCGCTTCACCGACCGCCACCGCAACCGTCGCCCGTTCCTGAAACTCTGCAGCGCGCTGAGCGCATTTGCCTTCCTGGCGCTGTGGCTGCTGGTGATCGGCGCTGCCGACGCGCCGTCGTTGCTGCCGTTGCTTCCGCTGATGGTCGTCGTTGCCGGCATATCCGTTTCTGCCTGGCACGGCGTCGCCTATACCGAGCTTGCCACGCTTGCCGGCGCCGGCCATGTCGGCACGGCACTCAGCCTTGCCAACAGTTTTGTGTTCATCGGCTTCTGTCTGGTGCCCATCGCCATTCCATGGCTGCTGGTGGTCTTCGCATGGCCCGGCGTGTGGCTCGCGGCCGCGATCTGCGCGGCGCTCGCGTGGCCAATCTTCCTGCGCCCCGCCTGATTCACCCAAACTGATGCACCCACCCAAGCCTGATTCTTAATCGGCCCGCTGTGGAAATTGCAAGCCGGCTTGCCTCAAACATGAAAAGAACATGATCGATGTCGTTAACCGCGCATCAAGGTTAATGCTTCATTTTGACTCTCCGGGGTCAGTAGCGTTCTGGAGAGTTCCGTGCATCGACGCGTTTCATTGCGGCTTGCCGCCGCCGCCGTTGCGAAAAAACGTTCCTTTCTTCCTCCTTTGGTGCTTGGGCTCGGTATTTGGATCGGCTTTCCGTCGGCCGTCGCCTACCAGGATATGGCAAGCCTGATCTCCGGCCTGGAATCGTCCGACACCCGCTGGAACGCCTATATCGAGAAATCCGCCGCCGGCTCGGTGCATGCCGCCGAAATGCCGTTTGTCGATTCCGTCACCACCGGCTCGCTGTCCGGTTCCGGCGTGAATTTGCCGGGGGTTGGCACCGTCGCCTTCCGCGGCAAGGGCAGCGCCGTGGGCGCGACGCCCGATGAGGATCGTGTCGTGCGCGCCGACAAGAAGGGCCGCATCGTCAAGGTGTCGCCAGTCGCGCCGCCCAAGAATTTCAGCGCCGGCTCGATTTTCGAGCGCACCTCCTCGCTGCTGCGTCCCGCGATGGACAGCGGCCTGAAGCTCACCTTCGCCAAGCCGGGCATCAAGGGCAAGGAAGTCCAGATCGCCCAGGCCTTCCATCTTCGCGAGGACAAGAGGCCTGATCCGGCGCTGCCGGCGGCACTTGTCGCTCTCGTCAACAACGACAAGCCGGACATCCTTGCCACGGCCTATGCCCAGTCCGCGCCCGACTACGCCAAGGCTTCGCCCTTCGAGGCGCTGCTGCAGGACGATCCCAACGATGGCCGCTTCATTCCGCCGATGGGCAAGGGCGACCATGCCTGGCTGCAGACCCCCCTGCCGGCAAGTGTCTTTTCCAAGCCCGAGCAGGCCTGCCTTGCCAAGGGCATCTATTTCGAGGCGCGCAGCGAGCCGGTCCGCGGCCAGGCGGCGGTGGCGCAGGTGATCCTCAACCGCGTCCGCAACCCGACCTATCCGAAGACGATCTGCGGCGTCGTCTACCAGAATGACAACTGGTTCAACCGCTGCCAGTTCTCCTTTGCCTGCGACGGCAGGAAGAAGACAATCACCGACCTGGCCTCCTACAAGACCGCCCAGGAGGTTGCCATGGCGGTGACCGCCGGCAAGATATTCATTCCCGAGGTCGGTTCTTCGACGCATTACTACGCCAATTACGTCCATCCGAGCTGGGCGCGGGCCATGCACAAGATGACCAGGATCGGCCTGCATATCTTCTACCGCACCTATGGCGGCGGCTGGAGCTGAGCCGCTAAAGCATGTCTCCCGAAAGTGGTAAGCGGTTTCGGGAAGACACGCGCGAAATCAAAAACTGAAGCGCGTGGAGCGAATCTGAAGGATCGCGACGCGCTTAGGCGGCTCAAGCTGAGCCGCCCAAACACCGCCCCGGCTATCCTTCCTCCGACGCCCGGCAATGCCTCGGCGGACGCGCCTTGTCGCGCGGATTCGCGCCGTTACCTCACGCAGGCGTGAAGGGCACGATGTCGCACCTCGATAAACCATTGATTTAACTACTAAAAATACATCGCTCGGAAGTTCGGCCCGTGGCTTGACGGGGGCGGACCCTCTAACTATGTTGCCGGCGACTTTAGAAGCGGACGGACGGCAATCGTCTGCCCGGGCAGGGGGGGTGCGATGGCCGACAAAACCGGGCCAGACGGAACCGGAGAAACCGGCCGCGGCAGGCAGCCAGAAGCCACCATCCGCGACGACGAACTTGAGCGCCGCCGGCGCGACCTCGAAGCATCGCTTGCGACGAGACGCACGGACCGGTCCGAGGGGAAAGACGAAGCGAAAGCTGCGACCGGTTACGGTCAGGCGCTGAAGCTGTCCAGCGAGTTCATCGCCGGAGTGGTGGTCGGTGTCGGCTTGGGCTGGATCATCGACCGTCTGGCGGGAATAGCGCCCTGGGGTCTGATCGTCGGCCTGTTGCTGGGCTTTGGCGCAGGCATACTCAATGTCCTGCGCTCGGCGGGACTGGCATCGGAATTCGGCCAGGGCGGCAAGCCGCGCGAGCCGAGAGAATGAAGTGAGGCGCCGCAGGGCGCTAAAGTGAATTAAAAAGCCGTTTGTGGCTTTGACGGGGATTTAAAGTGGCTGCTGACAAGGTCGATCCGATCCACCAGTTCCAGATCCATCCGATCATCCCGCTGCATATCGGCGGCTACGACGTATCTTTCACCAACTCCTCTTTGTTCATGGTCGTGACGATCGTCCTGGCGTCCGCCTTTCTCTATATGAGCACCGCCAGCCGGGCCTTGATTCCCGGTCGCCTGCAGTCGGTGTCCGAAATGGCCTACGAATTCGTCGGCAACATGCTGCGCGATGCCGCGGGCAAGCAGGGCATGCAGTTCTTCCCGCTGGTGTTCTCGCTGTTCATGTTCGTGCTGGTCGCCAACCTGATCGGCCTGTTCCCTTATTTCTTCACCGTCACCAGCCACATCATCGTCACCTTCACGCTGGCGATCCTGGTCATCGGCACGGTCCTCGTCTACGGCTTCGCCAAGCACGGCTTCGGCTTCCTCAAGCTGTTCGTGCCGCATGGCGTGCCGGGCTATCTTCTGCCGCTGGTGGTGGCGATCGAAATCATCTCCTTCGTCTCGAGGCCTGTCAGCCTCTCGGTTCGTCTTTTCGCCAACATGCTGGCCGGCCACATCACGCTGAAAGTGTTCTCGGGCTTCGTCGTCAGCCTGAGCGCGTTTGGCGCCGTCGGTATCGCCGGCTCGGTGCTGCCGCTTGCCATGGCGGTCGCGCTCTCGGCGCTCGAGCTGCTGGTCGCCTTCCTGCAGGCCTATGTGTTCGCGGTGCTGACCTGCATGTATCTGAACGACGCCCTGCACCCGAGCCACTGATTTTCACCGGCGCCCCGGCGCCAGCTTACCCAACGTACCAACTTCAACGAACAGAGAAACCACAGGAGTTTTGAAATGGACGCAACTGCAGCAGCTGCTATCGGCGCTGGTATCGCCTGCATCGGCATGGGCGGCGCGGGCATCGGCCTCGGCAACATCTTCGGCAGCTACCTCTCGGGTGCGCTCCGCAACCCGTCGGCTGCCGACGGCCAGTTCGGCCGCCTGATCTTCGGCTTCGCGGTGACCGAAGCTCTGGGCATCTTCTCGCTCCTGATCGCTCTGCTCCTGGTCTTCAAGTAAGAGCCGGCGCTGACGAAAGGGGCCGCATGGTGCGGTCCGTTCTAGGGACAGGGGAATGAGATGTTCGTGACATCTGCCTATGCGCAAGAAGCAGCGCCGGCCGCGGCCGAGGGCGATACGCATGCCGGCACTGCCGTGCCTGCCGCGGAGCATGAAGCGTTCCCGCCGTTCGACGCCAAGACCTTCCCGTCGCAGATCCTGTGGCTGGTCATCACCTTCGGGCTCTTCTATCTGTTCCTGAAGCGGGTTGTGATGCCGCGTCTTGGCGGCATCATCGATGTCCGCAACGACCGCATCACCCAGGACCTCGACCATGCCGCAAGGCTGAAGGGCGAGGCGGACGCCGCGGTTGCTGCCTATGAGCAGGAACTGGCGGAAGCCAAGGTCAACGCCAACAAGATCGGCCAGCAGGCGAACGACGCCGCCAAGGCGCAAGCCGAGGGCACGCGCAAGAAGCTCGAGGCCGAGCTTGAGAAGAAACTTGGCGAGGCCGAGGCGAGCATCGCCTCGATCAAGGCCAAGGCGATGAAGGAAGTCGGCACTATCGCCGAGGACACGACCTCGGCCATCGTCGAGGCGCTTGTCGGCGGCAAGGCCGACAAGGCCGAAATCGCGGCCGCGGTCAAATCCGCGAGCCGGTGAGGAGCGGGATCATGGACGCCACATCACTCGCCACGCTCTGGGCCACCATCGCCCTGATCATCTTCCTCGGTGCCGTCATCTATCTGAGGGTGCCGGGCATGCTTGCCAAGTCGCTCGACGCCCGCGCGGCCAAGATCAGCAGCGAGCTCGAGGAGGCACGGCGCCTGCGCGAGGAGGCCCAGCAGCTGCTGCGCCAGTATCAGCAGAAGCGCAAGGAAGCCGAGAAGGAGGCCGCCGACATCGTCGCTGCCGCCAAACGCGAGGCTGACTTGCTTGCCTCCGAGGCGGCCAAGAAGACCGAGGACTATGTCGCCCGGCGCACCGCGCTTGCCGAGCAGAAGATCAGCCAGGCCGAGCGCGAGGCGGTGAGCGAAGTGCGCGCCACCGCCGTCGACATCGCCGTCGAAGCCGCCCGCACGCTGCTCGCCGCCAAGGTCGACGTCAAGGCAGGCGCGGATCTGTTCAAGTCGGCGCTCAATGATGTGAAGGCCAAGCTGAACTGAGCCGACTTCGAAACTTCGAACTCAAAAGCTGCCTGGGCAACCCGGCGGCTTTTTTGTTGTTTGAAAAGGGAGCGCGGCGCCTGAACTGCTGATCTCCCCCCTTGTGGGGGAGATGCCCGGCAGGGCAGAGAGGGGCGCGAAGGATCGCGGCGTCTCATTCTGTGCGCTGGGTCGAGTGCAACTGTGCGAGAAGTTCGTGCGACTGGCTGACAGGCTGGCGGGACAGCGCCCCCCTTTGTCCTGCCGGACATCTCCCCCACGAGGGGAGCGATCAGCTAACTACTCCAGCCCGGCGAGGCTCTCTTCCTCTTCCGCCATCTCAACCCCACCCAACCGGAACGGCGCGAACGAGGCTCGGTGAAGCCGTGCCACCGGCCCATGCGCCTCGATCGCGGTGCGGTGGCGGACCGTCGCGTAACCCATATGCACTTCGAAGCCGTAGTGCTCGTGATGTCCGCCGCAGCCGCACATCATGCGGTCGCGCATCACCTTGGCGACGATCGAGGCGGCGGCGATCGATTGCGAGCGCTGGTCGCCCTTGATGAGCGCGCGGCCTTCGCAGGCGAGACCTGGCGGTATGTCGCGGCCGTCGGCCAGGGCGAGCTTCGGCCGCAAGGACAGGCCGGCGGCGGCGCGGCGCATCGCTTCGAGGCTGGCTTTCAAAATGTTGCTGTTGTCGATGCCTTCGGCGCTGATCGAAGCCATCGAGATGCTGAGCGCCGAGCCGAGAATCTTGAGAAACAGCGCCTCGCGCTGCAAATGGGTGAGGCGCTTGGAATCGTCGAGGCCTTCGGGAATGTTGGCGGGGTTGAGCACCACCGCGGCGGCCACCACCGGACCGGCGAGCGGACCGCGGCCGGCCTCGTCCATGCCGGCGACCGGCCACAGCCCGTCGGCTATCGCTTTCGTCTCGATCGAGAAGTCGGGCTTCTCGACCATTTCAAAGAGAAGCGGAGAATCGGAACGCGCGCGAGCCATGGTGCGGCGAGGTTCGCATCGGCTCCGATTCTCCGCAAGTCCTTCCGGGTCGGATGGGGCGTCGGACCGGGAAGGCACCGTCTCACAGCCGGGGGACAGGGGCCGGACGGGATTCTTGAGGGCGACAATTCCAGACCGAAAATCGCTTTGCCTGGAAGTGCTTAGCGCCGGCCGTCATGGCCGGTGCTGGCGTCAAAGCAGCATCAGCTGCTCGCCGGCACTGGTGCCTGCGACGAATTGGTCGGTGCGAAGCTGCCGCCGCTCGACATTGAGGCCGAGCCGCTTGGCGGCGATCTCGAAGCGCCGGCCGATCTGCCAGGCATAGGGACCGGCGCCCTTCATGCGCTTGCCCCATTCGGAATCGTAATCCTTGCCGTCGCGCATCGAGCGGATAAGCGACATCACATGCCGGTAGCGGTCGGGATAATGGCGCAACAGCCAGTCCTTGAAGATCGGCGCCACTTCGAGCGGCAGGCGCAGGATGACATAGCCGGCCTCCCGCGCGCCGGCGGCTCTAGCCGAATCGAGGATGCGCTCCATCTCCGGATCGGTAAGCCCAGGAATGATCGGTGCCACCATGACCGATGCCGGGATGCCGGCGTCCGAAAGCTGCCTGATCGCCTCCAGCCGCTTCGTCGGGGTCGAGGCGCGTGGCTCCATCGTTCTCGCCAGCACGCGGTCGAGCGTCGTCACCGACAGCGCCACCTTGGCAAGGCCGCGCTCGGCCATGCGCGACAGGATGTCGATGTCGCGTGTCACCAGCGCCGACTTGGTGACGATGCCGACCGGATGGCCGCGCGCTTCCAGCACTTCCAGGATCTCGCGCATGATGCGGTATTGCTTCTCGATCGGCTGGTAGGGATCGGTGTTGGTGCCGATGGCGATCGTGCGCGGCTGGTAGCCCGGTTTTGACAATTCCCTGTCCAGCATGCGCGCGGCATCCGGCTTGGCGAACAGCTTCGATTCGAAATCGAGCCCCGGCGACAGGCCCATGAAGGCATGCGTCGGCCTGGCGAAGCAGTAGACGCAGCCATGCTCGCAGCCGCGATAGGGGTTGATCGAACGGTCGAAGGAGATGTCAGGCGACTCGTTGCGCGTGATGATGGTGCGCGGCTTTTCGACCTGCACTTCCGTCTTGAACGGCGGCAGTTCCTCCAGCGAGTTCCAGCCGTCGTCGAACACATGCCGGCTGATCGGCTCGAACCGGCCGGACGGATTGATCCCGGCCGAGCGGCCGCGATTGCGATCGGGCCGCACGCGCAAGCCGCTCTGCTCGATCATCGCGTTCGCCATCTCGGCTCGGCCTGCCCCGAAAGCGGCAATGTCGGCGCGCACGATCTGTTCCATTTTCGCCCTCTCCCAGGGACTGTCGGCAGGCTGTCGAATCGCTCTGTTCATGAAACTATTCCTATTTCGCCGAAGAGAACAAAGCAAGAACTTTTTCGCTTGAAGCGCACAACTGGCGCATCGCCGCACTTTCCGCTATTCGGCTAAAATGCTCAGCGTCCTTATCGAAACCCGCAACGACGAAGAGGGGCTTGCCCGTACGCTCGCCTCGCTGGTCGGCGGCGCGGTCGAAGGCGTCGTGCGCGACGTGATCGTCTGCGATCAAGGCTCGACCGATCAGACGCACCGGGTGGCCGAGCATGCCGGCTGCCACTATGCGACCGGCGGGATCGGCGCCGGTATCGGCCAGGCCAAGGGCGACTGGCTGCTCCTGCTCGAGCCAGGGGCGCGGCTCGCCGAGGGCTGGATCGACGAAGTCGTGGCGCACACCGCGAAACAGACCATGCCGGCGCGCTTTTCACGCGCCCGCGCCAACCGTGCGCCTTTCCTGGCCAGGGTGTTCTCGAGCAATCGTGCGCTGGCCGAGGGGCTTGTCATCAGCAAGCGTCAGGCCTCGGCTCTGGCAAAGAGCGCGCGCAGCGCCGAAGCCCTGGCGCGCGGCCTGGCGACCAGAAGGCTGAACGCCGAAATCTGGATCGCGCCGCCGAAATGATGCCCCGCGGTGCCGGCCGGGCGCCTTAACTGAGCTTTACGAGGTGGGCTTGCCGCCGCGCCTGAGATGCTCGTCCAGCCGCGGCATGATCTCGACGAAGTTGCAGGGCATGTGCCGGTAGTCGAGCTGCGCCTTGATGATGCCGTCCCAGGCGTCCTTGCAGGCGCCGGGCGAGCCCGGCAGCACGAAGACGAAGGTGGCGTTGACGACGCCGCCGGTCGCCCGGCTCTGGATCGTCGAGGTGCCGATCTTGTCGTAGGAGATGCGGTGGAAGACTTCCGAAAAGCCGTCCATGCGCTTTTCGAAGATCGGCTCCAGCGCCTCCGGCGTCACGTCGCGGCCGGTGAAGCCGGTGCCGCCGGTGGTGATCACGACATCGATGTTTTCGTCCTTCGACCAGCCAAGCACCTTGTCGCGGATCTTGTCGCGGTCGTCGGTCACGATATCGCGCGCGGCAAGGCTGTGGCCGGCTTCCGCGATGCGGTCGGCCAGCGTCTGTCCGGATTTGTCGTCGGCGAGGCCGCGCGTGTCGGAGACGGTAAGCACGGCGATGCGCACCGGAATGAAGGGCCGGCTTTCGTCAAGCTTCGCCATCGCTCACCTCCATGCTGCGCGTCGCGGCAACGAACCAGTCGGGGTGGCGGGCGCGGATCTCGATCGCCGCGCGCTTTGCAACATTGCCGGTCTCGAACAGGCCGAAGCATGTGGCGCCCGAGCCGGACATGCGCGCGAAGGCGGCGTCGGCTTTTTTCAGCGCGTTGAGCGCCTCGCCGATCGCCGGCTCGATCGAACGCGCGGCAGGTTCGAGATCGTTGCGCGTCGTCTCCAGCCAGTTGCGGATCGTGTGGAAGTCGAAGCGCTTCGGCAGCGGCGGCAGCGCCTCGTTATCGCGGCTGGAGAGCGCCTTGAACACGTCCGGCGTCGAGACCGCGATGCCCGGATTGACCAGCACCAGCCCAAGCGCAGGAAAGGCGGATAGCGGCGAGACTTCATCGCCGATACCGCGTGCGATCAGCGGCTTTGATTTGAGGCACATCGGCAGGTCGGCACCGAGCGAAAGCCCGATCCGGGCCAGCGAATTGTCATCGACATCGAGCTTCCAGAGCCGCACCAGGCCATTAAGCGCGGCCGCCGCGTCGCTCGAGCCGCCGCCGACTCCGGAGGCGATGGGCAGGTTCTTCTCCAGCCGGATGGCAACGGGCGACCCCTGTTGCATGCCGGCTTCCCGGCGCAAGGCATCGCGCGCCTTCACCACCAGATTGCCTATGTCGAGCGGCAGCCCGGCGGCATAACGGCCGGATACGGAGAAGTCATCCTCTTCCGCCGACTCGATCTCGAGCCGGTCGCCGAAGCGGGTGAAGACGGCAAGGCTGTCGATGAGATGGTAGCCGTCGGCGCGCTGTCCGATGACATGCAGCGCCAGGTTGATCTTGGCAGGCGCAAGCCATGTCCGGACCTCTGTGCCGGGCTGCAGGATGTCGGCTGCTGGCGAGATGGGATCAGTCCTTGGCGAGACGATATTCGCCGGTCTTGGGGTCCTTGACCAGCGTGCCCGTCGTGCCGTTCGCCGCCTGTCTTTCGGTACGCCGGATCTTGGCCGTCACGCGTTCGGCCTCGCGCACGAAAGCGCGGTAGCCAAAGTAAGCGGCGGCGCCGACAACGGCGAAGAAAATGATCTGCGGCATCTCTAAAACTCCTCCCGCGTCCTCGCGGCAAGGCCGGCCGAATGGGTCGGTCAAGCGGCCATGCTAGCCGCATTCATGGCTTTTTCAAAGCCCGAAGCGCGCCCACAGCGCGCGCTCTTCCGCCGCATCGAGGACGCCGCTGGCGGCGGCCGCCGCGATATCCGGCGCCGAAACGCGCGAGCCGAACAGGCCGAAACGGCCGAACAGACCGCGCGGCGCGGTGATCAGCTTGAGCTGCGTCTTCTCGCCGAAACGGGTCTTGAGCACGCTGCGCATATCGCCCAGCGCATCGACAAGGCCGAGCTCGAGACCGCGCTTGGCGGTCCAGAACAGGCCGGTGAACAGGTCCGGGTCGTCCTTGAGCTTGCTGCCGCGCCGTTCCTTGACGAGGTCGATGAACGTTTCGTGCACTTCGAGCTGCAGCGCCTTCAGCCGTTCGACGTCCTCCTCCTTCTCGGGCTTGAACGGATCGAGCACGGCCTTGTTCTGGCCGGCGGTGTGGACGCGCCGCTCGACGCCGATCTTCTTCATCAGCTCCGGGAAGCCGAACGAGGCCGAGACCACGCCGATCGAGCCGACGATCGAGGACGGGTCGGCGAAGATCTCGTCGCCGGCAACCGCGATCATGTAGCCGCCCGAGGCCGCCACGTCCTCGACGAAGACCAGCACCTTCTTGTTCTTTTCCGCCGCCAGGTCGCGGATGCGCTTGAAGATCAGCCGCGACTGCACCGCTGAGCCGCCCGGCGAATTGATCGAGATGGCGACCGCCGGCGCGTCGAAGCCGAACGCCTTTTCGATCAGGCCGGCCGTCGAGGCGAGCGACAGGCTCGGCCGGAACTGGCCTCCGCCGGCCATGATGGGGCCTTGCAGCCGGATGACCGGAATGGTGACGACTGTCGAGCGCCAGGATTTCGGCAGCAGGCGGTTGAAAAGGCGTTTCACGAACGATTGTCTCCGGACAAAAGGCAAAGGAGCAAGATGAGATCAGGTCGGTTGGTCTGTTTCACGGGCGCAGCGTCATCCTGCTTGGGCATGTAAGAAACTCGCCGGCCAACGGCAATGCCGCATCGCCGGCCAGTGCATGTCGCGCAAAAGTGTGCAGCGGTTTTGCGAAAAAGACATGCATAAAACAAAAACTTGAAGCGCGTCGCTAGAATCCATTTCAACGCGACGCGCTTCAAGGATCAATCGCCGAACAGCGATGCCAGGCCGTTATTGATCATTTCCGTCCGCTCCGCCGGCCCGTTGCCGGACGGCCCGTGCAAGATGAGCGGCGGGCGGATCGACAATTTTCCGCGCGCGCCGAGCACCGCCCTGACGACGATGCGGATCGCCGCCGCATCCGGCCGCGGATGCACGCACAGCAACTCGGCATCGCCGAAGCGTGCCTCGATCGCGTCCACGATGGCAACCAACTGCTCGGGCCGCGCGATGACGGCCAGCCCGCCGCGCGGCCTGGCGACGGCGGCGGCGCTCCTGATCCAGCGCTCGAACAGGCCGTCCTCCGCCACATGCGCCTCTCTGCGCAACGCGTCGGGCGTCGAGCGATCCTCGGCCGCGTTGAACGGCGGGTTCATGATGACGAAGTCGAAGGAGTTGTCGGCAAGCCCGGCCTCGGTCCGCGCGCGACCGGTCAGCGTTACGTCGGCGGTCAGCACCGAGGCGCGGTCGCCGAGATGGCCATTGCCGGGATGCGAAAGCGTGGCAGTGGCGAACCCGGCCATTTCGGCGGAGCGCTCGACGAGCACGGCCTGCGCCGCCGGACAGCGCGACAGCACGGCAAGGGCGGCGGCGCCGGCGCCCGCGCCGAAATCGGCGAGCCGGCCGGAAAAGCCGGATGGCACGGCGGCCGCCAGCATCATGGCGTCCATGCCGGCGCGATGACCGCCGCGGCTCGGCTGCACCAGCCAGAAGCGCCCGCGATGGAAGGCATCGATCGTGTGCGCCGGCGTATCCGGGACGGGGGCGGTGCTGGCTCCCATTATTTTTTGCGGATCTCGTTCTCGATGCCGGCATCCTTGAGGATGCGCCGTGCGGCATCGACCTTTTCGGCATCGACCATCACGCGCCGCGGCAGGATGCCGAGCGAACCGTCGAGCACGCTCATATTCTGGTCGGCGACGAAACAGGCGATGCCGGCATCGCGCATCAGCGATTCGACAAATGAGATGACGACGGCGTCGTTGGTGCGGACAAGCTCGATCATGAAACGAAAATCGCAGGTTGTGGCGTTCGTGTAAACGTGCGCGTGGACACTCTGTCGGCGGAGCCGCGCTAATTCGCCTCTTGCCGTGCCCGGTTGCGCCGCCCTAGAGTCGGCGAGGGACCAAGGGTGCGTCAGATTGACGGGAGTTGTCGTGGTGGGTGTCGTTCTCAACATCGAAGGCAAGCGGGAACCCGCTTCCATCAAGGATTTGATCGATCTGACAGCCGCCGATATGGGGCGGGTCAACGAGCTGATCCTGTCCAAGGCCGGCTCCGACGTCGAGATGATCCCGGAGATCGCCAATCATCTGATCTCCTCCGGCGGCAAGCGGCTCAGGCCCATGCTCACGCTCGCCGCCGCGCAGATGTTCGGCTATTCCGGCGAAGGCCATGTCAAGCTCGCGACCGCCGTCGAATTCATGCACACGGCGACGCTTCTGCATGACGACGTGGTCGACGAGAGCGCGCTGCGCCGCGGCAAGAAGACGGCGCGCATGATCTGGGGCAACCAGGCGAGCGTGCTCGTCGGCGATTTCCTGCTCGGCCAGGCTTTCCGCATGATGGTCGAGGTTGGCTCGCTGGAAGCCTTGGACATCCTGTCGGCCGCGGCCTCCATCATCGCCGAGGGCGAGGTCATGCAGCTTGCCGCCGCCAAGAACCTCGAGACCACCGAGGACGAGCATTTCGCCGTCATCAAGGCCAAGACGGCGGCGCTGTTCTCGGCCGCCGCCGAAGTCGGGCCGGTCATCGGCCAGGCCTCGCGCACCGATCGCGCCGCGCTTCGCTCCTACGGCATGAATCTCGGCCTTGCCTTCCAGCTTATCGACGACGCGCTGGACTATGGCGGCTCGAGCAAGGATCTCGGCAAGAATGTCGGCGACGATTTCCGCGAGGGCAAGGTGACGCTGCCGGTGATCCTCGCCTACCGGCGCGGCACCAAGGCCGAGCGCACCTTCTGGAAGCGCGCCATCGAGGACAACGTCGCCGACGATGCCGGGCTTGAAAAGGCCATCGGCCTGATGGCCCGCCACGGCGCGATCGCCGATACGATCGGCCGCGCCCGCCATTTCGGCGAGATCGCCCGCGACGCGCTGGCGCCGCTGGAGGCGACGCCGCAGAAGTCGGCTTTGATCGACGTCATCGATTTCTGCATCAGCCGCGTCAACTGAGCCTGCAGGACCGGCTCATTTGCGTCCGCCGGGAAGGGCGCCTGTGAATCCCGCGCCGGCCGTCTCGACAAACGGCGGCCCGGCAAATTATCTATAAAATATGGCCAGCAAAGAAGACACGATCGCCGTCCGCATCAGCAAGGAATTGGCGGACCGCATCATTTCGGGCGCCATCGAACCCGGCTCGCGGCTGCGCCAGGACCATGTCGCCGAGGAATTCAACACCAGCCATGTGCCCGTGCGCGAGGCTTTCCGACGCCTGGAGGCTCAAGGGCTGGCGATCGGCGAGCCGCGCCGCGGCGTGCGTGTCGCCTCTTTCGATCTCGGCGAGGTCAGGGAGGTGGCCGAGATGCGGGCGGCGCTCGAAGTGCTGGCGCTGCGCCATGCCGTGCCGCATCTGACGGCGTCGATCCTCGACCAGGCCGAGGAGGCGACCAAGGCCGGCGACAAATCCCGCGACGTGCGCTCCTGGGAAGAGGCCAATCGCACCTTCCATCGGCTGATCCTGGCGCCCTGCAACATGCCGCGCCTGCTCTCCACCATCGACGACCTGCATGCCGCGAGCGCGCGCTTCCTGTTCGCGGCGTGGCGCTCGGAATGGGAAATCCGCACCGACCAGGATCACCGCGCGATTCTGAGCGCCCTGAGACAAGGCAACACCGAATCGGCCGCCGCGACACTCGGGCGGCACGTGCAATGGATCGGCCAGAAGCCGGTCAAGACCGCTTCCGGCAAGACCCGCGACGCCTTCGCCATCGTGGGGTAGGTTTGGCGATTGGCGATTGGCCGAGGCTTCTCAGCCTCGTCATTCTAGGGCGGAGCAAGGAGCGGAGCGACGTCGCTTCGCTCCTTGCTCCGCCCTGGAATGACGAATTCGAGGGCAGGCGCTTGCCATTCGTTTCAGAATATGGATTCGATAATAGATGAAGTCGAAACATTATCTATAATTCACACGAGCCAAGGAAGACACCGTGACCAACGCAGCCATTTCGACCCAAAACCCCTCCTTCAGCCCATTGCGGCTGCACAGCCGTTCGCTCGCCTGGCAGATCGGCGCGGTGATCCTTGGTTCGCTGTTCCTGGCGCTGTCGTCCTATATCGAGGTGCCGATGGTGCCGGTTCCGGTCACCATGCAGACCTTCGCCGTCACCCTGGTCGGCGCGCTTTATGGCTGGCGCTTCGGTGCGCTGACCATCGCCGCCTGGCTCGTCGAGGGCGCCGCCGGTTTCCCGGTTCTTGCAGGCGGCGCCGCTGGCATACAGCATTTCGTTGGCCCGACCGGCGGCTATCTTTTCGCCTTTCCGGTCGTCGGCGCTGTCGTCGGCTGGCTGGCCGAACGCGGCTGGAACGGGAACCGCGTCATGCTTGCCTTCGCTGCCATGCTCATCGGCAACCTGCTTTGCCTGGTTCTGGGCACCGCCTGGCTTGCCGTCATGATCGGCGCTGAAAAGGCCATCACCTTCGGCTTCGTGCCTTTCATCGTCGGCGGCCTGCTCAAGTCGGCGCTGGGGGCGGCGACGCTGAAGCTCTTTTCCACCTATCGTGCGGAGCAAGGCGACCGCTCGTCCGGAACGCGATGACCGTCAAGCTGCGCGCCCATCATCTGCTCTGCCTGCTGACCTATGTCGGCAAGGGCTACTCGCCGGCCTTCACCGCCAATTACGACAAGGTGGTGAAGCGGTTGGGTGAGCGCGAGGCGGTGGTGATCGTTGCCGGTCCGGACGACGTCTGCGCCCCGCTGCTCGGTGAGCCGGAGCCGCATTGCCTGCGCGAGAGCGCCGCCGAGCGGGACCGGATGGCGGCGCGCGATGTTGGCGCTCTCCTCGGGCGGCCGATCCAGGCCGGAGACCGGTTGGTGCTGGACGCCCACAAACTGGCGGGGATGCGCAAGGCTTTTTCCGCCGGCCTGACGCGCCAGGCGTGCTCCGGCTGCGAATGGTCCGGCCTGTGCGATACGGTTGCCGCCAGCGGATTCAGCGATACCTATCTGTAGGCAATCCGATGCCGCATATGGGCGTCCCGGGCCTGCGCGCGGGATTTTCGCTGGCGCGGCATCGTTTTTTAAGCCGGATGATTGCATTGTGATTCGCCCGGCAATTGAAGCCTGACCCCAAAAAGGCCATGCTTTGACCGGAAAAGAGCGAGTCTGTGGGCGGTCCGCCAAGGGCGGGATCGCATCTGGCTGAAAGGGATACGATGCGGCAAGGACGTGCGCGCTGGCTGACGAGGCTGGCATTTTTGACCGGTGTGGCGCTTTGGGTGCTGCCGGTCCAGGCCAAGGAAGAGGCCCGACCGCTCCAGATCACGTCTTTCTCGGGCGCCTATCTCGCGGCTCATATCGCCGAAAGCGACAACGATCTCGACGATGCGATCGCCTATTACAAGCAGGCGCTGGCCTTTGCGCCGAACGACAAGGAATTGCAGCAGAGCCTGATGCTGGCTCTGGTCGCGCAAGGCCGCTTCGAGGAATCGCTGGTCTATGCCGACAAGCTGAAGGAAGTGCCGGACGTCGAGCGCTTCTCGCGCCTGGCTCTGGCCATCGATTCCTTCCACAAGAAGGACTACGCCAAGGCGCAGTACTGGCTGAAGCTCTCGCTGGAATCCGATCTCGACCGGCTGCTCTCGGGCGTCATGGACGGCTGGGCCAAGGAAGGTGCCGGCAACGCGTCCGAGGCCATGGACTCCATCGACAAGCTCAAGGGCCCGGACTGGTTCGGCCTGTTCAAATCATTCCACCGCGCGCTGATCGCCGACGCCGCCGGCCTGAACGACAAGGCCGAGGAACTTTACGCCGCCACCATGGCCGATACCGCGGCCGGCGGCTCCGCGCCCGAAACCTGGATGCGCAACGCCCAGGCCTATGCCTCGTTCTTGGTCCGCAAGGGTGACAAGTCGAAGGCGCTGGCGGTGTTGAACCAGGCCGAGGCCTTCGCGCCGGGCAAGCTCGAAATCACCACGCTGCGGGACCGCATCACCAAGGGCGACACGATCGAGCCGCTCGTCACCGGTCCGGCCGACGGCGCATCCGAAATCCTGCTTGACCTTGCCACCGCGCTTAACCGCGGCGGCGGCGAGCCTTTCGTGCGGCTCTATCTGCAATATGCCCTGGCGCTGAAGCCGGACAGCGACGCAGCCCTTGTGCAGCTTGCCGCCGTGGCCGAGCAGTTGAAGGACGGCGAAGGCGCCGTCTCGCTCTACCGCCGCATTCCGGCCTCCTCGCCGCTGAAGGAGCTCTCCGACCTGCAGATCGGCCTCAATCTTGCCGATCTCGACAAGCATGATGAGGCGATTTCGCATCTCAAGGCCTATCTCGAAAGGCACCCGGACGACATGCGCGCCTATCTGGCGCTTGGCGGCGTCTATGGCTCGAAGGAAGATTTCCGCTCGGCCGCCAGTCTCTACGACAAGGCTGTCGACCAGCTGAAGACGCCAACCGCCGCCAACTGGAACATCTTCTACCAGCGCGGCATCGCCTATGAGCGGCTGAAGGAATGGCCGAAGGCGGAACCCAATTTCCGCAAGGCGCTGGAGCTGCAGCCCGACCAGCCGCAGGTCATGAACTATCTCGGCTATTCCTGGGTCGACATGAACATGAACCTCAAGGAAGGCCTGGCGATGATCCAGAAGGCCGTGGATCTGCGGCCGAACGACGGCTACATCGTCGATTCGCTGGGCTGGGCCTATTTCCGCATGGGCCGCTTCGACGACGCCGTGCGCGAGATGGAGCGCGCCGTCTCGCTTAAGCCGGAGGATCCGGTCCTCAACGATCATCTCGGCGATGCCTACTGGCGCGTCGGCCGCAAGCTCGAGGCCACCTACCAGTGGACGCAGGCACGCGACCTGAAGCCCGATCCGGATGTGCTCGCCACTTTGCAGCAGAAGCTGCTCAAGGGCCTGCCGCCGATCGAATCCAACACCGCGCAGGAAACCCCCAAGGTGAAGCCGGAGCCGACGCCCGCGCCGAAAGGCTGAGCGCTTTTCGTCAACATTGAAGAATGCGGGGCTCATCGAGCCCCGTTTTCGTTTCGGCTCGGCGTCTGCCGAGGTCGGGCCTTGGCAGGTGGAGATTGGCCGAAACGGCCACTCTGTCGTCATCCACGGGCGGAGCAAGGAGCGAAGCGACGCGCGCAGACCCGAGGATCCATTCCGTGACGTATGAGCGCTGTTGCGGGGGGAGAATTCTGCTCCGCTGCACTCTTGATCAGGGTCACGGAATGGATTCCAGGGTCTCCGCGACGCCGCTTCGCGGCTGCTCCGCCCTAGAATGACGAGGTTCGGGCGGCTTCAGTCAATCGCCAGCTTTTTCGCTGATTTCACGGGATGAACGGTCACAATCTTGCGCGCTTGCGCGCCGACAAACAGCGGCCTTTCAGATCCCCGTGTCGAGGAAACTAGAACACTTTTCTATAGACGACGAACCCCGACTTCTCGCCGATCCTGTCGTAGAGCTGCATTGCGGTGTGGTTCGTCTCATGCGTCAGCCAGTAGACGCGGTTCGCGCCGGCTTGCCTGGCGCGTTCATAGACGCCTTCGATCAGCGCCCGGCCGACGCCCTGGCCGCGCGCGGCCTGGGTGGTGAAGAGGTCCTGCAGATAGCAGCTCGGCGCGATCGATGTGGTCGAGCGATGATAGAGATAGTGGACGAGGCCGAGAAGCTTGCCCTCCTGCTCGGCCACCAGCGCATGCACCGGCTCATAGGCATCGAAGAAACGCGACCATGTCATCTGCGTGATCTCGCCGGAAAGCGCCGTCGGCCCGGAGCGCCCGTAAAATGCGTTGTAGCCGTCCCAGAGCGGCAGCCACTGCTCGTAGTCCTGCCGTGTGACGGGTCGTATGGTGAGTTGACCGGACATAGCGAAACCTCTGTCGTTGAGCTGGAACGGAGCAAACGGCGGCCTCCGCTCGACGGCAATGGTCCAGCCGCCGCAAAGCTTTCCGCCTTGCCGGGCGCGAGCCACCGCCTTGACGCTCGGCGGCCCGGCAACTAGGGAAGCGTCATCCCGCGCTTTCCGAGGCCGCCGTGACCATCGAAATTCCCGCCCATATGCATCCCAGCCGCTCCTTCCAGGGGCTGATCCTGACCTTGCACAATTACTGGGCGGACTATGGTTGCGTCATCCTGCAGCCCTACGACATGGAGGTCGGCGCCGGCACCTTCCATCCGGCCACCACCTTGCGCGCGCTGGGCCCGCTGCGCTGGAATGCCGCTTACGTCCAGCCCTCGCGTCGGCCGAAGGATGGCCGCTACGGCGAGAACCCGAACCGCCTGCAGCATTATTACCAGTACCAGGTGATCCTGAAGCCCAATCCACCGAACCTGCAGGAACTCTATCTCGGCTCGCTGGAAGCAATCGGCGTCGATCCGCTGCTGCACGACATACGCTTCGTCGAGGACGACTGGGAAAGCCCGACGCTGGGCGCCTGGGGGCTCGGCTGGGAGTGCTGGTGCGACGGCATGGAAGTTTCGCAGTTCACGTATTTCCAGCAGGTCTGCGGCATCGAATGCGCGCCGGTGGCCGGCGAGCTGACCTACGGCCTGGAGCGGCTCGCGATGTATGTGCAGGGCGTCGACAATGTCTACGATCTGAACTTCAACGGCCGCGAGGGCGCCGAGAAGGTCACTTACGGCGACGTCTTCCTGCAGGCCGAGCAGGAATATTCGCGCCACAATTTCGAATTCGCCAACACCGCAATGCTGCTGAGGCATTTCGAGGACGCCGAGGCCGAGTGCAACGCGCTGCTCGATGCCGGCACGCCCAAGCCAAGCGACAATCTGGCGATGCACCGCATGGTCTTCCCGGCCTACGACCAGTGCATCAAGGCAAGCCATGTCTTCAATCTGCTCGACGCGCGCGGCGTCATCTCGGTCACCGAGCGGCAAAGCTACATCCTGCGCGTACGCAATCTGGCCAAGGCCTGCGGCGAAGCGTTCCTCAAGACGCGGGCGGGCGGGCTGGCGGCGGCTTAAGCCGACACGGATTTCACGGTCTCGATGGCAGCGCCGGCCGGCAATACGATCTGCGCCGATGCGCCGTCGATCGTGCGCATGGCCTGCCTGATCCCCGGCATCGTGATCGTGCCGTGTGCCTGGGCGGCGAAGCAGGCGCTGAGCGCCAGGATCTGCAGGGTTCTCGATACCGTCTTCATCGCCGTTCAGCCAATAGGTCTCTGCCTGAGCGTTTGTCGCTTCAGCGCAGCGTTCGGTTCATGGGAAGTTCTGCTCCAAGGACGGGCAGCCCCGCGCCAACCCGACAGCGGGTCGAAAAATTCCGCGAAATCGGTCGAAGAGGCGATCTGCTGGCGGGGTGACAGCGGGCGGCCGAGTTGCTATCTCCCGCCCATTCGTTTCGGCGCTTCGCGCCGACCCTCCCCATCAAGGGGAGGGTGGGGAGCTTAACTATGCCCGACCTGCTCTTGGAACTCCGCTCGGAAGAGATTCCCGCCCGCATGCAGCGCAAGGCTGCCGGCGACCTTAGGAAGATGCTGACCGACGGTCTGGTCGAGGCGGGTCTCACCTATGAGGCGGCGCGCGAATATTGGACGCCGCGGCGCCTGGCGCTCGACATCCGTGGCCTGACCGCGCGCTCGAAGGACATCCGCGAGGAGATCAAGGGTCCTTCGACCACGGCGCCCGAGCAGGCGGTGCAGGGCTTCCTTCGCAAGGCCGGCCTTTCGTCGATCGCCGAGGCGCATGTCCATTCCGACCCCAAGAAGGGCGACTTCTACGTCGCCCACATCGCGAAGCCGGGCCGGGCGGCCGAAGAGATCATCGCCGAGCTGGTGCCGGGCATCATCAAAAGCTTTCCCTGGCCGAAATCGATGCGCTGGGGGCCGGCCTCGGCGAAACCCGGCTCGCTGCGCTGGGTTCGGCCGCTGCAGTCGATCGTCTGCACCTTCGGGCCGGAGACCGAGGAGCCGGTGATCGTCGATTTCGAGATCGACGGCATCCACGCCGGCAACGTCACCTACGGCCATCGCTTCCATGCGCCGGGTCCGATCACCGTGCGCCGCTTCGACGACTATGTGGCGAAGCTCGAGGCGGCCAAGGTCGTGCTCGATGCCGACCGGCGCAAGGAGATCATCCTGGCCGATGCCCGCAACATCGCCTTTGCCAACGGCCTCGACCTGGTTGAGGACGAGGGCCTGCTGGAGGAAGTGTCCGGCCTGGTCGAATGGCCGGTCGTGCTGATGGGCGAGTTCGAGCAGGATTTCCTCACCATTCCGGGCGAGGTCATCCGCCTCACCATCCGCGCCAACCAGAAGTGTTTCGTGACGTCGCGCCCGATCTCCCCCTCGCAGGGGGAGATGTCAGCGAAGCCGATAGAGGGGACTCAGCGCGAGGCCCCCCTCTCTGCCCTGCCGGGCATCTCCCCCTCTAGGGGGGAGATTGGCCAATCGCCGCTTTCGAACCGCTTCGTGCTGGTCGCCAACATCGAGGCGAGCGACGGCGGCAAGGAGATCGCCTACGGCAACGGCAAGGTGGTGCGCGCCCGCCTGTCCGATGCGCTCTATTTCTGGCGGACCGATCAAGGCGATTTGCCCGACCTCGACCAGCTGAACGAATCGGCGGCGAAGTTCGACCTGGATTTGAAGAAGCCGCTCGACCAGCGCATGGCGCGTCTTGACCATCTCAACGTCACCTTCCACGCGAAGCTGGGCACGCAAGGGGAGCGCGTGGAGCGCATCAAGCGGCTGGCACAGGAGCTTGCCTCGGTCGTCGGCGCCGATGCCGCGCTGGTCGCCCGCGCGTCGGTGCTCGCTAAGGCCGATCTGCAGACCGAAGTGGTCGGCGAGTTCCCCGAGCTGCAAGGCGCCATGGGCAGCAAATATGCGCTGCTGCAGGGCGAGCATCCGTCGGTCGCCGCGGCCGCCGAGGAGCACTACAAACCGCAAGGCCCATCCGACCGCGTGCCGACCGATCCGGTCTCGGTTGCCGTCGCGCTCGCCGACAAGCTCGACATGCTCACCGGCTTCTGGGCGATCGATGAAAAGCCCACGGGCAGCAAGGATCCGTTCGCGCTGCGACGTGCGGCTCTTGGCGTGGTCAGGATACTCGTCGAGAACCGGATTCGTCTGGCGCTGACGTCTGTTTTCGCCAAGGCCTTTGCAAACTTCAAAGGCGGCGCGGACCAGTCGTCCGACCTCCTCGCCTTCTTCCACGACCGTCTGAAAGTCTATCTGCGTGAAAGCGGTGCACGGCATGACTTGATCGATGCCGTGCTGTCAGCGGGCTCGCGCCCAATCTCCCCCCTCGTGGGGGAGATGTCGGCGCAGCCGACAGAGGGGGGCGCTGTCCCGCCGGCCTCTCATTCTGTCGCGCCCCCCTCTGCCCTGCCGGGCATCTCCCCCACAAGGGGGGAGATGGGCCAATCGCTGAACGACGACCTTCTGCAGATCGTCCGCCGCGTCGAGGCGCTCGGTTCCTTGCTCGACACCGAGGAGGGCAAGAACCTGCTCGCCGGAACCAAGCGCGCCGCCAACATCCTGGCCGCCGAGGAGAAGAAGAAAACGCTCATCGCCGCGACCGTTGAGCCGGCGCTGTTCCGCGAGGAGGCGGAAAAGAAGCTCTTTGCCGCGGTGAATCAGGCCGAGAAGGAAGCCGGCCAAGCAATTCAAAACGAAGATTTTTCTGCCGCCATGCTGGCGCTTAGCGTGTTGCGCGAACCGGTTGATTCATTCTTTGAGCGTGTTCTCGTGAATGATGAGGACCAGGCCGTGCGCGCCAACCGTCTGGCGCTGCTCGCCCGCATCCGCGCCGCCACCGACCAGGTCGCCGATTTTTCAAAAATCGTCGGCTGACGGCTCGGAAAACCGCACATCGAGCCTGTCCGCATCCGCTAGGGTGCGGGCGGGCTTGAACAATTCGGCGCCCGAAATTTAATGCGCCGGAGCCGGCTTACAGTCATATGACGATGACCTCCGCATGGGACAAAGGTGCATGTCGTCCAGAAGCGCTGATCGGTCCTGGGGCAACGACATGCATCAACCAAAGACCTAAGGCGCGTTGCCCGAAATCGTTTCGTGGGGCGCGCCGTAAGACATTCCCAAAACACGGAGGCATGCCATGAATTCCGTTGACGATATCGACCTGAATGAAGAGACCCTGGCCGCCGCCGCGGCGATCGAATCCGCTTCCGAAAACCTTCTCGACCACGCTGCCGCCGCGGCGGTCGAATCCGCCGATCCGTCCGAAGACGACGACGAGGAAACCACTGCCTCGGCCGACGACGAGCCGGACGATGAAGATGAAGGCGACGAAGACGGCGACGAAGAAGCCAAAGCCTCGGGCGACGATGAGTCCGACGACGAGGATGAAGATGGCGACGATGATGAGGACGAAGCCGATGAGGATGAGTCCGACGATGATGACAAGGAAGAAGCGGCCTGAGCCGTCTCCTCTCGTCTGAACCATCAGGGGCGGCGCGTCGCGCGTCGCCCTTTTTCGTCGGTGCGGCTCTTGTCGGTCTTCCAGGAAGATTGAGCCGTCAATCCTCCACTATGCTGACCCGCACACCGTCCGAATAGACATCGACCTCGATCAACGGCTCGCCATTGACGATGGCGCGCCGGGTCGAGCTGCTCATGGCGCCGCCGCGTTCCAGCATGCGCTGCAGGTCGGCGCGCGAGCCGTCGCTGCGGAACCAGACATCACCCTGGTCGTCGCTGTCGCGCCGGTGGAATTTATGCCAGTTGGCGCGGTCCTGTCGCACCATCTGCGCCGCGCTGCCGAGCGGGTAGCCGTCGCTGGCGCGGTGATCGCGGTCGGAAATCCGCGCCGTGTAAGAGCCGAGCATGTCGTCGGCCCGTGCCGTACCCGTGCCCAGTGTCGTCGCCGCCAACAGTGCGGCAACGCTCATTGCTTTCGAAACAGTCATGAAACCCCCTTTTGAAATGCCGGCGCAATCGTGCCCGATCCGATCACGGGAATCGGACAGGTTAAGCGCCTAGCATGCCAGGGCCGGATCCAGTGTGATCTACATCGCCTTGCCGACGCGCGGCACCGACGGGGCGCCTTGCGGCTGCGCGCCGCCGCCCGACGCAGTGGCCGTCGCGGCCGGCTGTCCGCCGGTTCCGCTGTTGCCGTTCGAAGCGGACGCTGTGCCGTTCGCGGGCGTTGCCGGCGTGGTGCCGTTTGCCGGCGCGGCGGCGGTTGTGTTTGCCGGTGCTGTGGGCTTGGCCGCCGCGGGTGTTGCGAAAGCGCCGCCGACGATGCCGCCGCGAATGATCATCGGGGCTTGCTGGTGCCCGGACTTCTCGGGAATTGCCGCGACCTTTTCGTCGGTGACGGCGGGCACAGGCTCGCCAAGCGCTATCATCGACGGCGCCGAGGCCGCGGACAGCTTGGTCGGGTCGATCGCATTCAGCCTGATAACCGAAGGCGTCGAGGTCGAGGGTGCCACCACGACGATTGACGAGGCATGTGCCGCGCCGTTCATCGCCAGAAGGCTGATACCGAAAGCTCCGAGCAAACGCATTACAAACTCCCAAGCCGCAACCGCATTGAACCCGCACCCTAGGGCCGTCCGATTGAAGCCGGCTTGCATGGAAACTTAACATTTTAGGGATTGATAAATCGCCAATGCCCGCACTTGCCCGATGCAAGCGGCCGTATTACGGGACCGGCATGTTCAGGACTGGTGGCGGATTTGGCTGAGATACTGGCGATCGGCGAGGCTCTGGAGCAGGCATTGGCGCTGCTCGAAGGCGGCGAGGTCGTCGCCATCCCGACCGAGACGGTTTACGGCCTCGCCGGCGATGCCACCAACGGCGTTGCCGTGGCGCGCATCTTCGAGGCCAAGGGCCGGCCGCGCTTCAACCCGCTGATCGCCCATGTCGCTGATCGCGCGATGGCGGACCGTATCGCCGGCTTCGACCCGCTGTCGGCAAAACTGGCCGAAGCCTTCTGGCCCGGTCCGCTGACGCTGGTGCTGCCGCAGCGCGCCGGCAACGGCATCCACCCGCTTGTCACTGCGGGGCTGGACACGATCGCGCTGCGCATGCCGCGCGGGTTCGGTGGCGAACTGATCTCGCGCCTCGGCAGGCCGCTCGCCGCCCCGAGCGCCAATTCCTCCGGGAAAATCAGCGGCACGACGGCGCAGGCGGTCGCCGCCGATCTCGGCGACAGGATCAGGCTGGTCGTTGATGGCGGCGCGACGCCCGTCGGCCTGGAATCGACTATTCTCAAGGTCGAGAACGGCAAATTGCGGCTGCTGCGGCCCGGCGGCATCGGCGCCGAGGAGATCGAGGCGGTGGCCGGTGCGAAGCTGTCGCGCGGCGCCAGCGGCATCGAGGCGCCGGGCATGCTTGCCTCGCATTACGCGCCGGGCGCCGCGATGCGGCTCAATGTCCAAGACATCGCCGAGGGTGAGGCGCTGCTTGCGTTCGGCCGCAACCGCGCTGAGGGCTGGGAACAGGCCGTCGCGCTGCGCAACCTCTCCGAGGCGGGCGACCTGCGCGAGGCGGCCAGCAATCTGTTCGCCTTCATGCAGGCGCTCGACCGCGTCGGCGCCGCGACCATCGCCGTTGAGCCGATCCCGTTCGAGGGGCTGGGCGAGGCGATCAACGACCGACTTGCCCGCGCCGCCGCGCCGCGTGACAAGACCGGCTGAGCGCCATAGGTTCAGTCTCATGAACGATCAGCCCTTGGACCTCGATCCCACCCTCATCGACCGCTTCGCGGCAATCGTCGGCGACAAATATGCGTTGCGCGAGCAGGCCGACATCGCGCCTTACATCGCCGAGCGGCGCGGCCTTTGGCACGGCCGCACATCGCTGGTGCTGAGACCAGGCAGCGTTGAGGAAGTGAGCCGCATCATGCGCCTTGCGACCGAGACCGGAACGCCGATCGTGCCGCAAAGCGGCAATACAGGCTTGGTCGGCGCCCAGGTGCCGGACAGATCCGGCCGCGACATCGTGGTCTCGCTGTCGCGACTGAACCGCATCCGCGAGATCGATGTCCTGTCGAACACGGTGACCGCAGAGGCCGGCGTCATCCTGCAGACGCTGCAGGAAGCGGCCGACGCCGCCGACCGGCTGTTTCCGCTCTCGCTCGCTGCCCAGGGCTCCTGCCAGATCGGCGGCAATCTCTCCTCCAATGCCGGCGGCACCGGCGTGCTTGCCTACGGCAATGCGCGCGAGCTCTGCCTTGGCGTCGAGGTCGTGCTGCCGACCGGCGAGGTGTTCGACGATCTGCGCAAGCTGAAGAAGGACAACACCGGCTACGATCTGAAGAATCTCTTCGTCGGCGCCGAAGGGACGCTCGGCGTCATCACCGCCGCGGTGATGAAATTGTTCCCGAAGCCGAAGGGCAGGGAGGTGGCCTTTGCCGGCCTGCCATCGTCGCCGAAAGATGCGCTTTCGCTGTTCACCCTGGCGATGGATCGCGCCGGCGCATCGCTCACCGCTTTCGAGCTGATCGGTAAAAGGCCATACGATTTCACGCTCAAGCACGGGCAAGGCATCACGCGGCCGCTGGCCGACGACTGGCCGTGGTATGTGCTGATGCAGATCTCGTCCGGCCGCTCCGAGGAGGACGGCAGGGCGCTGATCGAAGAGATCCTGGCAGAGGCTCTCGAGCAGGGCGTCGTCGGCGACGCGGTAGTATCGGCAAGCCTTGCCCAAGGCGACGCCTTCTGGAATTTCCGCGAGACGCTTCCCGAATGCCAGAAGCCCGAAGGCGCTTCGATCAAGCACGACATTTCGGTGCCGATCGCCTCGATCCCGGAGTTCATTGAAAAGGCGGCCGGCGTGGTGGAGGGGGTCTGCCCCGGCGCGCGCGTCGTCTGCTTCGGCCACATGGGCGACGGCAACCTGCACTACAACATCTCGCGTCCCGTGGATTGGCAGGACGAGGCGTTCCTCGAACTCTACCACCCTATGAACCAGGCCGTGCACGATGTCGTGCGCTCCTTCCATGGCTCGATCTCGGCCGAGCACGGCATCGGCCAATTGAAACGCGACGAGCTGATCGCCACGGCGCCGCCGATGGCGATCGACCTGATGCGCCGCGTGAAGGCCGCCTTTGATCCGGCAGGCATCATGAATCCCGGTAAGGTTATCTGATCCTCACCTCATCCGGCGGTCGGTCGCATTCCGATAACCATTGGCTCAGATCAGCAAAATTTAACCGACTTTCTTAAGCGCGCCGGTAAGAAGCGAGCGCTAATGTTTCTTCCCATAACGAGGCCGGAAAAACCGGCCCTGAGAGAACCGGAAAAACGGCCCTCAGGACTAACAGGGAAGACATCGATGAACACTGGACTGAAGCCAGTCTGGGCCGGGCGCAACATGCGTCTCGACCCATTTCGCCTGCCGCAGATGGTGAGCTATGCCACCCGCGACGACTATGGCGATGTGACCTTCACCATCGACCAGCGCGGCGCCGTCATCCGCCGTGTGCTGGAGATGAGCGGCGTGCCGGCGATCATCGCGCTGCCCCCCAATGCGTTCCGCGGCGTCGCCGCGCGCGCCATGGAGGATCCCGACGGCAACGTGACCGTGACGCTCGAGCTCCTCCACAATGATCCGATGCTGTCTGTGCCGCTCCTGGTCGCCGACGACCTCGACGACGTCGCCGCCGACTGGCGCGCCTGGGCCGATGCCTATCGCCTGCCGATGCTGCTGATCGAGGCCGACGGCATTGCCCGCACCCTGGAAGAATCGCTCGGCGCCGCCATCAAGGCCCTGCCGCCGCAGGAGCGCCGCAAGGGCCGCGTCTCCACCACGCGCCGCCCGCGCTTCCTCGCCCGCCGCAAGGCCGGCAATCTGGGCTTGAGGCTCGTCATCGATGGCCAGGAGATTATCGCAAGGGAGTAGTGCGATTTTCCCTCCTCCCTTGTGGGAGAAGGTGGATCGGCGCACAGCGCCGAGACGGATGAGGGGTGTTCCAGCGGAGTGAGACGCTGGTGTCCTCTGGAGCACCCCTCATCCGTCGCCTTCGGCGACACCTTCCCCCACAAGGGGGGAAGGGGGAGCCCGCTACACCAGCGGCTTCAGCCAAATCCACACGGACCCGCCGATCAGGCCGAGGAAGATCAGCCAGCCCACCTGGTTGTTCGACTTGAACAGTTTCAGGCATTGGTCCGGATTGTTGATGTCGAGTCGGATGATCTGGCGCGCCATATGCGCGCCGGCGGCGATCAGCCCGGCCAGCGCCACGATCGGCACCTGGGCGGATGCAAAGGCGATGGCGAAGCAGACCAGCGCGCCGCCATAGAGTCCGGTGAGCCAGGTCTTGGTGTTGTCGCCGAACAGCCGCGCCGTCGAGCGCACACCGACGATGGCGTCGTCTTCCTTGTCCTGATGCGCGTAGATCGTATCGTAGCCGATCACCCACAGGATCGAGCCGATATAGAGCATGATCGCCGGATCATCGAGATCGCCGAATTCGACCGCCCAGCCCATCAGCGCGCCCCAGGAGAAGGCCAGCCCCAGCACCAATTGCGGCCAGTTAGTGATGCGCTTCATGAAAGGATAGACCGCGACGATCGCCAGCGAGGCGATGCCGAGCGGAATGGCGAAGCCGTTGAACTGCAACAGCACGGCCAAGCCCACCAGCGCCTGGATGATGACGAAAGCCCAGGCCTGGCGGCGTGTCACCTTGCCGGCGGGCAGCGGCCGCGAGCGCGTGCGCTCGACCTGGTTGTCAATGTCCTGGTCGGCGAGATCGTTATAGGTGCAGCCGGCGCCGCGCATGGCGACAGCGCCGATGAAGAACAGCAATAGATACCAAGGCGTCGGCAGCAGCGTCAGCAGCGGGTCGGTCGGGCGCGGATAGGCGCCCGCGGCAAGCGCTGCCGACCACCAGCAGGGCCATAAAAGCAGCTGCCAGCCGATCGGCCTGTCCCAGCGCGCAAGCTGCGCATAGGGCCAGAGCCAGCGCGGCAGCACGCGATAGACCCAATGACCGCTCGGCGCGTCGGCGACACGGCCCTGGATCGCTTTCGACTGGACGGTTTCCATCACGCTGGAGTGGCAGCAGCAAGCAGCGCCGTCAAGCGGCCGCGTTGTCGCTCAAGCGCTGAAAACCTAGGCGGTGAAAACATCGTGACCGGCAAACCAGGCCTTGGCGACCTCGATGAAGGCGACCGCTGCCTTCGACAGGCGCTGGCGCGTGTCGTGGGTCAGGATGATGCGCTGCATGGGCAGCGGATCGGAGAGCGGCTCGCAGACCAGCGGCAGGCCGTCATAGCTGCGGTCGCCATAGGGTCTCGTATAGCTGACCGCGACGCCGAAGCCGTTGGCCACCATGGAGCGCTGCAGCTCGACGAGCTGGTCGTCGCCCGGGCGACCGGCGAGAGGCCGCGGCTGAGGAAAAGGTCCAGCATATGCTGCCAGCTATGCGGCTGGTCGGTGGTGATCAGCGGATGCTGCGCGAGCTCGGCCAGGCTGACGGCGTGCTTGTCCGCCAGCTCGTGGCCGGCGGGCAAAAGCGCGTGCGGCTGCAATTGATGCAGCAGAATGCGCTTGAAATGGCCTGGAAGGCCGAGATCGTAGGTGAGGCCGAGATCGACGGCGCTGTCGGCCAGGCGCCGTCCCAGCGTGTCGAAGGTTTCATCGCCGATGACGACGGTGACAGCCGGGCAGCGCTCGGCGAAGGCGCGCATCAGCGCCGGCGCGAAATAGGGCGCCAGATCCTCGAAGCAGCCGAGCGCCAGCTCGCCGCCGACATCGGCGTCACGCGAACCGAGCGCCGCCAGCTCGTCCGCCTCGCCCAGCACCTGCCTTGCCTTGGCCACGGCCCTGCGGCCGAAGGATGTCAGCGAAACGCCGCTGCCGCGCTGGCGCACGAACAGTTTCTGGCCCAGCGCGTCCTCGACATTGTCGATCGCAACCGAGATGGACGGCTGCGACACGTTCAGCGTCTGGGCTGCCGCGGTCACGCTGCCATAGCGGGCCACGGCAACGACATAGCGCAGTTGCGCGAGGGTCAGTCTCATAGGCTATAACTATAAACCAGATGGCAAGTTATTATTTTACCCGATGTCGGGCGCTTGCGATAGTCGCTTGCCAACTCAAGGAGAGCTCGCCATGGCCAGCCCGAAGATCGATGCCTCGACGATTGCCGATTATCAGCGCGATGGCGCGGTCTGCATCCGCGGCGCCTTCAAGGATTGGGTCGACGTGATCGCCGACGGCATCGAGCGTAATATGCGCAACCGCAGCGCCGCCGCTTCCGACATCGCCGGCGGCAAGGGCAGCTTCTTCGACGACTATTGCAACTGGGAGCGCATCCCGGAATTCGTCAGGATCGTCAAGGAAACACCGGCCGCCGAGCTCGCGGCCGCGGTCATGCAGTCGCGCAGCGCCCAGTTCTTCCACGACCACGTCCTGGTCAAGGAGCCCGGCACGCAGAAGCCGACGCCGTGGCACCAGGACATTCCCTACTACTTCGTCGACGGCAGCCAGACGGTCAGCTTCTGGATCCCGATCGATCCGGTGAAGGAAGCGACGCTAAGGCTGATCGCCGGCTCGCACAAATGGGAAAAGATGGTGCTGCCGGTGCGATGGCTGAACGACGACAACTTCTACGCCGGCGAGGGCGACTACCTGCCTGTGCCCGACCCCGACAACGACCCGTCGATGAAGGTGCTCGAATGGGAGATGGAGCCGGGCGACGCCATCCTGTTCGACTTCCGCACCGCGCACGGTGCGCGCGGCAACCTGACGGCGGCGCGGCGCCGGGCGCTGTCGCTGCGCTGGGTCGGCGACGACGCACATTATGTCGAACGTCCCGGCCGCACCTCGCCACCCTATCCGGGTCACGACATGAAGCCCGGCCAGAAACTGCGCGAGGACTGGTTCCCCGTCATTTTCCAGAGCTGAGGCATTTTTTCAGACCAAGTTGGGGACACGGCAATTTCTGATGGGTCGGCTATATTTGCGCCGGCAATCGCATGTTGGGGTTGGCCGAACCGGCCCGCCCTCGTCATCCACGGGCGGAGCAAGGAGCGTAGCGACGCGCGCAGACCCGAGGATCCATGCCGTGATGCTGAGGCGTTGCAGGGGTGCAGAATTCTGCTCCGTCGCGGCCCTCGATCAATGTCACGGCATGGCAACTGTGTTCACGCGAATGCGGTTTTGTCGCGAATGATAGCGTTGAGGACGACCAGGAGCTTCCTTGCGACGGCGATGATAGCGAGCTTCTTGGAGCCCGACCGGGCAGCAAGTGCGGTGTAGAAGGTCTTGAAGCGCTCACAGGTTCGAATGGCCGTGAGGGCTGCCATGTAGAGGGCGCGGCGCACGCGTGATCGCCCGCCCTGGATCTGGCTCCTGCGGTTGAGCTTGCCGCTCTTGTTGTCGAACGGGGCAAGGCCGACCAGTGCAGCGATTGCCTTGGGTGAGCGCTTGCCGAGCTCGGGCAGGAGCGCCAGCAGCGAGAATGCGCCGACCTTGGAGACACCGGGCACAGAGACCATCAGCGCCTGGTCGCGAGCGGCGTCCTGGTTTTGACGAATGACGTCGGCGATCTGACTTTCGAGCGCCTTGATGCGCGTGTCGAGGTAGGCGATCGTTTCTTCCAGATCGGCAATGACGATCTCATTGAAGGCCTCGGCGAGGTGCTTCTTCGCCGTTGCCCGCATCTCGACCAGTTGATCGCGGTAGCGGGCAAGCGATTGAAGCTGCTCGACTTCTTCGCGCGGCGCCGGCTCGGCCTCCGGCTGATAGCGGCGGCCGTAGTCGCTCAGCATCCTGGCATCGAGAGGATCGGTCTTGGCGCGCCGTCGCGTCGACTTGGCATAGTGGTGGGTGTGCGCCGGGTTGTGCCGCGAGAACGGCACGCCGGCCTTGGCCAGCGCATGGCGCAACAGCCGGTCATGGACCCCTGTCGCCTCCATGACAACGAAGTCGCGGCTGGGATCAAGGCCCGCCACATAGGCCGCGATCGCGTCGGCCTGGTTGTCGATGCGCCGAAGACGGCCGCTTGTCTCATCAAAAAAGTCGAGCCACTGTTTTGAGATGTCGCAGCCGACATAGTTCTGCATTATCATGTCCACGCCTCTTCCTGTGGTGCGGGGTCTGCTTGGAACAGCCCCGTGCAACTGTTCAGGTTGATGGTTCACCGGTGGGAAGGGACCGAGCCATGCCACGGCCTGTCCGAAAGGACGACCAGGATTCATTCGGTCTCCTTCCCACTTCAACCATACACCAGAACCAACACACAGGATTCTAGGGTCTGCGCGCGTCGCTTCGCTCCTTGCTCCGCCCTAGAATGACGACGTTGATGAAACTTCAGCCAATCACCAACGCTTGCGCCGATTTCACGGAAATGAACGGCCAACATCTTGCTCGCCGATAAACGGCAACCTCCCAAATCCCTGTACCGGGGACTGGCCGGCGGCGGCACCTGTCTCATCGGCCTTGATGAGGCCCATGTTCCCGTGCGCAATTGCCGCCAAAATGCCGAGACGCCTTGACCCGCCGCCCGTGGACCAATAGCGGGTTCAGGGAGACGATCAGCAAGAGGTGGCCATGAACGTTCTTCTTCTCGGTTCGGGTGGCCGCGAACATGCGCTGGCCTGGAAGATGTCCGCCTCGCCGCTGCTGACGAAGCTCTATGCCTCGCCCGGCAATCCGGGCATCGGCCGCATCGCCGAACCGGTGAAGCTCGACGTCGCCGACCATTCTACTGTGGCCGCCTTCTGCCAGGAAAAGAAGATCGATCTGGTCGTGGTCGGTCCGGAAGGTCCGCTGGTCGCCGGCATCGCGGACGATCTGCGCGCCTGGGGCATCCGCGTCTTCGGCCCCTCCAAGGCGGCGGCGCGGCTCGAGGGATCGAAGGGCTTCACCAAGGATCTTTGCGCCAGGTTCAACATTCCGACCGCCGCCTATGGCCGTTTCAGCGACCTCGCCTCGGCGAAAGCCTATGTCGAGAAGACCGGGGCGCCGATCGTCATCAAGGCCGACGGGCTCGCCGCCGGCAAGGGCGTCACCATCGCCATGACGCAGGACGAGGCGAACGCCGCGCTCGAAGCCTGTTTCGACGGCGCCTTCGGCGCGGCCGGCGCCGAGGTCGTGGTCGAGGAATATCTGACCGGCGAGGAGGCAAGCTTCTTCTGCCTGTGCGACGGCGCCACCGCGCTGCCCTTCGGCACCGCGCAGGACCACAAGCGAGTCGGCGACGGCGATACCGGACCGAACACCGGCGGCATGGGCGCCTATTCGCCGGCGCCGGTGATGACGCCGGAAATGACCGAGCGCACCATGCGCGAGATCGTCGAGCCCACCATGCGCGGCATGGCCAATCTCGGCGCGCCCTTCGCCGGCATCCTCTTCGCCGGCCTGATGATCACCGACCAGGGCCCCAAGCTGATCGAGTACAACACCCGCTTCGGCGATCCCGAATGCCAGGTGCTGATGATGCGGCTGAAGGACGACTTGCTCGTCCTGCTCAACGCCGCCGTCGACGGCCAGCTCGCGCATATGTCGGTCCGCTGGAGCGACGAGACGGCGCTGACCGTGGTGATGGCGGCCAGGGGTTATCCCGGCGCGCCGGAAAAGGGCTCCGTCATCCGCGGTCTCGACGAGGCGGAAGGCGAGGGCGTCCAGGTCTTCCATGCCGGCACCGCCATCAATGGCGGTGCGCTGGTCGCCAATGGCGGGCGTGTGCTCAATGTCACCGCGCTCGGCAAGACCGTCGGCGAGGCGCAGGCAAAGGCGTATGCGGCGATCGACCAGATCGACTGGCCGCAAGGCTTTTACCGCCACGACATCGGCTGGCGCGCCGTCGAGCGCGAGAAAGCCGGGGCGTAATTCCGGAATTCAGGCGGCCGCGCTCTTGCGCCGGCCTCGCGCCCAAGCCGGCAGCCAGTCGCCATGCGCGGCAAGCAGGTCGTCGACCAAGGACCAGATCTGATCGAGGTCGAGCTCGGCCGCCGTATGCGGGTCCATCATCGCCGCGTGGTAGATGTGCTCGCGGTTCTCGCTCATCAGCGCCCGCACCGTCAGCTCCTGCACATTGATATTGGTGCGGATCAGCGCCGTCAGCTGCGGCGGCAATTCGCCGATGTAAGTGGGCTGGATGCCGGAGGCATCGACCAGGCACGGCACTTCCGCCGCGCAGTCGAAAGGCAGCGAGGTGATGCAGCCATTGTTGCGCACATTGCCGTAGATCACCGACGGCTCGCCGGTCCACACCGAATTCATGATCGACGAAGCGTACTCCCTTGACTGCTCGACCTCGATCCGGTCGGCCGAGCGGTAGGCCTCCGCCTGGCCCGTCCAGCGCTCGATCTGCTCGATGCAGCGTTTCGGATATTCGTCGAGCGGAATGCCGTATTTCTCGATCAGGTCTGGTCGGCCGTCCTTGATGAAATAGGGCGTGTATTCGGCGAAATGCTCCGAGCTTTCGGTGACGAAATAGCCGAGCCTGGTCAGCATCTCGTAGCGCACCTTGTTCGGGCAGCGCGGGTTCCAGCCGGGTTTTGGCGCACGGCCCTCGCGATAGGCGCGCACGAGGTCGGGATAGAGGTCGCGGTAGGTGCCGTCCGGCTGGCGATGCTCGAACTTGAGATAAAAGGCCATGTGGTTGATGCCGGCCGAGCGGTAGCGGATCTCCTCATAGGGAAGGTCGAGATCGTGCGCCAGTTCCATCGCCGTGCCCTGCACCGAGTGGCAGAGCCCGACCTGCTTGATCGTGGGATATTTCTCGGCGATCGCCCAGGTGTTGATCGCCATCGGGTTGACATATTGCAGCATGATCGCTTCCGGGCAGACCGCAAGCATGTCCTCGCAGATCTTCCATAGATGCGGCACGGTCCTGAGGCCCCGCATGATGCCGCCGACGCCGAGCGTGTCGGCGATGGTCTGGCGCAGGCCGTATTTCTTCGGCACCTCGAAGTCGGTGACGGTGCAAGGCTCGTAGCCGCCGATCTGGAAGGCGACGACGACGAAGTCGGCGCCGGAAAGCGCCTTGCGCTGGTCGGAATAGGTCTCGGCCTTCGCCTTGACGCCGAGCGTCGCAATCAGTTTGTTGACGACGACGGCGCTTTCTTCCAGCCGCTGCGGGTTGATGTCCATCAGCGCGATGGTCGCGCCCGACAGCGCCGGCCGCTGCAGCACGTCGCCGACGATGTTCTTCATGAACACCGTCGAGCCTGCGCCGATGAATGTGATCCTGGGATTTCTTGCCACTGTAAACCTCCGGCACTTCTAAGCCACGTCGAAAGCGGCCCTGACGAGCCGTTCGGTGTAGGCGGTCTTGGGATTGGAAAGGACCTCGTCGACGGGTCCCTGCTCGACGATCTTGCCGTGCTGCATGACGATGACGCGGTGGCAGAGCGCCCGCACCACCTTGAGGTCGTGCGAGATGAACAGATAGCTCAGGCCGCGCTCGTCCTGCAGCTTGCGCAACAGGTCGATGATCTGCGCCTGCACCGAAAGGTCGAGCGCCGAGGTCGGCTCGTCGAGCAGGATGAATTCGGGCTCCAGCGCGATGGCGCGCGCGATCGCGATGCGCTGTCGCTGGCCCCCGGAGAACTCGTGCGGGAAGCGCGACAGGATGTTGCCGGGCATGCCGGCGCTGACCAGCGCCTCGCGCACCCGCTCGTTCCGCTCGCGCCGCGTCGCGCCCAGCCTGTTGACGACCAGGCCTTCCTCGATGATCTGGCCGATCGTCATGCGCGGGTTGAGCGAGGAGAACGGATCCTGGAAAACGACCTGCATGCGCGAGCGCAGCGGCCGCATCTCGGTGCGCGACAGCTTCTCGATCGGCAGGCCGTCGAAGCGGATCTCGCCGCGCTTGGCGTCGGCCAGCCTGATCAGTGCCTGGCCGAAGCTGGTCTTGCCGGAGCCGGATTCGCCGACCAGTCCCAGCGTCTCGTGACGGCAAAGCTTCAGGTCGAGGTCGTCGACCGCGACCAGCTCGCGCCAGTCCGGCTTGAGGAACGAGCCGTGGCGCAGCATGAAGCAGACGCGCACGCCGTTCGCCTCGAGAATGGTGCCGCTGCCCTCCGGCAGCGGCTGCGGACGGCCGCGCGGCTCGGAGGCGAGCAGCCGCTGCGTGTAAGGGTGCCGCGGATCGGCGAACAGCCGCTCGGTGACGTTGTGCTCGCGCATTTCGCCATGCTGCATGACATAGACGTAGTCGGAGAACTTGCGCACCACAGTGAGATCGTGGGTGATCAGGATCACCGCCATCCGCAGTTCCTTCTGCAGGTTGCGGATCAGGTTCAGGATCTGCGCCTGCACCGTGACGTCGAGCGCCGTGGTCGGCTCGTCGGCGATCAGGACGTCGGGCTCGTTGGCCAAGGCCATGGCGATCATCACCCGCTGCCGCTGACCGCCCGACAGCTGATGCGGATACTGCTTGAGCCTTGCTTCCGGCTCAGGGATCTGGACATGCCGTAGAAGCTCGAGCGCGCGCGCCCAGGCTTGCCTGCGGCCGACTTTGCGATGCACCCGGATCGCCTCGACGATCTGGCTGCCCACCGTGTAGATCGGGTTGAGCGAGCTCATCGGCTCCTGGAAGATCATCGAGATGCGGTTGCCGCGCAGCTTGCGCCGGGCGCTCTCGGGGAATTTCAGGATGTTCTGCCCGAGATATTCGACGCTCGATCGCGGCGAGACGGTTGCCCGCCTGGACAACAACCCCATGACGGTGCGCGCCGTCACCGACTTGCCGGAGCCGGACTCGCCGACGATCGCGATCGTCTCGCCGCGATAGATCTGGAAGGAGACGTCCTTGACCGCCTCGACGGTGCCATGCTCGACCTTGAACGCGACCTCGATGTTGCGGGCGTCGATGACGGGTTGGTCGTGGCGTCCGCCATGGTCGAACCGGACGGCCGGCGCGAGGGAGTCTGCGATCGCGATCGTCGTCATCCGGCCACCTCAATAAGGATCGACGGCATCGCGCAGGCCGTCGCCCAGCGCGTTGAAGGCAAAGACGGTGATCAGCACGAAGCCGACCGGCGACAGGATCCACGGATAGGTGCCGATGACCGAATAGGTCGCGGTGTCCTGCAGCATCAGGCCCCAAGAGATCAGCGGCGGCTTCACCGCGAAGCCGAGGAAACCGAGGAAGGATTCGAGCAGCACCACCGTCGGGATCGCCAGCGTCACGGCGACGATCACATGGCTCATCACATTGGGGAAGATGTGCTGCATGATGATGCGCCGGTCGGTGGCACCGACCGCCATGGCGGCGCGCACATAGTCAATCCGCGCCAGCGCCAGCGTCTTGCCGCGCACCTCGCGCGACATCTGTGCCCAGCCCAGCGCCGACATGACGATGATGACGAAGGCGAGAAAGACATTGGTCGGCGCGGTGACCGGGATCAGCGTCGTCAGCGCCAGATAAAGCGGCAATTGCGGGAAGGCGAGCACAAGCTCGACGAAGCGCTGCATCCAGACATCGAACTTGCCGCCGAAATAGCCGGAGATCATGCCGACGCTGGTGCCGATGACCGTGATGATGAAGACCACCGTCAGCGCGATCATCAGCGACACGCGCGAGCCGTGGATGGCGCGCGACAGCACATCGCGGCCGAACTTGTCGGTGCCGAGGAAATGCACCGGCTGGCCGTCCATCGAGGCGAAGAAATGCCGGTTCGCCGGAATGAGACCGAGAAGCTTGTAGGGCGCGCCTTCGACGAAGAAGCCGAGCAGCCTTGGATGGTCGTAGTCGGGGCCGACGATCGGCTGGAAGGTGACCGGATCGAGATCGGCCGAATCGGCCAGCGCATAGACCCGCGGCCGCGCGACGAAATTGCCGTCCTTGTCGTGGAAGGCGGGCAGTTGCGGCGGCGCGAAGGCGACGTCGGTCGCCTTGGGGTCCATCGGCGCCAGGAATTCGGCGAACACCGCCATGACAAGCAAGAGCGCGACCAGGCAAAGCCCGGCCATGCCGGTCCACGAACGCTTCAGCCGGCGCCAGACAAGCGCGATGTAGCTCTCATTGCCATGCGCGGCTTCGGCCACCGGGACGCTTTCGGCCGGCAAGGGCGTAAGGGATGGGGGCGGGGGTAAGGGATCGCGGGCCAGCATCTAGCGCTCCCCGAACTGGCGGATGCGCGGGTCGAGCAGGACCAGCAGCATGTCGGCGATGATGTTGCCGACGATCAGCGTCGCCGACAGCACCATCATGAAGGTCGCCGTGACATAGACGTCGCCAACCGCCATCGAGCCGACGATCGCCGGGCCGACAGTGGGCAGCGCGAAGATGATTGCCGTCTCGATCTCGCCGGTGAGCATATAGGGCAGCACCACGCCCTGATACATCACCAGCGGATGCAGCGCGTTGGGCACGGCGTGCCGCATGACGACGGCGGCGCCGGTCAGGCCCTTGGCCTTGGCCGTCTCGACATATTGCGCGTTGAGCGTGTCGAGCAGATTGCCGCGCATGACGCGCATATTGTAGGCGAGGCCGCCGAAGGTCGCGATCGCCACAACCGGCCAGACGTGTTTGACCAGGTCGACGAACTTCGCCCACGACCAGGGCGCGCCGCCATATTGCGGCGAGAAGAACGAGCCGATCTCGGAGACGTTGAACTGGAAGACCAAGAGATAGACGATGATCAGCGCCATCAGGAAGCGCGGCACCGTCATGCCGAGGAACGAGATCGCCGAAAGTGTCGAATCGATCCAGCTGTACTGCCGCGTCGCCGCCCATATGCCGAAGCTGATGCCGAGCACCGAGGCGAGCAGATGGCAGACCAGCGCCAGAAGCAAGGTGCGCGGCAGGCGCTCGCCCACCACATCGGCCACGGGCTTGTTGTAGTAGAGGCTGTAGCCGAAATCGCCGCGGGTGATGATGCCGCCGATCCAGTTGAGGTACTGGATGGGCAGCGGCTTATCGAGGCCATGCTCGACGCGGTAGGCCTGGGCTTGCGCTTCAGCCTCGGCGTAGGAAGCGCCACCCTGGTTGATCAGCTGCGAGCGGATGTAATCCGCATAGTCGCCGGGCGGCGCCTGGATGATGGCGAAGGTGACGAGGCTCAAGATGGCGAGGACGGGAAGCGCCGACGCTATGCGCATAAGCAGGAATCGCAGCATGGGCGGTCAGCTTCCTTTCTGGCCGGTCGCTCCCTGAGGTGCGTTCGGAGGTTTCGTTGTCCGGCCGCGCCCCGGCGCGGGCCGCCCCGCGGGGGGGCGGGACGTCTTTTCGTCAGGGGAGGTAACCTTACATCGGACCCTTGTCACCCGGTTTGCCGGGCAGCTCCTCCGGATACAATTCGTGCTTCGCCTGCTTGTCGGCAGCGACGAAGACACGTTCGCGGATGATCGAATCCTCGGCCCAGTTGAACATGTAGATCGGCGTGCCTTGCGGGATGTTCGAGAAGCGCTTGTTGATGATGAGCGCGCCCGGATACTCGGTCAGCCCGACATTGTAGACATGCTCGGTCGATATCTTCTGGAACTTTCGCATCAGGTCGGCACGTTGATCGTTGTCCTGCGTCGTCACGAACTTGTTGACGATGTCCACGAGGTCCTTCTCGAAGGGCATCAGGTCGACTTCGCCGCTTTCCGGCGCGCGGTGATTCCAGCTGGTCTTCGGGCCGACGGGAGCAAGTTGTTCGGTGTTTTGCACCACGGAAGTCAGCTCGGTCTCGTTGCGCCGGATCAGCCAGTCGAAGCGGCCGGAATATTGGATGGCGTCGCGCTGCGTTCCGTTGACCCCGTTGAGGACGACCCTCAGCCCGAGCTTTTCCATCTGCGCGACGACGCCTTCGGCGAGGCTCTTGTCGGTGGTGTAGTCGTTGTTGACCAGCATCACGATCTCGACATTCTTGCCGCCGGCGGTGCCGGCCGGGAAGTTCACGATGCCGTCGCCGTCGGTGTCCTTCAGCCCGGCCTTGGCAAGCTCGGCCTTGGCGCCTTTGAGATCGAACGGATAGTAGACCGTCGATTTGCGGTCATAGAAGCTGGTGCCCGACGAGAAGCCGCCCGGATAGATGGCGGTAAACGGACCCTTGACCAGCGAGTCGCCCAGCGCCTTGCGGTCGAGCGCCATGGTCACCGCCTTGCGGAAGTCCTCGTTGCGGTTCAATTCGCGCAGCGCCTGGCCGCGTTCGTCCGGGTTGCCCCAGCCATTGGCGGAGAAATTCATGCGCAGATTGTAGCCGATGAGGCGCGGGCCGAAGGCAAGCCGGGCCGGCGCGTTCGGGTCGGCCGCGCGCTTCAGCGAGGCGACGAAATTCTCGGGCTGCTCAAGGTTCGAGAAGTCGCCGGAGCCCGCCACCGCCTGGACGTCGCGGTCGGCCCAGGTCGACAGCTTGTATTGCAGCTCGTTGAGATAGGGCAGCTGGTTGCCCTTTTCGTCGACCTTCCAATAGTAGGGGTTGCGCCGCAAGACGATGATATCGTCCGGCCGGTATTCGACCGGCACCCAGGCGCCCATCACCGGCATGTTCATATAATCCGGCGGGAAGGCGTTCTTGAACTGGTCGTAGGTATTCTTCGAATATTTCGGATGCTGCGGCTTCAGGATATGCGAAGGGCCCGGACAGAAGGTGCCGTAGGCCATCGCATAGAGATATTGCCGCGGGAACGCCTCCTTGAAGGTCCACTCGACGGTGTAGTCGTCGACCTTCTTCAGCGTCGTGCCGACGCCGAAGGTTTCGGGCGTGGCGCCGTTCAGCGGCGAGACGTTGGGATCGACGACCTCGTCATCCCAGTAGAACATGACGTCGTCGGCGTTGAAGGGCGCGCCGTCCGACCATTTGGCGCCTTCGATCAGATGCATGGTGAGCTTGTGGCCGTCACTCGACCAGTCCCAGCTCTTGGCGAGGTTCGGAAGCGGCTCGGTGTCCTTGGCCTCGACCTGGAACAGCGGCGCCGTGCGCGTCAGGCATTCGGACAAGCCGATATCGATGCCGCCCCAGCCTTGCGTCTGGCCGGCGCCGTAGTTCCAGCCTTCCGGCCTGCCGCCGATGACGTGGCGCATCGTGTCGCCATAGACGCCGCTGCCGTCGGGCATGTTGCCGGTCTTGAAGACCAGCGGCTCCTTGGGCAGTCTGTCCTTGACCGGCGGCAACTTGCCGGTCTTGACGTATTTCTCCGTTACCCAGTCCGGCTCGTGATATTCGGGCAGCGCCTTGAACTCCAGGATGGAGTCGCGCGCCACATAGTGGATCTTACCTTCGGCCGGGAATGTCGCCGGCTGCGGCGGCACGGTCGGTTCGGACGCGAAAGCGTTGAGTGCATGGACTGAAACGCTCAGCATCAGCCCGGCGGCGATGCCAATTCTATGCAGGTTGCTCATAGTCTCCTCCCAGATGTTGGATGTCTGCTGTTGCCCGCCTCTTGTTCGGGACGGCTGATCCGGCGGACGCGCCTCCTGCATGTCCGCCTGCCTGCCCGGATCTCAGCCGGCCTGTTTGAGTGCCGCCTTCTCGGCGCGCAATTCCTCGATCGAGCGCACGCTGCGCCGCGCCGCGCCTGCCCATTCACGCGTCTTGACCTTGGATTTCGAAAGCCGCTCCTTTGCCGCCGGAACGGCATGCGCATATTGCGGCAGCCATTGAGCCTGCGCGACGACCATCTCGTCCACCATCTGCCAGACCTCTTCCGGCGTTGACACGGCTCCGACCAGCGGATCGTGCAGCACGGCGAGCTTCAACAGGTCGATGTCGCCGGCGATCGCGGCATGCACCGACATGCGCTGGACGTTGATCGAAGCCATGCAGGTGGCCGCGCAGGCTTCCGGCAACGTGATGCCGGCGGCCATGTTGATGCCGAACCGGTCGACGAAGCCGGGCGATTCGATGATGGCGTCCTGCGGCAGATTGGTGATCACGCCGTTGTTCTTGACGTTGAAGTGGCCGCGATAGACGCGGTTCGTCTCCAGCGCTTCGAGAATGTGGCTGGCGTGTTCGTTCGAGCGTTTTGCCGGGTCGATCGGTTTCGAGGCCGCTTCGAGAAATTGCGGATATTCCGTCTCGAACCAGTTGCGGGTTTCGGTCGAGTAGCGCAGGTAGCCGCCCGTCTCGCCATGGATCCAGTCCGACATGTCGATCCAGCGTGCGATCTCGTCGGGACGCTTGCGATACCAGGGCAGATATTCCGACAGGTGGCCGTTGCTTTCGGTCGAATAGACCCCAAAACGCTTCAGCACGTCGATGCGCAGCTTTTCCTGCTTCGAATAGACCGGATGCGCCTCGAAGGCGGAGATCAATTCGTCCTTGCCGACCGGCCGGCCGTTCAGCTTGAGCTCGATGAACCAGGTCTGGTGGTTGATGCCGGAGCAGACATAGTCGAGCTCCTTGGGCGACTTCGCGCCGAGCACCTGGGCAATCTGCTCGGCGCCATGCTGAACGCCGTGGCAGAGGCCGACCGTGTCGACCTTGCCGTATTCGATCGCGGCCCAGGTGTTCATCGCCATCGGGTTGGCGTAGTTGAGGAACTTAGTGCCGGTGGCGGCGACCTCCCTTATATCCTTGCAGAAGTCGAGGATCACCGGAATGTTGCGCTGGCCGTAGAGGATGCCGCCGGCGCAGATCGTGTCGCCGACGCATTGGTCGATGCCGTATTTCAGCGGGATGCGGATGTCGTCGGCATAGGCTTCGAGCCCGCCGACGCGCACGCAGCTGATGATATAGCGCGCGCCCTCCAGCGCCTCGCGGCGGTTGGTGGTCGCCGTCACCTTGGTCGGCAACTTGTTCGCCTCGACGATCCTGTCGAGGATCGCCTTGATCATCGCCAGATTGTGCTCGCTGACATCGGTCAGCGCGAATTCGATATCCTTGAACTCCGGCACGCATAAAATGTCGGTGAACAGCTTCTTGGTGAAGCCGACGCTGCCGGCGCCGATAATAGCGATTTTGAAACTCATCACCTTCACCTCGATCCAATCGAATGCTAGGCAAGGAGCAAAGGAGAGAACATGGCCGCGCGCAACAGCGCGCATGCCATTCAAAGCCGGAAATCCGGCTCTTTCTCCTCCCGCCCGCTCCTCGACCGCGGGTCTTTCGCGTTCTTGAGGGCCGGATTATGCGCTTATTCGCCGAGGGGGCCAGAGAAGGATTATGCTTTCGAGGGTAATTTTGTGCTGCGGGACCTGATCGCCAACGGAAAGCTGATGCGGACGATCTCGCTGCCGCGTGGCCGCCAGCGCCTGCATGCCATGCCGACCAGCACGGGCTATGAACTGCGCGAGGACGAGGCATATGACTGGGACGGCAGGAAGCGCGGCCAGACCCCGTTCACCGTGCTCCAGCATACGATCAGCGGCACCGGTCAATTGCGCTACGAGAGCCGCAATTACCGCCTGCAGGCGAACGACACGCTGCTGGTTCTGGTGCCGCACAATCATCGCTACTGGTTGGCCAAGGGCGACCGCTGGGAATATTTCTGGATCTCGATGAACGGCGAGGAGGCGCTGCGCATCCACAAGTCCATTCTCAGCGTCTCGGGCCCGGTGTTGCGGCTACAGCCGGCCACCATCGATCACCTTGCCGATTGCAGCCTGCGGCTGATCAAGGGCGCCGCTTCGCCAGGCGCGGCCTCGGCGATCGCCTATGAGGCGGCAATGGCGCTTTATGACGACGTCTTCGGCTCGCACGCCTTCGCCGAGAAGCAAAGCGCCATGCAGCCTGTCATCGACCACATCAACGCCAATCTCGACAAGCCGCTGCCGGTGGCGGAGCTGGTTGAAATCAGCGGCCTCAGCCGCGCCCATTTCTCACGCTGCTTCGCCGAGAGCGAAGGATTGCCGCCGGCCGAATTCGTCCTGCAGCAGCGCCTGCAACGCGCGGCGAAACTCCTGACCAAGGCGGATTTCCTGCCGGTCAAGGAAGTCGCGGTGCTGTGCGGCTTCGAGGACGCGAACTACTTCTCCAAGGTCTTTCGCCGGTGTTACGGCATCAATCCGACGCAGTTTCGCACCACAGGCATGTATGCCAGCCTGGGCAGCCATCGCTGATGTCTCTCGGCTCCGGGAAGAGGTCGGCTCTTGGAAGAAGTCAGCGCCTGGCGCTGTCGAGCGCCGTCGAGGCGGTGCTGACCGGATCGGCGGCAGCGGCGAAGGCCGCGTCGATCTGCTCGGGCGTGCGCTGTCCGGAGCGTTTCCAGGCGACATATTGCGCGATGCCGAAGCCGGCGCGCCGCGGCACCGTCTTTACCACCGGCATGCGGAATCCGTCGCGGAATGTCGCCCAGCGCGCACCGAGCACCGCCACCATCTCCTCGAAGGTCGGCGGCGCCGCCACGTCGGCATAGGTGATCGTCACCTTGCCGGCCAGCGCCATCTCACGCGAAATCGGCACCGGGATCGAGGCGAGGTAGTCGGCCGGCACGTCGAGCAGGCCGCCAAAAGCCCATTGCCGGCGCAATTCGTCGGCGCTCATGGGCGCGACGCTGACGTCGATGTCGTTGGGCGTGCCGGGCACGCGGTAGGGGCAACGGAAGCGGCCGCAATTGGTGTGCGCGGCGAATTGCCAGAGCGCATAGCCCTGCCAGTTGCCCATCGGGAAATGCACGTCGATGTCCGGCTTGTAGCGCGCATACCAGAGCGGCAGCCGCGACAGGAGCCGATATTGGTAGCGGTTGTCGGCGATATACTGGGCGGTCTTGCCGTTGACATAGAGCACCGGGAAGCGGCCGAGGCGGCGATGCACCTGGCGCACGAATTCTTCCGCGTCCTCAAGCGACATCCATTGCGTTGCATCGATGCCTTCGATGTCGAGGGCCATCAGCTCGTCGGGCGCCGGCTCGGCGAAATCGATGAAATTATTGGCCTGCTCGACCGGGTTGCCGGGCCGCGCCAGGTGATAGGCGCCCCATTTCAGGCCGAGCGCCTTCGCCACCACCTTGCGCGTCTGGAACAATTCGCGCGTCACCGCATAGCGCTTCCACTGCGCCTTGCAGAGTTTGATGTCGGCTTCGGCGCCGAAGCAGAAATAGGGCGGCGGCAGCCCGTCGGACGCCTTGTTGATGAAGCCGGCGACACGCTTGTCGGTGACGAGCTGCTGCCAGTCGATCGAATTGTATTCATAGGCGTCGATGACCAGCGGCCGGTCGGCATTCTTCCACGGCTCGGAGAAATCCGAGGCCTTTGCCGCCGTGCCCAGCGCAATCGCTGCCGCGAGAAGCGCCAGGCGGCGAAGAGGGCGCGCCGGCTTTTTCAATCAGGGTGTCCCCACTGACCAGAGAACGATCCTGAACCGCTATGGTTAACGAAGTGCTTTCAAGACATCGGCTGCTTCGACCTGCTCCGAAACGTCAAAAAAGTATCGGTCGGGTGGACAAGCCGTGGTGGCAGGCGTTTCAATTGCCGCCTAAGCTTCAATCACGGCGGCCAGTGGGAATACACAGGCCTGCCTGACGAAGCGCAGCAACCGGTCCCAAGACCGGACCCGCGCGGGGAGGAAATGAAGATGAATCCGGACCTGGAAGTCGTCCAGATCAGACAGGGAGAGTCGTTCAAGGCCTGGGCCCACGGCTATCCTTTCCGCACCGTGCGCTGGCACTTCCATCCCGAATACGAGCTGCATCTGGTCGTCGCCACCACCGGCCGCTATTTCGTCGGCGACTTCATCGGCGAGTTCGAGCCGGGCAATCTGGTGCTCACCGGGCCCAATTTGCCGCACAACTGGGTCAGCGACGTGCCGCCGGGCGAAACCGTGCCGCTGCGCGGCCGTGTGGTCCAGTTCTCGGAAGAATTCATCGCCGGCGCCTCCGCCGCCTTGCCCGAACTTGGCGCCTGCGCCGGCATCCTCGAAACCAGCCGCCGCGGGGCGCTGTTCTCGCCGGCGACGGCTGAGCTCGTGGCGCCCCTGCTGGCGGAACTGACCGAGGCGCAGGGCGTGCGCCGCCTGTCGCTGTTCATGGCCGTGCTCGATATATTGAACCGCGCCGGCGACGTCCGCACTTTGGCTAGCGCCGGCTATCTGCCCGATCCCTCCGGCTTCATGTCGGCCGGCATCAATCAGGCGCTCGCCTATATCAACTGCCACCTGACCGAGCCTTTCAGCGAAGGGACGCTTGCCGAGATCGCCGGGCGCAGCCCGAGCGCCTTCTCGCGCAGCTTCCGCCGCCACACCGGAATGGCACTGGTGCAGTATGTCAACCGCCTGCGCATCAACCTTGCCTGTCAGCTGCTGATGAGCGAGGACCAGATGTCGATCACCGAAATCTGCTACGCCGCCGGCTACAACAACATCTCGAATTTCAACCGTCAGTTCCTGGCGCAGAAAGGCATGTCGCCTTCGCGCTTCAGGGCCTTATTGGCTGAGAATATCAACGCGGAGATAGCCGCCTAACAGGGAGGAAGCGGGAGGAGCCTAGAGCAATTGCGAAGCGGTTGAACGCGGCGAACTTGCCGTAGCCTCCGTCCGTAATTGGTCAAACAACAAGAGATTCAGGGAAGGAAGGACGCGGGGTGCGGAGCACCCTGTGCTGGAGATCGTTTGTTCCGAATCCAGCACGTTCAGGAGGATGCTTGTAGAGTTACCGGGATCGGATCGATCCTCGGCCGCTGACAATACTCCTCCCAACAGTTCGACATGCAGTCAAGGCCTGGCGCGTCGTCCACCGCGCAGGTCCTCGTGAAACCATTTCTCGAAACGGAGACATTCGAATGACCAGACATGCTTGGAAATCGCCGTTTGCCTTTAAATCGACGATCGCGGCCGTTTTCGCGGTCTCGCTGCTCGGCAGCACCGCGGCCTTCGCCGACACGGTAACCGATGCTACGGTTGCCTTCCTGATGCCCGACCAGGCGTCGACCCGCTACGAGCAGCACGACTATCCCGGCTTCGTTGCCGAGATGAAGAAGCTCTGCCCTGGCTGCAAGGTGATTTATCAAAACGCCGACGCCGATGCGGCGCGCCAGCAGCAGCAGTTCAATTCGGTGATCTCGCAGGGCGCCAAGGCGATCGTCCTCGACCCGGTCGATTCGACCGCCGCCGCCTCGCTGGTGAAGCTCGCCCAGAGCCAGGGCGTCAAGGTGATCGCCTATGACCGGCCCATCCCGACGGCGCCCGCCGATTTCTACGTCTCCTTCAACAATGAAGGCATCGGCAAGGCTATCGCCGACTCGCTGGTCGAGCACCTCAAGGCTCTGAAGGTCGACCCGGCCGGCGGCGGCCTGCTGCAGATCAACGGCTCGCCGACCGACGCTGCCGCCGGCCTGATCAAGAAGGGCATCCACGAAGGCCTCGACAACAGCGGCTATCCGATCCTGGCCGAGTTCGACACGCCGGAATGGGCGCCGCCGAAAGCACAGCAATGGGCGAGCGGCCAGATCACCCGCTTCGGCACCAAAATCCTCGGCGTCGTCGCGGCCAATGACGGCACTGGCGGCGGCGCGATCGCCGCTTTCAAGGCAGCAGGCGTCGATCCGGTTCCGCCGGTGACCGGCAATGACGCGACCATCGCGGCGCTGCAGCTGATCATCGCCGGCGACCAGTACAACACCATCTCCAAGCCGAGCGAGATCGTTGCGGCGGCCGCGGCCAACGTCGCCGTCAAGCTGTTGTCGGGCGAGAAGCCGAAGGCAGAGATGACGCTCTACGACACGCCCTCGCAGCTGTTCACGCCGGCGGTGGTGACGCAGGAGAACCTCAAGGCCGAGATCATTGACAAGAAGATCAACACGGCGGCCGAACTCTGCGTCGATCGCTATGCCGAGGGCTGCAAGAAGCTCGGCATCACGAAGTGATCCATATGGGCATCCGGCCGCTCCTTGGCGGCCGGATGTCCAACGAACGACTGTCAAGAAAGGCGGCGCATGAGTGAGAGTCTTGAAGAGTCGGCTTCCGTCGGCGAGCTGGTGCTCAGCCTGCGCGGCATATCGAAGAATTTCGGCGCCGTTTCGGCGCTGACCGATATCGATTTCGATGTCCATGCCGGCGAGGTCGTCGCGCTGGTCGGCGACAACGGCGCCGGCAAGTCGACGCTGGTCAAGATCCTCGCAGGCGTGCATCAGCCGAGCGCGGGAACGATCAATTTCCGCGGCAAGCCCGTCACGCTGCCCGACCCGCGCGCGGCGCTGACGCTCGGCATCGCCACAGTGTTCCAGGACCTGGCGCTCTGCGAAAACCTCGATGTGGTCGCCAATATTTTCCTCGGCAACGAGCTCAGTCCGCTGCGGCTGGATGAGGTGGCGATGGAGATGCGCGCCTGGACGCTGCTCAACGAATTGTCGGCGCGCATCCCGAGCGTGCGCGAGGCGGTCGCCTCGCTGTCCGGCGGCCAGCGCCAGACGGTCGCCATCGCGCGCTCGCTGCTGCTCGAGCCGAAACTCATCCTGCTCGACGAGCCGACCGCGGCGCTTGGCGTCGCCCAGACGGCTGAAGTGCTCAACCTCATCGACCGCGTCCGCGCGCGCGGCCTCGGCGTCGTGATGATCAGCCACAACATGGAGGATGTCCGCGCCGTCGCCGACCGCATCGTGGTGCTGCGGCTGGGGCGCAACAACGGGGTCTTCGAGCCCGACGCCTCGAACCAGGATCTGGTGAGCGCCATCACCGGCGCGTCCAACAACGCGGTGTCGCGCCGCGTCGAGCGCCTGCGCATGGAGCGCGATCACAGCGGCAGCGCACCGGCGGGGGAGCAGGGTCCATGACGGCAGAGAAAAGCACCTCCGGCCCGATGGCGCTCGACCGCGCCGACGCGCGGGTGAAGCATGAAGCCGGCTTCGGCGGCGCGCTCCGCGCCTTCCTCGACCGCGTGCGTAGCGGCGATCTCGGTTCGCTGCCGGTCATCGTCGGCCTTGTGGTCATCTGGACTGTCTTCACCAGCCTCAACCCCGTCTTCGTCTCCAGCAGCAATCTGGTCAATCTTCTCTTCGACTGCTCGACGGTCGGCGTCATCGCGCTCGGCATCGTCTGCGTGCTGATGGTCGGCGAGATCGACCTTTCCGTCGGCTCGATCAGCGGCTTCGCCTCCGCGATAGTCGGCACGCTCTGGGTCAACCAGGGATGGCCGGTCGCGCTCGCCATCCTGGCGGCGCTCGCCTTCGGCGCCCTGATCGGCTCGCTCTATGCCCTTTTGTTCAACCGTCTGGGCATGCCGAGCTTCGTTTCGACGCTGGCCGGCTTGCTCGCGGTGCTGGGCATGCAGCTCTACATTCTCGGCTCCACCGGCTCGATCAACCTGCCATACGGCTCCGCTTTGGTGGATTTCGGCCAGCTGATGGTGATGCCGAAATGGGTATCGTACACGCTGGCAGCGATCCCGGGCCTGGCGCTGCTGATCTCCGGGCTTCGCACCTTCGCCCGCCGCCGGGCGGCCAACCTGTCGGCACCGTCCGCGACCGGGCTCATCGTGCGCGTCGCCGTCATAACCGTCGGCCTCGAGCTGATCGTCGCCTACCTCAACCAGTCGCGCGGCATTCCGTGGATGTTCGGCCTGTTCGTCGGCCTCGTCGTGGCGATGAACTATGCGCTGACCCGGACCAAATGGGGACGCTCGATGACCGCCGTCGGCGGCAACCGCGAGGCGGCGCGCCGTGCCGGCATAAAGGTGCGCGCCATCTATCTCAGCGCCTTCGCGCTGTGCTCGCTCTTTGCCGCGCTGGGCGGCGTGCTTGCGGCCGCCAGGCTTGCTTCCGCCAGCCAGCAGGCCGGCACCGGCGACGTCAACCTGAACGCGATCGCGGCCGCGGTCATCGGCGGCACCAGCCTGTTCGGCGGCCGCGGCAGCGCCTATTCCGCGCTGCTCGGCATCATCGTCATCCAGTCGATCGCCAGCGGCCTGACGCTGCTCGATCTGTCCTCGTCGCTTCGTTACATGATCACCGGTGCCGTTCTGGCCATCGCCGTGATCGTCGACTCCCTCGCGCGCCGCTCCCGTGCATCGCACGGCCGCGCCTGAACAGTTCAAACGAGAAGGGTACACATGGCTCACAATCTTTCGGGAAAAGTCGCCGCGGTCACCGGCGCGGCGTCGGGCATCGGCCTCGAATGCGCCAGGGCGATGCTCGCCGCCGGCGCCCGCGTCGTGCTGGTCGACCGCGCGGAGGACAGGCTGAAGGAGGTGGTCGCCGAGCTCGGCGACGGCGCGATCCCGCTGGTGGTCGACCTCACCAGCCCGGCAAGCCTGGCGACCATGATGCCCGGCATCCTCGAAAAGGCCGGCCAGCTCGACATCTTCCACGCCAATGCCGGCTCCTATGTGGGCGGCGAGATCCTTAACGGCGATCCGGATGCCTGGGACCGCATGCTGAACCTCAACATCAACTCGGTGTTCCGCTCGGTGCACGCGGTGCTGCCGCATATGGTCGAACGCAAGACCGGCGACATCATCGTCACCAGCTCGATCGCGGGCCTCGTCCCTGTCGTCTGGGAACCGGTCTACACGGCCTCCAAGCACGCCATCCAGGCCTTCGTCCATACGCTGCGCCGGCAGGTCGCCAAGCACGGCCTGCGCGTCGGCGCGGTGGCGCCGGGGCCGGTGGTGACCGCGCTGATCAGCGATTGGCCGAAGCAGAAGCTCGAAGACGAGCTGGCGGCCGGTGGCCTGATGCAGCCCACCGAGGTCGCCGACGCCGTCCTGTTCATGCTGACGCGACCGAGAAACATCACCATTCGGGATCTGGTGATCCTGCCGCAGAGCAATGATTTGTGAGGGGAGTAGGGGAGTAGGGGAG
>NZ_JAIUHP010000017.1:0-165522 GCF_020165175.1 Mesorhizobium sp. CA16
GTCTCGGCTTCGCCGAGCCACCTCTCCCCACTTCGTGGGGCGAGGAACCAGGTTCCGGCCGCTAATTGCCGAAAAGGCAAAACATTGCTATCTACCGCGCCATGGAAAAGCTTTTCAGCGATCCGGCCTATAAGGGTTTCGTGCTGCAGGACAGAAAGCGCCTGCCGTCGCGTTTCTCCGCGCGCGTCTGCGGCGCGCTCACCAGCCGACTTCGCTGAACCGACCGATCGCAGTCGTCGCGCCGGATTGCCGGCGTCCTTTTCCCATTCTCATATCGACGGATTTACGCACATGAGCGCACCGCGCACCCTCTACGACAAGATCTTCGACGACCACACGGTCGACCGTCAGGACGACGGCACCTGCCTGCTCTATATCGACCGCCACCTTGTGCACGAGGTCACCAGCCCGCAGGCCTTCGAAGGTCTGCGCATGAGCGGCAGAAAAGTCCGGCATCCGGAAAAGACGCTGGCCGTGGTCGACCATAACGTGCCGACCTCGCCCGAGCGCAAGTTCGGCATCAAGAATGAGGAAAGCCGCATCCAGGTCGAGGCGTTGGCCAGGAACGCCAAGGATTTCGGCATCGACTATTATTCCGAGAACGATGTCCGCCAGGGCATCGTCCACATCATCGGGCCCGAGCAAGGCTTCACGCTGCCCGGCATGACCATCGTCTGCGGCGACAGCCATACCTCCACGCATGGGGCGTTCGGTGCGCTTGCGCATGGCATCGGCACGTCCGAGGTTGAGCATGTGCTCGCCACCCAAACGCTGATCCAGCGCAAGGCCAAGAACATGCTGGTGCGCGTCGACGGCCAGCTGCCGGAAGGCGTCACCGCCAAGGACATCATCCTCGCCATCATCGGCGAGATCGGCACCGCCGGCGGCACCGGTTACGTCATCGAATATGCCGGCGAGGCGATCCGCTCGCTGTCGATGGAAGGCCGCATGACGATCTGCAACATGTCGATCGAAGGCGGCGCCCGCGCCGGCCTGATCGCGCCGGACGAGACGACCTTCGCCTATGTCAAGGACAAGCCGCGCGCCCCGAAGGGCGCCGCCTGGGATGCGGCGCTCGCCTATTGGAAGACCCTACAATCCGACGAAGGCGCGCATTTCGACAAGGTCGTGGTGCTCGACGCGCAGAAACTGCCGCCGATCGTCTCCTGGGGTTCTTCGCCCGAGGACGTCGTCTCGGTGCAGGGTACCGTGCCCGATCCGCAAGAGATCGCTGACGAGAACAAGCGCAGCTCGAAGATCCGCGCGCTCGACTATATGGGGCTGACGCCGGGAACCAAGATCACCGACATCGAGCTCGACCGCGTCTTCATCGGTTCCTGCACCAATGGCCGCATCGAGGACTTGCGCGCCGCAGCCAAAGTGGTCGAGGGCAAGAAGGTCAATCCGCGCGTCAATGCCATGATCGTGCCGGGTTCGGGCCTGGTCAAGGAACAGGCGGAGGCCGAGGGCCTCGACAAGATCTTCGTCGCCGCCGGCTTCGACTGGCGCGAGCCGGGCTGCTCGATGTGCCTGGCCATGAACGACGACCGGCTGAAGCCGCATGAACGCTGCGCCTCGACCTCGAACCGTAATTTCGAGGGCCGGCAGGGCTTCAAGGGCCGCACTCATCTGGTGTCGCCGGCCATGGCGGCGGCCGCGGCGATCGCCGGCCACTTCGTCGACATCCGCGACTGGAAGTAACAGCCGGCCGCGTCTCTCAACAAGGGCCCGGACACGACGTCCGGGCCTTTTGCTTTCAGCGATCTATCTGCGAATGATCTCGTGAAACTCCTCGCGCCGGCCGGGCTCGTCGGCGGCGACGACCAAGGCCAGCTGCCGCTCGTCGAAAATCCTGAACCACTCGTCCCACTCCACGAGTTCGTAGCCGCCGCTGTTGATCGGACGCTCCGGGCGGTCGGTGTCTTCATAAGCCTGCTGCCCGAAAACCAGCCGCAGCATGGGCTGCGTTCCGGCTTCGGGCGAGACGTCGACGATGGCCGGGAAGCCGGCGCGCGCCGCCGCCCAGGAGCGGATTTCATCGTGGTTCGTCAAAGTGATCGTGCCCGCCATCTCGATCGTCTCCCGTCTGGCGTCTCCTGTCTGGCCGGACAACGCCGCTCCGGCAGGCCGGTTCCGCGTGGCATGCGATGTATCTATCGAGACTTAACCGCTTGTTTGGGCTTGCGTCCTAGTATCTCCCGTTGGGTAAGTTGGGAAAAGTCGCAGTCTTTTGGACACCGGTCTGCTCATAGCGCTGCTCAATCCGACGATAGCGCTGGCGCTCGGCGCTGCGTTCCTCGTGCTGTGGTCCTATCAGCGCCATCGACCGTATCTGGCTGTGCTCGGCGCGAGCTACTGCCTGTCGGCGCCGGGTTTCCTGCTGCAATATTTCACGCTTCCGATCGGCGTGGCGCTGACCAAGCTCGTTTCCAACATCTGCTTCACGATCGCGGCCTGCTGCCTCTCCAGCGCGATCGTCGCGCGCTACGGGCGACGCGTGCCTTATGTCGGTATCGCAATCGTGACCGGCGGCGGGCTCGCCGCCTTCGTCTGGTTCATGTTCGTCCAGCCGGACCTCACCTGGCGCGTGCTTGTCATGAATTTCGGCTTCGGCGCGCTCAGCCTGCTGGTCGGCGCCGAACTGAGAACGGTGCGCCACAACGGCCCAACCGAGAAAATCCTGCTCGTGCTGTCGCTGTTTTCGGGGCTGAACTTCATCGCCCGCACGCTGGTCGTCGTCATCGCGCACGGGCCGTTCCCCAGCTATGACGGCTTCTACGGCTCGTCCTACTGGACGACGGCGCTGCTTTCGCACGCGCTGTTGTCGCTGTTGATCGCGCTTAGCCTGTTCACGGCGGCGGCGCTCGATGTGATGAGGGCGCTGAAGGACGAGACCCATACCGACCCGCTCTCGGGCATCCTCAATCGCCGCGGCTTCGAGGAGCGGGCGAACCTATTGCTCGACCAGTGCGGCAAGGCCGGATTTCCCGTCGCGCTGGTGCTTGCCGATCTCGATCACTTCAAGGCGCTGAACGACCGGCACGGCCATGAGGCAGGCGACCGGGTGATCGCCGACTTCGCCGCCAAGCTGCGTTCCGCCACCGGCGCGCGCGGGGCCGCCGGCCGCATCGGCGGCGAAGAGTTCGCCGTGCTTCTGCCGCTCAGCGACCTGGGGGCGGCAAGGCTCTTTGCCGAAGCGATCCGCGCCTTCTATTCGGCCGGCGCGATCGAGGGCCTGCCGCCCGGCGTCAGGGTGACCGCCAGCTTCGGCGTCGCCGCCCGCTCCGGCAGGGAAGGGCTGATGCCGTTGATGCGGCGCGCCGACGAGGCGCTCTACAAAGCCAAGAAGAATGGCCGCGACAGCGTGCGGCTTTCCTATGAGAGACCTGAAACCGCCTTCGCTGCCGAGCCGCTCGCCGTCGGCTGATACATCCAGGCCCGGCGCAACCCCTGCTAGTCCAGAAGGCGATCGTAACGTTCGCGATTGCCCGAAGCTCCTGCAATTTCGTCATCCTCGGGCTTGACCCGAGGATCCATGCCGTTACCTCTGTCGTAGAATGCTGCGGTGCAAATTCTGCAATCGCCGCAACGCCTTAATGGAACGGCATGGATTCTAGGGTCTGCGCGCGTCGCTCCGCTCCTTGCTTCGCCCTAGAATGACGACAGGCCGGGCCTTGCCGGCCGCGATTGCGTGCGCGTGTCAGGCTGTGGCGGAGCCGAACGCAGGCGGCCTTCAGCGGCAAGGATTGAGATTGGGCATCTCGCCGTCGGAAAGCCCGTACATATAGGAGCGGCCCTTGACCAGCACCGGCGGCTGGTAGCAGCCGGGCGCGCCAGTCTCGTCCGCATCGTCATAGATCACATCCGGCTGGCCGCCGGTGTATTGGGAAAGTTCTTTCGCGAGCTTGCCTTCGCCGACGATGATGCGCTTGTAGCCGGCGGCGCTGTCGATGACGAGATTGCCGAAGGAATCGGCATAGACGCGGTCGTGATGGCGCAAGCCGGCCTCGGCCGGCGCGGCGATCGCCAGCGCCGCCAGCGTTGCGGCCGCGAGGCTTATCCGCACTGAATTCGAACGCATGTCGCTCTCCCTGGTCGGCGCGCAGATCGCGCGCCTGGAATCCGGTTCGAATCGGAAATTAACTCTTTCTTAACCTTTGTTAAGAGGCGGGAGGCTTTCGGCGCCGGTTCTTAAGGAACATGGTTAATTTTCGAGGATCGAGCTCCATCAGGCGACGGGCGCGGTTCTGGATAGCCGGCTGACCCAGGGTCAACTTGATCTTGCGGCGCCGCATGGCTACAGCGGTCCACCGTCTTACGGAAAGGGCAACCGCCTATCTCGTTGTTTCGATGCAATTCCGGACGGAAGGCCACGGCCAAGGCGCCGAACCCAACCGTTCACTTTTTTCCTGGAATTGCTGTAGCGTGCCGCGCACGAAAGGGCAGCGCATGAGCTTTGGCCGCACGGTTCGGGTGTCGATCGCCATCCCGCTGCTTCTGGCGGCCGCGGCCTGCGTGCCGCAGGACGGCGCGCCGAAGGTGGCGAATGCCGCCCCACCCGCTGGCTCGACTGCTCCGGCCCCGCAGTCCGCTGCACCCGTGGTGCCGCCAGCAGCTGCAACACCCCCGATACCTGCAACAGCCCCGGTAGCTACAACCGCGCCGGCACCTGCAACGACCAAGACCCCCGCAACCCGCGCGCCCGCAACCAAGATCGTCACAGACCTTACCGTGCCGCGGTCCGGCATCGGCACGGCCAACTATAGATGCGGCAATGGCGGCATGATCACCATCCAGAATCTCGGCTCGTCGTTACGCCTGGTCCGCCCGGACGGCTCGACCGAGGAATTCGCGGCCTCACCCACCAACCAGAGCAGCCGTTACCAGGAAGCGGCGACGCATGACGCAATCGTGATCGACGGACGCGAAGCGCTGGTGATGAAGAGAGGATCGACGCCGCAGACTTGTCGGAGATAGCGCTCTTTGTTGCACTGCAACGAATGCTGCGCCGGCGTCGGAACAGCCGCTAATCGATTGAAGCGCGCGGCCCTCAATTTGTCAGACTAAATGATGTTTCCAAAACGATTTTCCGGCTTTGACGCGGTGCAAAAAGAGCATTAGAAACCGGCTGTCCGATGCCATAAATGGGGGCGGCAAACGCCGCATTCCCATCTCGGCATTCAGGATGCCGAACTGGGGGAGCCATGAGCAAATCACCAGCCACCCGCGCAGTTGCCAGACGTGAACGGCCGCTCTCGCCGCATCTGACGATCTACCGGCCGCCGATCACGATGACGATGTCGATCATCCATCGCATCACCGGCGGCGCGCTCTATTTCGGGACGCTGCTGGTGGCGGCCTGGCTGATTGCCGCTTCGAGCTCGCAGGCCGCATTCGACTGGGTCAACTGGGCCTTCGGCTCCTGGCTCGGCCGACTTGTTCTCTTCGGCTACACCTGGGCGCTGATGCACCACATGCTGGGCGGGCTGCGCCACCTCATCTGGGACACCGGCGCGGGACTGGAAAAACACACAGCGTCCAGGATCGCCTGGGCGACGCTCGCCGGCTCGATCGTGCTGACGCTGCTGATCTGGATCGCCGGCTACATGGCGCGGGGAGCTTTGTGATGAGCGCGAACAATTCGGACATGCGCACGCCGTTGGCGAGAGTGCGGGGCCTGGGCTCGGCGCGCGAGGGCACGCAGCATTTCTGGCGCCAGCGGCTGACGGCGATCGCCAACATACCGCTCATCCTGTTCTTCGTCGGCTTCCTGATCGCGGTCAATGGCCACGGCTACACGGAAGTGCGGGCGGCGCTTGCGAATCCATTCGTGGTGGTCGTGCTCGGGCTGGTGCTGATCTCGCCGCTCTACCACATGCGCATCGGCATGCAGGTGATCATCGAGGATTACGTGCATGGCGAAGGCATGAGGCTGGCGCTGATCGCTCTCAACACCTTCTTCTGCGTGGCAGTTGGTGTCGCTTCGCTGTTCGCCCTGCTCAAACTCGCATTCGGAGGCTGACGTCTTGGCCAACGCAAATACAGCCAGCACGGCTGCCGCCTATACCTTTGTCGACCACAAATTCGACGTCGTGATCGTCGGTGCCGGCGGCGCCGGCCTGCGCGCCACGCTCGGCATGGCCGAGCAGGGGCTGCGCACCGCCTGCATCACCAAAGTGTTCCCGACGCGCTCGCACACCGTCGCCGCGCAGGGCGGCATCGCCGCGTCGCTGTCAAACATGGGGCCGGACTCCTGGCAGTGGCACATGTATGACACCGTCAAGGGCTCGGACTGGCTGGGCGATGTCGACGCCATGGAATACATGGTGCGCGAGGCGCCGGCCGCCGTCTACGAGCTCGAGCATTATGGCGTGCCGTTCTCACGCACCGAGGAAGGCAAGATCTACCAGCGGCCGTTCGGCGGGCATATGATGAACTATGGCGACGGTCCGCCGGTGCAGCGCACCTGTGCGGCCGCCGACCGCACCGGCCACGCCATCCTGCACACGCTCTACGGCCAATCGCTGAAGAACAACGCGCAATTCTTCATCGAATATTTCGCGCTCGACCTGATCATGGAACCGGACGGCACCTGCACCGGCGTCGTGGCCTGGAACCTCGACGACGGCACAATCCACCGCTTCTCGGCCAAGATGGTGGTGCTGGCGACCGGCGGCTATGGGCGGACCTATTTCTCCGCCACCTCGGCGCATACCTGCACCGGCGACGGCGGCGGCATGGCAGCCAGGGCCGGGCTGCCGCTGCAGGACATGGAGTTCGTGCAGTTCCATCCGACCGGCATCTACGGCGCCGGCTGCCTGATCACCGAAGGCGCGCGCGGCGAAGGCGGCTATCTCGTCAATTCCGAGGGCGAGCGCTTCATGGAGCGCTACGCGCCGTCGGCAAAGGACCTTGCCTCACGCGACGTGGTCTCGCGCTGCATGACGCTGGAGATCCGCGAGGGCCGCGGCGTCGGCAAGAACAAGGACCACATCTTCCTGCATCTCGACCATCTTGACCCGGCGGTGCTGCACGAGCGGCTGCCGGGTATTTCCGAGTCGGCCAAGATCTTTGCCGGCGTCGACCTCACCAAGGAGCCGATCCCGGTGCTGCCGACGGTGCACTACAATATGGGCGGCGTGCCGACCAATTACTGGGGCGAGGCGCTCAATCCGACCTTCGACAATCCGGACCGCGTGTCGCCCGGCCTGATGGCGGTCGGCGAGGCCGGCTGCGCCTCGGTGCACGGCGCCAACCGGCTCGGCTCCAACTCGCTGATCGACCTCGTCGTGTTCGGCCGCGCGGCGGCGATCCGCGCCGGCCATGTGATCGACCGCAAGTCGGCGATCCCGTCGCCCAACGCGGCCTCGGTCGAGAAGATCATGGAGCGCTTCGACAGGCTGCGCCACGCCAACGGCTCGACGCCAACGGCCGTGCTGCGCGAGAAGATGCAGCGCGCCATGCAGGAAGACGCCGCCGTGTTCCGCACGCAGGAATCGCTGGAGAACGGCTGCAGGCGCATTTCGGAACTCTGGGGCGAGCTCAAGGACATCAAGGTCACCGACCGCTCGATGATCTGGAATTCCGACCTCGTCGAGACGCTGGAGCTGGAAAACCTGATGGCCAACGCCATCACCACGGTCTACGGCGCCGAGGCGCGCAAGGAGAGCCGCGGCGCGCATGCGCGCGAGGATTTCTCGGCGCGCGACGACGCCAACTGGCGCAAGCATACGCTGGCCCATCTGAGCGAGGACGGCAAGGTGACGCTGACCTACAGGCCGGTGCATACCGAGCCGCTGCTGGCGGAGAAGGACGGCGGCATCAGCCTGGCCAAGATCGCGCCGAAGGCGCGGGTGTATTGACCATGGCGCAAGCGACCACGGGATATTCCGGCACGCCGCTCCCGGCCAAGCTTGGCCTCAGGGACGGCATGGTCGCCGCTTTCATCGCGCTGCCTCCGGAACTCGATGAACTGACCGAGGCGGTGTCCTTTGCCGGCGTCGACAGGCTCGCCGAGTGGTCGGCGATCTCGGGCAGCCGGAAATACGATGCCGTGCATGCCTTCACCCGGCAGCGCGCCGAGGTCGAGGACGGCCTGGCCGGCATCGAGACGGCGATCAAGCGCGACGGCATGGTCTGGGTCTCTTGGCCGAAGAAGGCATCGAAAGTGCCGACCGACGTCACCGAGGACGTCATCCGGTCGGAGGCGCTGAAGCGCGACCTGGTCGACGTCAAGGTCGCCGCCGTGAACGAAATCTGGTCCGGGCTGAAGCTCGTCATCCGAAAGGACCGCAGGTAATGGTCGAACTCACGCTTCCCAGGAACTCGAAGGTCCAGCAAGGCAAGACCTGGCCGAAGCCGGAAGGCGCGACCAACCTGCGCGAATACCGCATCTACCGCTGGTCGCCGGACGATGACGCGAATCCGCGCATGGACACCTATTTCGTCGACATGGACGATTGCGGGCCGATGGTTCTCGACGCGCTGTTGTGGATCAAGAACAAGATCGATCCGACGCTGACGCTGCGCCGTTCCTGCCGCGAAGGCATTTGCGGCTCCTGCGCCATGAACATCGACGGCTCCAACACGCTGGCCTGCACCAAGGGCGTCGAGGATATTTCCGGCGCGGTGAAGATCTATCCGCTGCCGCATATGCCGGTGATCAAGGACCTGGTGCCGGACCTCACCAACTTCTATGCCCAGCACGCCTCGATCGAGCCGTGGCTGAAGACGGTCTCGCCGACGCCCGCCAAGGAATGGCTGCAGAGCCACGAGGACCGCGAGAAGCTCGACGGGCTCTACGAATGCATCCTGTGCGCCTGCTGCTCGACCTCCTGCCCGAGCTATTGGTGGAACGGCGACCGTTACCTCGGCCCGGCCACGCTGCTGCAGGCGTACCGCTGGCTGATCGACAGCCGCGACGAGGCGACGGGCGAGCGGCTCGACAATCTCGAAGACCCGTTCCGGCTCTATCGCTGCCACACCATCATGAATTGCGCGCAGGCCTGCCCGAAGGGGCTTAACCCCGCCAAGGCGATCGCCGAGATCAAGAAGATGATGGTGGAGAGGCGCGTTTAGGCTGGGAATGTCGCTGCCTGCCGATTTCGCACCGGATGCGGTCGCGGCGATCCGCGCGCGGCTGGACACGGCCCGTGCGCAGGGTGCGCGAATTCTTTTCGCCATCGAAAGCGGCAGCCGGGCCTGGGGTTTTCCGTCGCCCGACAGCGATTATGATTGCCGTTTTGTCTATATACGTTCCGTGGCCGAACACCTCGCGCTGGAGCAGCCGCGCGACGTGATCGAGTTTCCGCTTGAAGGAGAAATCGACGCTGGCGGTTGGGATCTTCGCAAGGCCTTACTTCTGGCTCTTGGCGGCAATGCGGTGATCGTGGAATGGGCCAAGTCGCCGATTGTATATGAGGAAGCGAAGGGTTTTCGGGACCGCCTTCTCGACCTACTTGCCGAGATCGTCGATCCAGCTAGGGTCTCGCGCCACTATCTGGGCCTCGCGCGATCACATGTGGCAAAGATCGGCAGCTTTGCCGGAGAGGTGAAGCTCAAGAAGCTCTTCTACCTGATCCGCCCGATCGTAGCCCTGGACTGGATGGAGCAGCGCGACTTTGTCAGGCTGCCGCCGATGAATATGGTCGACTGCCTAGCCGAGACCGAGATTCCAGCAAAGGCAACCAGCGAAATCCGGCGGCTTATCGAGAAAAAACGCGTGACGCGCGAGCTGGGTACTGGCTCTATTCCGACCGAGATCGCGCGTTATCTCGAAGCGCGTTATGGTCACCACGAGATGAACTTGGCCGGTTCAGTCCGCGACGAGGCGCGGCAGGCGCGCAACCGCGCCCTGGCGACGGATTTCTATCGCAGGGAGGCAGAAAGCCCATGACCGATCTCCCCATCCTGTCCGCCGTCGAAGCGCGTGTGCTGGGCTCGCTGATCGAGAAGAAGGAGCTAACGCCGGACGTCTATCCACTGACGCTCAACGGCGCGCACGCCGCCGCCAACCAGAAGACTGCGCGCGAGCCTGTCATGGCGCTGGAGCTGACGGAGGTCCGGCGGGCCTTGAGCACGCTCGAGCAGAAAGGCCTCGTGCGCCAGGCCTTCGCCTCGCGCGTTGAGCGCTACGAGCATCTGATGGCGCAGCGCTTTTCGCTGACCACGCCGCAGATCGCGGTGATCGGCCTCTTGCTGCTGCGCGGGGCGCAGACGGCGCATGAACTGCTGGCCCGTTCGGAGCGGATGGCGCGCTTTGCTTCGATTGAGGAGTTGCGCGGCAATCTCGACCTGATGATCGGCCGCCGGCCGCCGCTGATCCAGCTGCTCGAACTCGCGCCCGGCCAGCGCGAGGAGCGCTATGTGCATCTGCTGAGTGGTCCGGTGGAAGCGGCAGCGGTAGCGGCGGCGTCCTGGCAGCCGGCGGCGACATCTTCGGACACCGACCTCGAGGCGCGGGTCAAGGCGCTGGAGGAAGAGGTCGCTGGGTTGCGCGCCAAGATCGAGGCGCTGGGCGGTTAGCTCACTGGAAAGGCTGGCGCGAGCCGCCCCCCTCTGTCCTGCCGGACATCTCCCCCTCAAGGGGGGAGATTAGCAGTTCCGGCGCCGGCGCCCTTCTTTCACCGTCGGCGATTGGCGAAAGCCGACGCGACATCTGATCTCCCCCCTTGAGGGGGAGATGCCCGGCAGGGCAGAGAGGGGGGCGAAGGATCACCAGCCTTTGCGGAGAAGTTTCTCACCCCAGCCTGGCATCCAACGACACCTTGATCGCCCCCAGCGCCTTCGACACCGGGCATTCGGCCTTGGCCTTCTCGGCCAGCTCCTTGAACTTCGCCGCGTCGATGCCCGGCACCTTGCCGACCAGGGTGATGGCGCTGCCGGTGATGCCGGTGCCGGGCACCAGCGTCACCACTGCCTTGGCGTCGAGCTCGGCGGCCGGCGTGCCGTTTTCGGCCAGGAAGTGCGACAGCTGCATGGCGTAGCAGCCGGCATGCGCGGCGGCGATCAGCTCTTCCGGATTGGTGCCGGATTTGCCGCTTTCGTCCTCGAAACGCGCCTTGAACGAATAGGGCGTGCCCTTCAAGGTGCCGCTCTGGGTGTCCAGCGTGCCGTTGCCTTCCTTCAGATTGCCTTTCCAGACGGCGTTTGCGGTGCGGTCCATGGAATCCTCCTGCCTTGTCGGGGTTTGCGCCGGCGGGCGCCGACGTTCCCAGGAACTATAGCGCGGGCGCGGCGGAAGACCATCCATGGCCCGGCATGATTGTGCTTGCGCGAGGCGCTTCGAAAATTCTCAAAAAAAAGCATGCAAAAATGTCGACTTCCCGTCTGCCCGACCGTCCTGCGGGCGGCCACTCCCGGCCGATGGAGGTTAAGATGGACAATCTGTTTCTTGCGGTCTGGGGAAAGCCCGAGCGAAAAGGGAGGCGACTTGAAGAGTTCTGGCTCGATCCGCCGGCGCTTGGCTTCGGCCGGCTGGCGGCGGCCATCGCCATCATCGGCGTCGCGACATGCCTGCTCGACCATGCGGCGACGGCAGGCAAAACCGACAGCGTCGCCTCTTATAATTTATCGACGAAAGGGAACTCGAAATGAAATATGTGCTGCTGGTCTATGGCGAGGAAAAGGACCTTTACGCGCTGACCCCCGAGCGCATGGCCAAGCTCGATGCCGATTCGCTCGGCTATGATCGGGAGCTCGACCGGCAAGGCAAGCTGGTCATTGCGCAGGCGCTGCAGTCGGTGAAGACGTCGAAATCGCTCCGGCGGCGCAAGGGCAAGGTGCTGGTGACCGACGGCCCCTTCGCCGAGACCAAGGAGCAATTGCTGGGCTTCGTCATGGTCGAGGCGGCGGACCTTGCCGAGGCGCTCGACATCGCGGCCAAGATCCCGCTGGCGGAGCTCGGCACGGTCGAGATCAGGGCGATCTACGACGTGCCTGGCTCATAGCCGCCGGTCAGCATGGGCGCGACGCCGGTTGAAGTTATCTCTTAGGATACATCTTCAGGGTTTCTTCACGGACGCAACCGTTGCGTGTTGAAGCGATGCCGCGCTTCTTTTATCGTCGCCGCGATTTCGGGGGAAATTCGGCATGCCTTTCCTGATCGCCATCCTCGGCCTGCTCGGAGCGGCCGCCATCTGGTGGTACCGGCTGAAATATATGAGCGACGCCGCGCGCGAGGTCGCCGATGTCGTCGGGCGCGTCCAAGGCAACATCCGTCGCAAGAAATTGCGCAATCAGGCCGCGCTCTCACCGCTGACGGCGATCGACGATCCGGTGGTGGCGGCGGCGACGCTGATCACCGCGATCGTCGCGGAGCACGGTCCGGTCCTGCCGCAGCGCGAGGCGGTCATTCGCGAGGTGATCGCGCAGATCGCGGACAGCCAGAAGAAGACCGACGAGGCGGTCGTCTACGGCAAATGGGCCGCCGCGCAGATCGACGACACGACGATCGTCATCGACAAGCTGGCGCCGTTCCTGCGCGAGCGCCTCGATCCGCATGAGCGGGACGACCTGCTCAGGATGCTGAACCGCGTCGCGCAAGGCGGCGGGCAGAGCCTCAGGATCGCCGACCAGCGGATGCTGAGATTGCGGCAGAAGCTGGGCTTCGAGGTGAACTAGAATTCAGGTGAGGCCGGCCTGCAAATGGTGGCTTCCTGCGCTTCCGGTGCTCACGTACTTCAAGTACGCTCCGCTCCGGTTCTCGGAAGCCACCATTTTCGACTCGGCCTGACCTGAATTTGCCACGGCGCCACAAGGCGATCAGATCGCCTGCCTTCGTGATTGGCCGAAACGTCTCTTCCGTGAGCTGTAAGCGTTGCAGCGGTGCAGAATTCTGCTCCGCAGCACCTGTGATTAAAGTCACGGAATGGATCCTCGGGTCTTCGCGTCCGCTTCGCTCCCGCTCCGCCCGTGGATGACGACCGTCGTCTAGGCTTCGGCCAGTAAGGCGTTCAGATCGCCTCGCCCTTCAGCAGCCTCGGCGTGTCGCCGGAGAGGCCCGAGGCCTGACGGATGAAGAACTCCTTCAGCCTCGGCATGCGTTCCACCAGCCCCAGCCCGATGTCGCGGACCTGGCGCAGCGGGCCGATGTCGTTGGAGAAGAGGCGGTTCAAGACGTCGGTGGTGATGCCCATCTGCAGCGTGTCGAAGCGGCGCCACTGCTGGTAGCGTTCGAGCACGTCGAGCGCGCCGATATCCTGGCCGAGCCGGTCGGCCTCGACCACGACTTCGGCCAGGGCGGCGACATCCTTGAAGCCCAGATTGAGGCCCTGGCCGGCGATCGGGTGGATGCCGTGCGCGGCGTCGCCGGCCAGCGCGAAGCGCGGTGCAACGAAGGCGCGGGCGAGCGTCAGGCCGAGCGGCCAGGCGCGCGGCTTGTCGGCAACTCTTATTTCGCCGAGCTTCAGGCCGAAGCGCTGCTCCAGATCGTGCTCGAAGACGAACTCGTCGCCCTCGACCAGCGCCTTGGCATCTTGCGTGCGCTCCACCCAGACGATCGACGAGCGGTTGGTGCCGTCCTTGTCCGGCTTCAGCGGCAGTGTAGCGAAGGGGCCGGCAGGGAGGAAATGCTCCTCGGCGCGGCCGTTGTGCGGGCGCTCATGCGCCACGGTGCAGACGATGCCGGACTGGCCGTATTCCCACTTAACCGTCTTGATGCCGGCCATGTCGCGCAGCTTCGAATTGACGCCGTCGGCGGCGACCAGCAGCCGCGCCTTCAGCGTCGCTCCATCGGCCAAGTGCACTGTGATGCCGGCGCCGTTGGCGTCGAAGGCGCTGACCGCCATGCCTTCGATGATGTCGATGCCGAGCTTTTCGGCGCGGCGGCGCAGCGCGCCGTTCAAGTCGCGGTTGGCGACCATGTGGGCGAAGGGCTCGCCAGGCGCCACTTCGCCGTCGAAGGTCAAAAACACCGGACGCACCGGGTCGGCGGCGCGCGAATCGGTGATGATCATCTCGGTGATCGCTTGCGCTTCCGGGGCGATCTCTTCCCAGACGCCGAGCTGTTCCAGCATGCGGCTGGCGGCTGCTGCGATGGCCGAGGCGCGGCCGTCTTTCTGCCAGACGCCGGCGGGGGCGGCATCGACGATGGCTATGGCGAGGCTAGGGCGCGCCTGCTTCAGCGACACGGCGGCGGTGAGGCCGACATAGCCGGCGCCGGCGATGAGCACGTCGAGCGGCGCCCCGTTCGCTTCCGCTTCCTTCGGCTTGCGGTCGACCATGGCATCATCCTTTCGCGGCTTCGGTCGGCTGCGGTCTGCGGCCTTGACTGCCTGCACGTCCTGTCCGAAACCGGCCATGGCACATCCTTGAAGGATTTCAAACATGACCGCGGCCATGGACGAGCTTCTCGACATTCTCGACCTCGAGCAGCTCGAACACAATCTGTATCGTGGTCGCAGCCCCAAGGTCGACTGGCAGCGCGTCTTCGGCGGCCAGACCATCGCGCAGGCGCTGGTCGCCGCGCAGCGCACGGTGGAGCCCGAACGCCACGTGCATTCGCTGCATGGCTATTTCATGCGGCCGGGCGACACCAAGCTGCCGATCGTCTACGAGGTCGACCGCATCCGCGACGGCGGCTCCTTCACCACGCGCCGCGTGGTGGCGATCCAGCATGGGCAGGCGATCTTTTCGCTGGAGGCGTCCTTCCAGCAGGACGAGGTCGGGCTCGAGCATCAGCTGCCGATGCCGCGCGACGTGCCGGCGCCCGACACGCTGCTCACACAACGCGAGCTGCTCGGCAAGTTCGGCGAGGCGGTGCCGGAAGGCATCAGGCGCTACTGGGAGCGCGACCGGCCGATCGAGATGAAGCCGGTGATGCTGAAGCACTACACGAGCCGCGAGAAACTGGAGCCGCAGCAGAACATCTGGATCCGCACCACCGGCCCGGTGCCGGAAGACCGCGCCATTCAGGCGGCCGTGCTTGCCTATCTTTCGGACATGACGCTGCTCGACACCTCTACCTTCGCGCATGGCCGCGCCATCTTCGACCGCGACATCCAGGCCGCCAGCCTCGACCACGCCATGTGGTTCCACCGCAGCCATTCGCTGGACGACTGGATCCTCTACAATCAGGACAGCCCGTCGACGCAAGGGTCGCGCGGCTTCACCCGCGGCTCGCTGTTCGCGCGGGATGGGACACTGATCGCCTCGGTCGCCCAGGAAGGCCTGATTCGGCTGAAACGCTGAGCCGGCTTCAGGCTACTGCCTGGAATACGTGCATTTTCGATTTTTTGCCTATTTTATAAGCAGGCATCCTGCCATGCCCGTGCGCGAATGATGTGCACCGATTGCCCATTCTCTTTGTTTACAACAGGTTAACACCCTGCTTCGGCAATTGGCACGGAGCTTGAATCCTGTCGGGCACTCTCCGGCTCCTCGGGATCGGTGAAGGTGTGCAAACGCGGGGGACCGCAACAGCAAAGGGTGAAACCTTATGAAAATCGTGATGGCAATCATCAAGCCGTTCAAGCTCGACGAGGTGCGCGAAGCGCTAACCGCCGTCGGCATCCAGGGCCTGACCGTCACCGAGGTCAAAGGCTACGGGCGTCAGAAGGGGCATACCGAAATCTATCGCGGCGCGGAATACGCGGTCAGCTTCCTGCCCAAGATCAAGATCGAGGTCGCGGTCGGCGCCGACATGGTCGACAAGGCCGTCGAAGCCATCACCGCGGCCGCCAAGACCGGCCAGATCGGCGACGGCAAGATCTTCGTCTTCGGCATCGACCAGGCGGTACGTATCCGCACCGGCGAAACAGACACCGACGCGCTCTAAGCGGCGACCATCCATTCCAACGGAGAGTTCAATGAATATTCCTTCCACCTTGAAGACGACGGGACGCGCGGCCGCTTCGCTCGCGCTCGTGGCCATGAGCACCGTCGCCGCCATCGCGCAGGAGGCCGCCCCGGCAGCTACTGCCGCGGCGCCCGCCGCGCCGGCGCCGGCGCTCGACACCGGCAACACCGCCTGGATGCTGACTTCGACGGCGCTGGTGCTGATGATGACGATTCCCGGCCTGGCGCTGTTCTACGGCGGCATGGTGCGCAAGAAGAACGTGCTCGCCACCATCATGCAGAGCTTCGCCATCACCTGCCTGGTGACGGTGCTGTGGTTCATGTTCGGCTATTCGCTCGCCTTCTCCGACGGCGGCGCCACGAACGCCTATCTCGGCGGCTTCTCGAAATTCTTCCATCACGGCATCACCGTCTCGACGCTTTGGGCGCCGGGCGTGGCGAACATTCCTGAATTCGTCTTCTCGATGTTCCAGATGACCTTCGCCATCATCACGCCGGCGCTGATCGCCGGCGCCTTCGCCGAGCGCATGAAGTTCTCGGCGCTGCTGATCTTCATGGGCCTGTGGCTGGTCTTCGTCTACGCGCCGATCGCGCATTGGGTGTGGGGCGGCGGCTTCCTCGGTTCGGCCGGCGTGCTCGACTTCGCCGGCGGCACGGTCGTCCATATCAACGCTGGTGTCGCGGGCCTGGTCTGCGCGCTGGTGCTCGGCAAGCGCGAGGGCTATGGCACCACCAACATGGCGCCACACAACCTCGTTTATTCGGTGATCGGCGCCTCGCTGCTGTGGGTCGGCTGGTTCGGCTTCAACGCCGGTTCGGAACTGGCTGCCGACGGCCTTGCGGGCGCGGCGATGATGAACACGCAGGTCGCCACCGCCGCCGCGGCGCTGGCCTGGATGTTCGCCGAATGGATCGTCGCCAGGAAGCCTTCGGTGCTCGGCATCATCTCGGGCGCCGTCGCCGGCCTCGTCGCGGTGACGCCGGCTTCCGGTTTCGTCAACCCGACCGGCGCCTTCATCATCGGCATCATCGCCGGTGTGGTCTGCTACCTCTCGGCGGTCAAGCTCAAGCATGCGTTCGGCTATGACGACTCGCTCGATGCTTTCGGCGTCCACGGCGTCGGCGGCATCGTCGGCGCGCTGCTCACCGGCGCGCTGGCAGATCCGGCCATCAACGCCCTCGGCAAGGACGCCTCAGTCGGCAAGCAGCTCTACGGCATCGCCTTCACCATCCTGTGGACGGCGATCGCCACCTTCGTGATCCTCTACATCGTCAAGGCTCTGGTCGGCCTGCGTCCGTCGACCCAGGAAGAGGTCGAAGGCCTCGACGTCACCCAGCACGGCGAAGTTGTGCCGTAAGGCAGACTTCGCCAAGGGCCGGCGGATCCTCCTCCCGCCGGCCCGGAATTCCTCCCAAGATCCCGTCGTGACGCTCTCGAAAGGGGCTCACGCCTTGAGGCCCGGAACACCCTTCCGGGCCTCCTTTTTGTCGGGCGGCCATCCAAGCCATTCGATCACATTCACTTGATCCGTCGGCATGAAACATCGCCCGTCAGATTCCGTACTGGGATAGCGAGCGTCATCAAGGCGTCCGTCAGAACAAGAGGGAAGGAAACCACCTGATGAACATCAAGAACATCGTCCTGGGAGCAATGGCTCTTTCGATGATCAGCGGCGTTGCACTCGCCGGTGCTCTCGATGAGCCGTCCAACATGGCCCCGTTCTTCACCGACTCCAGCATGAAGACCATGAAGCCGGAAGCCGACTTCAAGGCGGCTTGGGCTTCGATGCCGAAGGAAAAGCAGGACATGATGATGAAGGAATGCCAGGACGCGGCGATGAGCAAGCCTCACGCCGAATTCTGCGCCAATCTCATGGCCTATGGCGGCGCCAACAAGTGATCGTGGAAGGTCAGGTCCCGGAAGGGCCTGATCCTATCGGCGTTTGAAGACAGGGAGGTGGCGGGCCGCGAGGCCTGCCATCTTTGTTTCCGCGCCATGGTCTCCGCGCAATGCGGGTAAAGGCCCATGGTTAATGCGGCCTTAACCTTCCCCCCGATAGTCTGGCGTTCGAATCTGCCGGAATGCGCCATGCGCCCGGCCAGGCAACGATCACGGGGAAGAGCATGCGTTCAGGCGCTTCAGCACCGCTCGCGCTGACCGATACGGGGCACGGCATCCAGGCATTCGCGCGGCGTCAGGTCGGGCGGCTGGTCGGCGCGGGGCTGTTCCTGTTCACCGCCTTCGGCATTGCCGCTCTAGCCACATGGAATGTCGCCGATCCGAGCTTCTCGCACGCCACCAGCAACGTCGTCACCAACGCCATGGGCTATGCCGGCGCGGTGTTCTCCGACCTCGCCATGCAGTTTTTCGGCCTTGCCGCCGTCGCGGGGCTGGTGCCGGCGGTGATCTGGGGCTTCCTTCTGTTTTCCGCGCGCGGCGTCGACAAATTGCCGAAGCGCGGCTTTGCCTGGTTCGGCTTTGCGCTCATCGCCGCGGCCATCGCAGGCTGCGTGACGCCGCCAAACACCTGGCCGCTGCCCACCGGCCTCGGCGGCGTGTTCGGCGACATGGTGCTGAAAATCCCTGGCATCGCGGTCGGCGGTTATCCGAAAGGGCTGTTCGCCAGCATCATAGCGGTCATCCTCGCCGCGCCGATGTTGTGGCTGTTCGCCTATGGCTCGGCGCTGATCGCGCGCAAGAACGGCTTTGCCGTCACGGAGCGCGCCGCCCGGCCCGATCCGCGCGAACAGAACGAGATGCTGTTCGACGAGGATGAGGACGAGGGCGATGAGGGGATACTCGCACTCGGCGCCATCACCCATTGGTGGCTGTCGTTCCGCGCCTTCCTGCATCGCCGCGCCGAGCGGCGCAGGCGGGAGCGCGACGAGTTCGAACCGCCGATGGAACCGAAGGCAAGCGCCTGGCGGCGCGCGGCCGAGCGGGTCGAATCGGCCGAGTTCGCCGAGGCCCGCATGAGCCCCGGCGGCCGCGCTCGCGTCGAGCCGGAATTCTTCGCCGCCATGGTCAATGACCGCAGCGTTTCGGTCGATCCGGTCGATGAAGACATTTTCGGCGACGAGGCGGACGAAGACGCCGACCTCGACGATTTCGACGACGAGGCGCCCACTCCGCGCCGCGCCGTGCCGGGCGCCAGGGTGCAGAATTTCCGCTCCGATGCCGCGACCCGCGTCGCGGCGCCGGCGGCGCGACCCGTGCCGGGCGCCCGCGTCCAGCGCGAGGCGCAGACCTCGCTGATCGGTTCCGACACGTTCGAGATGCCGTCGCTGCATTTCCTGTCCGAGCCGAAGAACATCGCCAAGGATCCAAGCCTGTCGAAGGACGCGCTGGAGCAGAACGCGCGCCTGCTCGAAGGCGTGCTGGAAGATTTCGGCGTCAAGGGCGAGATCATCCATGTGCGACCCGGTCCGGTCGTCACACTCTACGAGTTGGAGCCGGCGCCCGGCATCAAGTCCTCGCGCGTCATCGGCCTTTCCGACGACATCGCCCGCTCGATGAGCGCGATCGCCTGCCGCGTCGCCGTCGTTCCGGGACGCAACGCCATCGGCATCGAGCTGCCCAACGCCAAGCGCGAGACGGTCTATCTCAGAGAGATCATGGCCAGCCGCGATTTCGAGACGACCAAGGCCAAGCTGGCGCTGGCGCTCGGCAAGACGATCAACGGCGAGGCCGTCATCGTCGACATCGCCAAGATGCCGCACGTCCTGGTCGCTGGCACCACCGGCTCGGGCAAATCGGTCGCCATCAATACCATGATCCTGTCGCTGCTTTACCGGCTGACGCCGCAGGAATGCCGGCTGATCATGATCGACCCCAAGATGCTGGAATTGTCGGTTTATGACGGCATCCCGCATTTGCTCACGCCGGTCGTCACCGATCCGAAGAAGGCGGTCGTCGCGCTGAAATGGACGGTGCGCGAGATGGAGGATCGCTATCGCAAGATGTCCAAGGTCGGCGTGCGCAACATCGACGGCTTCAACGCGCGCGTCCAGCAGGCCGAGAAGAAGGGCGAAAAGATCTCTCGCACCGTGCAGACCGGCTTCGACCGCCAGACGGGCGAGGCGATCTACGAGACCGAGGACCTCGATCTCGAGCCGATGCCTTATATCGTGGTCATCATCGACGAGATGGCCGACCTGATGATGGTGGCCGGCAAGGACATCGAAGGCGCGGTGCAGCGCCTGGCGCAGATGGCGCGCGCCGCCGGCATCCATGTCATCATGGCGACGCAGCGCCCGTCGGTCGACGTCATCACCGGCACCATCAAGGCCAATTTCCCGACCCGCATCTCCTTCCAGGTGACGTCGAAGATCGACAGCCGCACCATTCTTGGCGAGCAGGGCGCCGAGCAGTTGCTCGGCATGGGCGACATGCTCTACATGGCAGGCGGCGGGCGCATCCAGCGCGTCCACGGCCCGTTCGTCTCGGACGACGAGGTCGAGAAGGTCGTCGGGCATCTGAAGCTGCAGGGCGTGCCGGAATATCTCGACGCCATCACCGAGGACGACGAGGAGGACGACGAGGACGGTCCGTCGGGCAAGGGCGGCTCCGGCGGCGGTGGCGGCGGCAATTTCGAGGATTCCGACGACCCCTACGACCACGCGGTGGCGGTGGTGCTGCGCGACGGCAAGGCCTCGACCAGCTACATCCAGCGCCGGCTCGGCATCGGCTATAACCGCGCCGCCTCGATCATCGAGAAGATGGAGAAGGAAGGCATTGTCGGCCCGGCCAATCACGCCGGCAAACGCGAGATCCTGGTGCCGACAGAAGAGGACAAATTCTAGGGGCTTATCGATATTCAGGTGAGGCCGGCCTGCAAATGGCGGCTTCCTGCGCTTCCGGTGCTCACGTACGAAAAGTACGCTCCGCTCCGGTTCTCGAAAACCACCATTTTCGACTCGGCCTGATCTGAATCTCGACAAACCCTGGCGCGGCGAGACACCGATCCGGGTCAGCAGGCAACCGGAAATCGTCTGGCGCGTTCAATGCGGGCTCTCGCCTACCCGCCAAACTTAGGCCCTAGTGGGAGTCCAGAAACTGCGGCGATACGAATCACAGAAAGTGACCGGCATGAAGACCCAGACCGAATTCGCCCTCACCCGCCGCCAGGTCCTTGGCCTCGGCTTGATGCTTGGCGGTGCCGCCGCTCTCAATCTCGTGCCGGGCTATCAGCTCATGGCCGCCGCGCAGGCCGCCGTGCCGCCCGCGGCGCAGAAGATCGCCGACCATTTCTCCTCGGTGAAGTCGATGAGCGGCGAGTTCGTCCAGTTCGGGCCGAAAGGCGAGCAGACCGGCGGCAAGTTCTTCCTCGAGCGTCCGGGCAAGATCCGCTTCAACTATGACGGCTCCTCGAACTTCCGCGTCATCTCCGACGGCAAGTCGGTGGTGATCCTCAATAAGAAGCTCAACACCTCCGACCTCTACCCGCTGTCGAAGACGCCGCTGAAATTGCTGCTCGACGACCGGATCGACCTCTCCGGCGGGCGCGTCAAGGCCGTCAAGGAAGAGGACGACCTCACCACCATCAAGCTTTCCGACAAATCGGTGTTCGGCAATGCGACGATCACCATGATGTTCGATCCGAAGACCTACGAGCTGCGCCAGTGGACGATCACCGACGCTCAAGGGAAAGACACGACGGTGATGATCTTCAACGTCAAGGAAGGCGGCAACTTCCCGGCGGACACTTTCGCGATCGACTATACGGCGAACAGAGAGCTCAATACCAAGACCAGGTAGGTCCGCCGATATTCAGGTGAGGCCGGCCTGCGAATGGCGGCTTCCTGCGCTTCCGGTGCTCACGTACTTCAAGTACGCTCCGCTCCGGTTCTCGGAAGCCACCATTCTCGGCTCGTCCTGACCTGAATCTCAGCGAACCTACAACCTGGCGAAGGGCATAGTCCGGCTTGTCTTTACTGCGCGCGGCTGGCACTAGATCGGCGATCTCTTGCCGGACCCGCCTGAATGCCCTTCACCATCGCCACCTGGAACATCAACTCCGTGCGCCTGCGCATGCCGATCGTCGAGCGGCTCCTGAAGGAGCACGCGCCCGACGTGCTCTGCCTGCAGGAAACCAAGGTCCCCGACGAGCTGTTCCCGGAAAAAGCCTTCCGCAAGGCGGGCTACGAGCACATCTTGTTCCACGGCCAGAAGGGCTATCACGGCGTCGCCACCGTCGCCCGCCGCCCGATCGAGCTGGTCGAAAAGCGACGGTTCTGCGAGATCGACGACAGCCGGCATCTGTCGGTCAGGGTGCAGGCGGGCGGCAAGTCGGTGCTGGTGCATAATTTCTACGTGCCGGCCGGCGGCGACGAGCCGGATCCGGAGATCAACCGCAAATTCAGGCACAAGCTCGATTTCGTCTACGAGATGAACTCCGTACCGGCGAGCGGGGACGAAACGTCCGCCTCGATCCTGGTCGGCGACCTGAACATCGCACCGCAGGAGCACGACGTCTGGTCGCACAAGCAATTGCTCAACGTCGTCAGCCACACGCCGGTCGAGACGACAAATTTCGAGGCGATGCGCAAGGCCGGCGGCTGGGTCGACCTGATGCGGCTCAATGTGCCGGCCGAGCAGAAACTCTACACCTGGTGGAGCTATCGCGCGAAGGACTGGGAAGCCTCGAACCGCGGCCGCCGTCTCGATCATATCTGGTCATCCGCCAACCTTGTGCCGGCTTTCGCCGGCTACGAGATCCTGCAGGCGGCGCGCGGCTGGGAGAAGCCGTCCGACCATGTGCCGGTGATTGCGAAGTTTGAATTGGATTGAGGTTGGACGTCGGCGGCTAAGAGACGCAAACCTTCGCGTTCGTCATCCTAGGGCGGAGCGACGCGAAGCGGCGCGCAGACCCTAGGATCCATTCCGTTACCGGTGCCGAAGGATGCAACGATGCAGAACAAAGAAGCCTTGGGCAGGCCGCTTCGCCCAGAAAACCTCATTCTGCAAATGCGGCGAAGCGTCAACGTCACGGAATGGATTCTAGGGTCTGCGCGCGTCGCTTCGCTCCTTGCTCCGCCCTAGAATGACGAAGGCGCTTTCTGGCCGGCGCCATCCTACTCCGTAAACCTTGGCGCCAGTGCCTCGATGCGGGCGATCATCTGCTGGAATTCCTCCAGGATGCGCTCATGCAACAGCACCGCGATCTCCGGATATTCTTCCAGGATTCGGTGGAACATCTTGCGGCTCAATCGGATCACTTCCGAATCGACCGCGGCCGAGGCGCTGGTCAGCCGGTTGGTATCCGCGATCAGCGCCAGTTCGCTCAGCATGGTGCCTGGGCCTGCCGTACCGATCGGGACGCGTTCGCCGCCCAGCTCCCGATAGAGCGCGATCAAACCGCTGACCACGATATAAGCAGAATCAGCGACATCGTCCTCGCGGTACAGCTTATGGTCGGCTTGCAGCACGGTGGTCTCGGCGCCGAAGGCAAGCAGGCGCAGCTGTTCCTGCGTGAAGCCCTGGAAAAGCTTCACGCTTGACAGAATGCGGATGTCGTCATCCAGCGCCATCCTAGCTGTGTCCCCGAGCGGTCAGTCCAGTCCCTCCTTTGGAGCGGCGCGCCCTCCTGGGCTCGCGAAACGCTCCACCGTGCATCATGCGATGCGTGCAACGAGCCGACCCCATCACCCTCCAGCACCAGGATCGTACCCGAACCGGTCCCGCCCGACCGCCCTAAATGTTTGTTTCGACGCAATTCCGGACGGTCGTCCTTGGCGAAGCCGCCGAGCCCAACCGTTTCACACTTTTCCTGGAATTGCTCTTGATCATGAAATGTTTAAGGAACCAGCTTGTAGCCGCCGCTTTCTGTCACAAGAATTTCGGCATTGGAAGGATCGCGCTCGATCTTCTGGCGCAACCGGTAGACATGGGTCTCCAGCGTGTGCGTGGTGACGCCGGAATTGTAGCCCCAGACCTCTTCCAAAAGAACGTCGCGCGTCACCACCTTCTGGTCGGCGCGGTAGAGGTATTTGATGATCGAGGCTTCCTTCTCGGTCAGCCGCACCTTGGCGCCGCGCGGATCGATCAGCAGCTTCTGGCTGGGCTTGAACGTGTAGGGACCGACCGAGAAGGTCGCGTCCTCGCTTTGCTCGTGCTGGCGAAGCTGGGCGCGGATGCGCGCGAGCAGCACGGCAAAGCGGAAAGGTTTGGTCACATAATCGTTGGCGCCGGCCTCGAGACCCAGGATCGTGTCGGAATCGGTGTCGTGGCCGGTCAGCATGATAATCGGCGCCTTGTAGCCGCCCTTGCGCAGGATCTTCACCGCCTCGCGGCCATCCATGTCGGGCAGGCCGACATCCATGATGAGCAGGTCGACGACGCCGCTGCGCGCCGCGGCAACGCCTTTTGCGGCGGTCGCTTCCTGCTGGACGTCGAATTCTTCGTAGAGCGCCAGCTGCTCAACCAAGGTGGCGCGCAAGTCGTCGTCGTCATCGACGATCAGTATGGTACGTGATGTCATGGATCAATCCGTTGTTTTAAAAAGAATATTCAGTTGACCTCCCCCCATTTATGCGGAAGCTCACCGGCGCAACAGCCGATCACAGTGATTTGTTCCGTGACCCAATCATACAAGAAAAAACGTGCGCGCAATGCGTCGGGCGCATTTTTGCCGAAGGGCTTGAGCGTTTTGGTGGTGCGCGCGCGCCCCGGCAACCCCGCGCAAGGCTTCCTGCAAGCCGGCAAAACGGTGTTTCCCTGCGCTTTGGGGCGCGGCGGCATCTCCGCCAACAAGCAGGAAGGGGACGGCGCGACGCCGTTGGCGTCGATGCGCATCCTGTCAGGCTATTTCCGGGGCGATCATTTTGCGGGCGGACGCAGGACGAGGCTGCCGATGGCGCCGATCGGCCCGGATCTCGGCTGGTGCGAGGTGCCGGACGACCGCAACTACAATCGCCCGGTCAAGATCCCCTATGGCGCCAGCCATGAGCGGATGAAGCGCGACGATCGGCTTTACGATGTCTGCCTGGTGCTCGACTGGAACATCGCGCCGCGCCGGCGCGGGCGCGGCAGCGCGATCTTCTTCCATCTGGCCCGGCCGGGCTTCACGCCGACGCAAGGCTGCGTGGCGGTGACGGCGCGGACCATGGCGAGGCTGCTTCCGTTGCTGTCGGACAGGACGGTGGTGAAGGTGGTGAGGTAGGCAGTAGGCAGTAGGCAGTAGGCAGTAGGCAGTAGGCAGTAGGCAGTAGGCAGTAGGCAGTAGGCAGTAGGCAGTAGGTGTCTCCTTCCCTATTGCCTATTTGCCTAATCTTTACTGCCTCTTTCCCGGTTTCTGCCAGCCCGTGCCGAGCAGCCCGATCTCACGAAGCTCCCTGTCCATCGTCTTCGCGATGTCGCGGCATCCGGCGCCGATGTCGCGCAACTGGCTATCGGAGAGGTCTTCGATCGGATCATGGGACATCCGGGCGGCGACGCGAGCCTGGCGCAGCCAATCGCGTGCCGAACGCAGCCAAAGGGCGAAGCCGGAAGGGGATTCCAGGGTGGTGCAGGGCTTCAGGGCGATCTCAGACATGGCTCTATCCGTGTTCTCCGGATATCAAATCCGGTTTTATGGTGTTGCGATGAAGCCATGATGCCGGATTGAAAAACAAACGGGAAACGAGTAGTTCTTTTCCGATCGTCAAGTTTTATTTGGAGATCGCATGTCCAAGCTGCTGCCGGGAACGCGTGCGCTGCGGACGTTCGAAGCGGCAGCCAGGCATCTCAACTTCACCCGCGCGGCCGACGAGCTCGGCCTGACGCCAGCGGCGGTCAGCCACCAGATCAAGGAAATCGAGGATCAGCTCGGGCTAGTGCTGTTCACGCGCACCAGCCGCACCATCCGGCTGACGGAGGAAGGCAATGTGCTGCTGGAGGCCTCGGTCGATGCGCTTGACCTGCTGAACCGCGCCGTCAGCCGCGCCCGCAAGATGACTCGCGGCACGGCGCTGCTGAAGGTAACGCTCGACGCGCAGTTCGCGACGAAATGGCTGATGCGCCGCGTCGACGACTTCCGCAAGCAAAAGCCGGGCATCGAGCTGCGCTTCGACATCACCTACGATGTCCGGGATTTCGACCTCGACGACGTCGATGTCGGCATCCGCTTCGGCGCCGGCAAATATCCGGGGCTCTGCGCGCATCGGCTGTTCGAGAACATCATCATCCCGGTGTGCAGCCCGGCGCTGCTGGCGTCAGGTCCGCCGCTGAAGGAGCCGCGCGACCTGTTCAACCACACGCTCGCGCATATCGAATGGTCGCGGCAGGGCGTGACCTGGCCGAACTGGAGCATGTGGATGCACGCGGCCGGCGTCGACGATTTCGACGACAGCCGCACGCTGGTCTTCGGGTCGTCGACCGACGCCACCCAGGCGGCGCTCGACGGCAACGCGGTGGCGCTCGCCGACTTCGCCATGGTCGCCAACGATCTTTCGCAAGGACGTCTGGTGCGGCCTTTCGAGCTCGGCATCAAGGTCGCGCCGGAATTCGCCTATTTCCTGGTCTATCCGGAGGCGGCGAAGGACGACGCGCGCGTCGTCGCCTTTCGCGAATGGCTTACCGAGGAGGCGGCGAAGACGCCGACATGACGGCTGGCTTAGAGCGGTTCAGCGTTTCTCTGAATCGTCGAACCGCTCTAAATACTTGTTTCCGCGCAATTCCGGACGGAAAACCGCTACTTTCCTGGAATTGCTTTAGCCAGCCGCGGCGGCCGGCGCGCCGAACCAGCCGATGATGGCGCCGATGATCAGCATCACGCCCAGCCAGTGGCCGGCATCGATCAGCGTCAGGGCCCAGCCGAAGCCTTCATAGCGGTGGTTGACGGCAAGCGTGGTGGCAATGAAGCCCAGCCAAAGCACGAAGCCGAACAGCAATCCCGCGATCGGGTTCGGCTCGCCGCCGGTTATGGCGCCCACCACCAGCGTCAGCACGAGCGCCATGATCAGCTCGGCGATGAAGCTGACGATGAACGGAGCGACCGAGCGCTGCATGGTGGCCGAGTCGAGCTTGGCGGCCTTCAGCCAAGGCTTGCTCAGGCTCATATACCAGGCGGCGCCGAACAGCCACGCGACGACGGCGGCGGCGATCACCGCCAGCCAGTTCACGACCGAAAAATCCATGCTTTTCCCCTCCAAGTTGAAAGGCGATGGAACGCTTGTTCGGCGATCGCGTCAAGCAAGGCGCCAGACGGTGGTGCGCTTGACCTCGGCATCTTCCAGCACGCGCGTCACCGGAACCTGGTAGACGGCAAGCGATCGCAGCCCTGTCTTGGGGAGGTAGGCGCGGCCGGGATCGCCGACGAGGATCTCGGCGCCGCGCTCCCTCAGAGATCCGAACCAAGGCAGCAGCCGGTCGGAGAAAGCCTTGTCATAGAAGACGTCACCGGCGAGCACGACGTCCCAGCCGTCGTCGGTGCCGACGCAATCCGTGCCGCGGAATTGCGCTTCAACGCCGTTGGCGTCGAGGTTGATGGCGATCGCCGTCTCGCAGAACGGGTCGATGTCGGCGGCGATCACTTGGCTAGCGCCGGCTTTCATCGCTGCGATCGCGACGAGGCCGGAACCGGAGGCGAAATCGAGCACCCGTTTGCCGCGTACGGTCCCCGGATTATCGAGCACATAGCGGGCGAGGCCTTGGCCGCCGGCCCAGGCGAAGGCCCAGAAGGGCGGCGGCAGGCCGATCTCGGCCAGCTCCTCCTCGGTGCGCAGCCATAGATCATGCGCCTCGTCGGCGAGGTGCAGCAGCACTTCCGGCACATGCGGCGGCGCCATCAGCGCCGTATTGTCGAGGATGAACTTTTTCGCGCTCTTTGGCGTAAGCCGGGTCACGGCGCCGGGTTGAGCTCGGCCATGCGGCAGACCTCTTTCCATTCAGCCGGCGTCACCGGCTGCACGGAAAGCCGGCCGAGCCGGACCAGCGCCATCTCGGCGAGCTTCGGGTTGGCCTTGACCTCTTCAAGCGTCACCGGCTTCGGCACGTCCTTATAGGCGCGGATGTCGACGCATTCCCAGCGCGGATCGTCGGTCGTGGTGTCGGGATGGGCCAGCGCGCAGACCTCGGCGATGCCGACGATGTCGAGGCCCTCATTGGAATGGTAGAAGAAACCGAGATCGCCGATCTGCATCGCCTTCATGTTGTTGCGGGCGGCGTAGTTGCGCACGCCATCCCATTGCGTGCCGGCCTTGCCTTTGGCCTTCAGCGCCTCGAAGGAAAAGACCGAGGGTTCGGACTTGAACAGCCAGTAGTTCATATCGTTTGTCCCATCGCTTTGTCGCACCGCCACGCATGGCGTTCCCGTCTATGCTTACTCTCTCGCCGTCGATGCGGCGAGAGCAGCCAATCATGCGCCGGCGGGCTTCTGGAAGACCCAGTTCCACGGACGGATCTGGACGCTTTCGAACAGGCCGGCCTTGGCGTAGGGATCGGCCGCGGCCAAAGCTTGGGCAGCAGCCATGTCCGGCGCTTCGATCATCACCAGGCTGCCGTCCGGCTTGCCGTCGGCGTCGAGGAAGGGACCTGCAAAGGCAAGCTTGCCCTCGGCGATCAGACCTTCCAGGAACGCAGCATGCGCCGGCCGCGTGTCGACGCGCAGCTGCAGGCTGCCGGGCTTGTCCTTGCAAATCAACGCAAACAGCATTTTCAACTCCGATGGTCAAATGTCGGTTTCGGTTTTGAGCGGCCTCGTCATCAGCGCGGTCACGGCCTGGCCGATCGTCACCTTGCCGTCGAGGATGGCGGCGACGGCCGAGATGATAGGCGCCTCGATGCCGCGCTCGGCAGCGATGCGGGCGGCAATCCCCGCCGTCGGCACACCTTCGGCCAGCGGCAGGCCGGCAAGCGGCTTGCCCTGGCCGAGCGCCAGGCCATAGGCGAAATTGCGCGACTGGGCCGAGGAACAGGTGAGCAAGAGGTCGCCGAGGCCGGAAAGCCCCATCAGCGTTTCCGGCCGGGCGTCGAAGGCGGCGCCGATGCGGCGCAATTCGACGAAGCCGCGCGTCACCATGGCGGCCTGGGCGCTGGCGCCGAGACCTGCGCCGGTGACGGCGCCGGCGGCAATGGCAAAGACGTTCTTCAGCGCGCCGCCGATCTCGACGCCAATCAGGTCGTCGCTCGAATAGCAGCGCAGGTTCTCCGCCGAAAAACGCGCGGCAAGCTCGGCCGCCAGTTCAGCATCGCGGGCGGCAACCACCACGGCGGTCGGCAGGCCGCGCGCGACGTCGCTGGCGAAGCTCGGGCCGGAAAGCGCCGCGACCGGATTGCCCGGCAGGCTTTCCTCGACGATCGCCGAGAGCAGCGCGCCGGTATCGCGCTCGATGCCCTTGGCGCAGAGCACCAGCGGCGCTCCCTGGGGCACATGGTTGCGGGCAGTGGCCAGGACGGCGCGCAGCGACTGCGCCGGCGTCACGGCGAGCACGCAGTCGGCGCCTTCAAGCGCCGCGGCAATGTCGCTGGTGGCCGTGATGCCGGGCTCGATCCTGATGCCGGGCAGGTAGCGCGGGTTCTCGCCGCGGGCGATGGCGGCGACGGTTTCGGCGTCGCGAGCATAGAGCCGGACATCATGGCCGGCGCGCAACATGGCCAGCGCCAGCGCCGTGCCCCAGGCGCCGCCGCCCAGCACCGCAACACGCCAGCCGCTGGTGCTTTTCTTGGTCATGCCTTGGCACCACGCCGGCCCGAGCCGACCAGAGGCGCGGAAACACCGTCGAGCGGCCAGCGCGAGCGCGGCACGAAATCGGCGGCGTTTTCGTCGGCGATGCCGGCGCGCAGCCGCTCTATGCCGGCCCAGGCGATCATCGCCGCATTGTCGGTGCAAAGCTTCTGCGGCGGCGCGACGAATGCGAAGCCGGCCTCGAAACACAGTGCTTCGAGCGTCGCCTTGATCGTGCGGTTGGCGGCGACGCCGCCGGCAACGACCAGCGCCGGCTTTGCATGGTCCGGGAATTCGTGGCGGAACCGGGCAAGGGTGCGGCCGACACGATCGCCCAGCGCGTCCGCCACCGCGGCCTGGAAAGAGGCGCAGATGTCGGCGACGTCCTGGTCGCTTAGCGGCGCGATCGCGCTCGCCGCCTGGCGCACCGCCGTCTTCAAACCGGAGAAGGAGAAATCGGGCTGCGCCGAGCCCTTCATCGGGCGCGGGAAGGCAAAGCGGCCTGCATCGCCGCTGGCGGCCGCCTTCTCGACATTCGGGCCGCCGGGATAGGGCAGGCCAAGCATCTTGGCGGTCTTGTCGAAGGCCTCGCCCAGCGCATCGTCTATGGTGGTCGCCCAGCGCTGGTAATCGCCGACGCCGCGCACCGCGACGATCTGGGTGTGGCCGCCCGAAACGAGCAGGAGAAGGTAAGGAAAGTCGAGGCCGTCGGTCAGCCGTGCCGTCAGCGCGTGGCCCTCGAGGTGGTTGATGGCGATCAGCGGCTTGTTGGCGGCGGCGGCGATTGCCTTGGCCGTCATCAGGCCGACGATCAATCCGCCGACCAGGCCCGGCCCTGCTGTCGCGGCGATCGCGTCGATCTCATCGAGCGACACCGCCGAATCGGCGAGCGCCGCCTCGACGATGCCGTCCAGCGCCTCGACATGGGCGCGCGCGGCGATCTCGGGCACGACGCCGCCAAAGGCCGCGTGCTCCTCGATCTGGCTGAGCACGATGTTGGACAGGATTTCGGGCGCGGCGACGCCGTCCAGCGCCACAACGCTGGCCGCCGTCTCGTCGCAGCTCGTCTCAATGCCCAGAACGCGGATCAATTGGTCGCTGGCCTCTATGATTGTATCACCGGCCAATCCCAATTAGGAAAAGGCCCGGCAGACCTCAAGCTGCCTGGGGGTTATCACGGACCGCGCGCCATGCAAACTTTGAAAATCGGAACACGCGGCAGCCCGCTGGCATTGGCCCAGGCGCATGAGACGCGGGCGCGGCTGATGCAGGCGCATGGCCTGCCCGAAGAGGCGTTCGAAGTGGTGCCGATCTCGACCAGTGGCGACCGCATCCAGGACCGGCCGCTGTCGGAGGCCGGCGGCAAGGGCCTGTTCACCAAGGAGATCGAGGAAGCGCTGCTCGAGCGCCGCATCGATATCGCCGTGCATTCGTCGAAGGACATGCCGACGGTGCTGCCCGTCGGGTTGGAGCTTGTCACCTTCCTGCCGCGCGAGGACGCGCGCGACGCCTTCATCGGCAAGAACGTGAAGCGGATCGCCGACCTGCCGCATGGCGCCACGGTCGGATCGTCATCGCTGCGCCGTCAAGCGCTGATCCGCCGCATGCGATCGGATCTCGACGTGGTGATCTTCCGCGGCAATGTGCAGACCAGGCTGCGCAAGCTCGACGAAGGCGTCGCCGAGGGCACCATCCTGGCCTATGCCGGATTGAAGCGCCTCGGACTTGAGCATGTCGTCACCGACCTGATGCCGCTGGAAGCCTTTCCGCCGGCGCCGGGACAAGGCGCGATCGGCATCGAAACCCGCATCGGCGACCGCGACGTCGAAAAGATGCTGGCGGCGATCCATCACGTGCCAACCGGCCAGGCGCTTACCTGCGAGCGCGCCTTTCTCGCCGCGCTCGACGGCTCCTGCCGCACGCCGATAGCCGGCCATGCGACGGTGGCGGGCGAAAAACTGTCCTTCGCCGGGCTGATCATCTCGCCCGACGGCACGGAATCGCATGAGGTCCGGCTGGAAGGCGAGGCTGCCGACGCGGCGGAGATCGGCCTGGACGCGGCGCGCACGGTTCGCGCCAGGGCTGGTGCGACATTCTTCGACGGCTGGGCCTGACATGGTCCGCGTCCTGGTGACGAGGCCGGAGCCTGGCGCGTCGCGCACGGCACGGCGCCTCGAAGCCCTGGGATTTCAGCCTGTCCTGCTGCCGCTGACCGAGACGAGCGCATTGCCGGTCGAGGCGAGCATCGGCCGCGATGCCGTCGCGGTCACTGTCACCAGCGCCAATGCAGCGCTGCATGCGCCGAAGGCGCTGATCGCGCCGCTTGCAAGCCTGCCTTGCCACGCGGTCGGGGAAAGGACGGCCGAAGCCTGCCGCGCGGCGGGATTTTTTGCCGTCACCGAGGGTCCGGGCGATGCGGAGGCGCTGGCAGACGCCATCGCCGGCGGCCTTGCCGGCAGGGCAATCGTCTATCTGTGCGGCCGCGTCCGCTTGCCTGCGTTCGAGCAGCGGTTGGCGGCGGCTGGCGTGCATGTCCAGGCGATCGAGACCTACGACACGACAAGCATCGACTATGGCGATGCCGATGTAGTCGCCCGCCTGTCGGGCCGGCCGACCGACGCGGCGCTGCTTTATTCGGCCAAGGCCAGCCTGGCTCTGGTCAGCCTGATTGCGCGGCCGGCCTTGCGGCATCTCTTTGAAAGAACGGAATTCCTGGCGCTCTCGGCGCGTGTCGCCGAGCCGCTGGACGGGGTTGCCGGTGACAGGGTCCGCATCGCGTCCAAGCCCGAGGAAGAGCAGCTGCTGGCGCTTTTGTCGCTGCCCGGCTGAGCCGCGTCATCACACCGCCCCTTTTCACCGCTTGGTGATGTGCTAGAGCATCCCCTGGACCCTTTGAACCATCCTCAAGCCAGTTCGCGGAGCCCAAAGCATGGTCAAGACGCCGAAGATGCGACATTCGAAGACCCGGCGCGAGCCGGTGACCATCGAACTCGAGCCCGGCGCCGTCTCGCGAATCACTGACGAGGATGCCGCCAAGGCCGAGGCCAGTGCCGCGCAGACCGACGAGGCGAAGGCAGAAGAGGCCGCCGCTGCTTCGCAGCCGGAGCCGCCGGAAGAGCCGATCCATGCCGAGCAGGCCGATATCGAGCCGTGGGAGCATAGCGACGCCGCGCAGGCAACTGCCGATAAATCAGAGGCCGGCAAGGACGAGCCGGAGGCGCCGTATCCCGGCGCGTCCGATGCGCCGAAGAGCCAGCCCAAGGGCTTCGATTACAATTTCGAGGACGCATCCGCGCCTGGCGCCGGCGCCTCGGCATCGAAGGCAAGCGAGACACGAAGTGAGACATGGGGCGAGGATGGCGTGCCGCAGCCCCCGCGCAGAACCGGCGTCAACGCCATCGCTGCGGGCGTCGTCGGCGGCGTGATCGCGCTTGCCGGCGCCGGCCTGCTGCAAGCGGTCGGCCTGCTCGGCTCGTCGGGACCGGGCGGCGGGTCGCTCGAGAGCGTCAACGGCGAGATCGCTTCGCTGAAAAGCGAAATCGCGGCGCTGAAGGAAAGCGGCGGCACCTCGGCCAAGATCGACGGCCTGTCCTCGGCGCTCGATCAGGTCAAGGCCGATGTGGCGGCGCTGAAATCGTCGGCCGGCCAGGGCGGCGACGGCACTGCGCTCAAGGCGCTCGGCGACAAGGTCGGCCAGATCGAGACAACCGTCGCCGAGCTGCAGAAGAACGGCAATGCGGCACCCGCCGATCTCGGTCCGCTCAACGAGAAGATCGCCGGGCTCGACGCGCTGGTGAAATCGGACGGCGATGCGGCCAAGGCCGTGGACGGCAGGGTGGCGGCACTGGAGCAGTCCGTCTCGCAGCTTTCCGGCAAGGTCGAGGCGCAAGCCTCGCAACCCAAGATCGCGCTGGCGATCGCCGCCTCGGCGCTGAAGTCGGCGCTGGATCGCGGCGCGCCCTTCGCGACCGAGCTCGACACCTTCGCGGCGATCGCGCCGGACGCGCCCGAGCTCGCGGCGCTGCGCTCCTATGCCGAAAAGGGCGTGCCGACCCGCGCCACCATCGCTGCGGAGGCCGATGCCGCCGCCAACGCCATGATCGAGGCGGCAAAGCCGGTCGACCAGAATGCCGGCTTCTTCCAGAGCCTGGTGTCGAGCGCTGAATCGCTGGTCAAGGTGCGGCCGGTCGGCGCGGTCGAGGGCAAGGGCGTGCCGGAAACCGTCGCGCGCATGGAAGTGGCGGTCAACCAGGGCGATTACGCCAAGGCGCTCAGCGAATATGACACGCTGCCGGACGCGGCAAAGGCGGCCGGCGCCGATTTTGCCGGCAAACTGAAGGCACGGCTGGAGGTCGAAAAGCAGCTCGAAGCGCTGATTGCCGGCGCGACGAAGGCTTAAGGAGACAAGATGATCCGCATCCTCGTCTTCCTCGCCGTCGTCTTCGCGCTCGGGCTCGGCTTTGCCTGGCTGGCAGACCGCCCGGGCGAGATGCTCGTCACCTTCAACCGCTACCAGTACCAGGTCACGCTGATGGTGGCGGCGGTGGCGATCGTCGCTGTTGTGGCGGCGGTGATGATCGTCTGGTGGCTGATCAAGTCGCTGTGGAACAGCCCCTACACGATCTCGCGCTACTTTAGGGTGCGCCGCCGCGACCGCGGATACCAGGCATTGTCGACGGGCATGATCGCCGCCGGCGCCGGCGACGGCGCGCTGGCGCGCAAGAAGACCAAGGAGGTGGCCAAGCTGATCAGCTCCGATCAGGAGCCGCTGATCAACCTGCTCGACGCCCAGGCCTCGCTGCTCGAAGGCGACCATAAAGGCGCGCGGGAGAAATTCGAGCGCATGCTCGACGATCCCGAGATGCGGCTGCTCGGCCTGCGCGGGCTTTATCTGGAGGCCGAGCGCCTCGGCGACCGCAATGCCGCGCGCCACTATGCCGGCCGCGCGGCGGCGGTGGCGCCGCAGCTTGCCTGGGCGGCGGAATCGACGCTGGAAGAACTTACCGAACGCGGCGATTGGGACGGCGCCCTGAAGCTGGTCGAGGCGCAGAAATCGACCAGGCAGATCGAGCGCGACGCCGCCAATCGCCGCCGCGCCGTGCTGCTCACCGCCAAGGCGCAGGCGCTGGTCGACAGCGACCCGAACGCGGCCCGCACCGCGGCGCTCGAAGCCAACAAGCTGGCGCCGGATTTCGCGCCGGCCGCGGTGATCGCCGCCGATCTGGTTATCCGGCAAAACGACGTGCGCAAGGGCTCCAAGATCCTGGAGGCCGCCTGGAAGGCCGAGCCGCATCCCGACATCGCCGAGCTCTACACCCATGCCAGGCCGGGCGACGCCGTGCTCGACCGCCTCAACCGGGCGAAGAAGCTGCAGGAATTGAAGAGGAATCATCCCGAGTCGTCGATGGCCGTGGCGCGCGCAGCGCTCAATGCTCAGGATTTCGCCACGGCGCGGCGCGAGGCGGAGGCCGCGATCCGCATGGATCGTCGCGAGGGCGCCTATCTTCTGCTCGCCGATATCGAGGAGGCCGAGACCGGCGACCAGGGCAAGGTGCGGCAGCTGCTGTCGAAGGCGGTGCGCGCGCCGCGCGATCCGGCGTGGGTGGCGGACGGCGTCATCTCCGAGCGCTGGGCGCCGGTGTCGCCGGTCACCGGTAAGCTCGATGCCTTCACCTGGCGGGCGCCGATGGAGCGGCTTGGCCAGCTGATCGACAGCGACGCGGATGTCGCCGTGCCGGCAATCACCGCTGCGCCGCCTGTCCAGCCTGTCGCCGAGAAGGCGATCGACATCGTCGCCGATGCTCCGGCCGAGAAGCCGGCGCCGGTGCCTTCAAACGGCGGCGAGAAGCAAGCGTCCGTTGCGGAAGCCGTCAGCGAGGCTGAAATCGGCGAGCCCGGTCCGGAGCTGCCGCCTCTGCCGGACGACCCTGGGGTCACGCCGGAAGAAGAAGCGGAAAAATCGCCGCGCCGCTTTCGTTTGTTCTGAGGCTGTGTTCTGGGACCGGGTTTGTTGGGCAGGGAAAAAACATCGATGTTCGAGCGCGTATTGTCCTTCCTGAGGGATCTGCCGGCTGGGCGCGAGACCAAGCCGAGCGCCGACGATCCGCGCGTCGCGGCTTCGGCGCTGCTCTATCATGTGATGAACGCCGACGGCGTGCGCCAGGACGTCGAGTGGGAACGGTTCAAGCAGATCCTGGCCGAGACCTATTCGGTGAGCGGCCAGGAACTCGATGCGCTGGCGGCGGCCGGCGAGCGAGCCGACAACGAGGCGATCGACCTCTACGCCTTCACCAGCGTCTTGAAGCGCCACCTCGACCCCGAGGCGCGCAAGGCCTTCATCGGCCTGATGTGGGAAATCGTCTATGCCGATGGCGAGCTTGATGAGCTCGAGGATAACACAGTCTGGCGGGTCGCCGAGCTGATCGGCGTCGAGCGTCGCGACCGCATCGAGGCGCGCCGCAAGGCGGCGGCCGAGGTGCCCGGCGCGCGGGGCGAATCGAGCGACGAATAGCAGGATCCTTCGCCTTCCATGCCACCCAGATCGAGGCCGAGACCAAAAATCCTGATCGTGCTGCATCAGGAGACTTCGAGCCCCGGCCGCGTCGGCCACATGCTCCTGGAAGAAGGCTTCGACCTCGACATCCGCCGGCCGCCCTTGGGTGACGAATTGCCCTGCACGCTGGACGGTCACGCCGGCGCGGTTATCTTCGGCGGGCCGATGAGCGCCAATGACGAGGATGAGTTCGTCCGCCGCGAGACCGACTGGCTGGAAATCCCGCTCAAGGAGAACCGACCGTTCCTCGGCATCTGCCTCGGGGCGCAGATGCTCGCCAACCATCTCGGCGGCAAGGTCGGGGGCCACGGCGAAGGCCTGGTCGAGATCGGCTGGTATCCGCTGAAGGCGACCGAGGCCGGCAAGAAGCTGCTGCACTGGCCGGAGATGGTCTACCAGTTCCACCGCGAAGGCTTTTCGCTGCCGAAGGAAGCGACGCTGCTGGCGACGGCGGAAACCTATCCCAACCAGGCGTTCCGCTATGGCGACAATGCCTGGGGCATCCAGTTCCATGGCGAGCTGACAAGGGCGATGATGCAGCGCTGGGTGGTGCGCGGCGCGCATCGCTTCGAGCTGCCCGGCGCCCAGCCCGGCCGCGACCATCTCGGCGGCCGGCTGATCTGGGACATGCACCTCAGGCGCTGGCTGGGCGAGTTTTTGGGGTTGATTTTTGGGCGGCCGGCTGTGGGGTAGGGCGAAAGGCCATTGCTCTGAATGCTCGGTTTTGACCGAGAATGGCTTACGCCTGCCGGGGCATGGAAAGGCCGCTTTGCGCCCAATGTCAGCAGTAGGGGTGCCCTTGCCGCTGCCCAAATAGCAGACTGTGTCGAATGCAAAGCTATTGGTCGCAGGACGGCTAAGCCGATTTCGCTGGCGCCTTCCTACCGGTCGTTCACGCTCTAGCCGGAGTCGACCCATTCGCGAACTTCAAGTCGCGAGCGGGTCGCCTTCCAGATGCAAAATCTTGAGCGTTGGATCCTGAAAGCTCCCAGCTAGCGTCGTTGCCAGCAAATCACCAGTGCACGGCAAGCAATCAGCGCTTGTCCGCCGGCCGGTCGCTGGTCGTCGAAGGGATGCGGGCCACGACCTTGATTTCGAAATCAAAGCCGGCAAGCCAGTTGACGCCTACTGCCGTCCAGTTCGGATAGGGAGGTTCGCCGATCTCTTCCGCTCGGACGGCCAGCACTGTTGCGATCTGGTCATCCGGGTTGGTGTGGAAGGTGGTGACGTCGACAACGTCATCGAATCTACACCCGGCGGCGGCCAAGACCTCGCGTAGATTGGCAAAGGCGCGCCGAACCTGATCCTCAAATAGGGGCTCGGGCGAGCCGTCCTCACGGCTCCCGACCTGACCCGACACGAAAAGAAGATCGTCGGAGCGAATGGCTGCGGAATATCGATGAATATCATATAACGCGTGGCGTTTGGCCGGATAGATGGCGTCACGTGCAGGCATTTCGTGTCCTTTCTGCCTTGTTAATGGGAGCGGACCGGCAACGGCCGGGAGCCGGGTCTTCGAGTTGGAGATAGCGCAATCGCATTGTGCGCATTAGCCATTGAAATCGGTACAGGGTGATGCAAAAACACCACCAATGTCCCGCCCGTCCCTCAATGATCTCACCGCCTTCTTGGCCGTTGCCACGCATCGCAGCTTCCGCCGCGCAGCGGACGAGATCGGCACTGCGCCTTCCACGTTGAGCCATGCCATGCGAGCGCTCGAGGAACGCATGGGCGTGCGCCTTCTGAACCGCACCACACGCAGCGTCTCGCCGACGGAAGCCGGTTTCCAACTGCTCGGCCGCCTTCAGCCGGCGCTCGCCTCACTGGACGAGGCGCTCGACAGTATCGCAGGGTTCCGGGGCAATGTTGCGGGGACGGTCCGCATCAACGCACCGCGACTGATGGCTGGGCTTCTCGTTCGCAGGGTTCTTCCGCAGATGGCGAAGCTCCATCCTGATGTAACGGTGGACATCGTCGTCGAGGGGCGACTCATCGATATCGTGTCCGGCGGGTTCGATGCCGGCGTGCGCCTCCTCGGATCGGTTCCCAAGGACATGATCGCCGTGCCGCTTGCACGCCGGCTGACGTTCATCTGCGTCGCCTCGCCCGCCTATCTCGACCGCTTAGGGGAGCCGGGAACCCCGGAGGAATTGCAGCGCCACCATTGCATCGGTCACCGCATGCCCAGCGGGAAGCTCTATCGATGGGAATTCGAACGCGCCGGCCAGGAACTCGTGATTGACGCTAACGGCCCCATTGTTCTTGATGACGAGGAGCTAATGGTCGAAGCCGCAGTAAAGGGTCTGGGCATCGCCTATGTGGCGGATTCGGCTGCAGAAGCGGCCATGTCCGATGGCCGGCTGCGCAAGGTCCTGACCAGGTGGATGCCCGCTCCGGAAGAGGTTGCAATCTACTATCCTGGACATCGAGCCGTGCCGCCGGCGCTGCGTGCTTTTCTCGATGTCGTCAATGACCTGCGGAAGAAGGGAGCTTAATGAGAGCGACGAGCAGCCGCGCCATGACCGGCCGTTGGGCCAGAGGATTTGGAGTGCTCAGTTCATCCCTGTTGCGCTGGCGAACCAGTGTTCTGCCGCTGATCGCCGCTTATGACCGTCTGATCACTGCCGCTATTCAGGGCCACCTGGCCGCAGCGCCGGGAACGTAGCCCTGCGATGCCGCCGATCACCGCCGCGTGGTACCGATCGCAGGCAGTCTTATCGGTATCGGCGGAGCGGCGAATCTGTGCTAAGGCGCCGCGCAATCAATCAAAGGAAGACACCGTGAACGAACTGACCTTGGCCGAGGCGACCGAAAATATCTATGCCTCACTCCGAGCGGACAATGCCGACCTCGATGCGCATATCGCGGCACTCAAGGCAGCGCTGGCGCGGGAGGGGAAGAAACAGGCGGTGTTCGATCCGGCCAAGCTGGTGCAGAACAACCGCGCCGGCCGCAAATTGATGCAGGCCTATTTTCGGCAGCGGGGCGTCAGCGTGAGCTTTTCGGAGTAGAAACAGCTTCCGACCCTACCTCGCTGGTCGACAGCGCAGCGTGATTGGCCCGAACGTCGGATCCAGCGGCTTGGATTCAGAACTCAGTCAGTTCCGGCTGTTCAGGTGCCGCACCTGCCGCAGTGCTGGAAACAGATAGGCCCACAGGCCGGCGACGACGATGGCGCCGATGCCGCCGATCACCACGGCGGGAACCGTGCCGATCAGCGCCGCCATGGTGCCGGCGCGGAATTCGCCGAGCTCGTTCGAGGCGCCGACGAAGACCTGGTTGACGGCATTGACGCGGCCGCGCACCTCGTCCGGCGTCCAGAGCTGGATCAGCGTCTCACGGATATAGACGCTGAACATGTCGGTCGCTCCAAGCAAGGCGAGCGCGACGATGGACAGCCAAGTGATGGTCGACAGGCCGAACAGCACTATCGAGGCGCCGGACAAGGCGACGAAGCCGAGCATGATCTTGCCGGCATGGTCGCGGATCGGATGGCCGGCCAGCCAGACGGCGACGCAGATGGCGCCGATGCCCGGCGCCGAGCGCAGCAGTCCGAGCCCCCAGGGACCAAGCTGCAAAATGTCGCGCGCATAGACCGGCAGCAACGCAAAGGCGCCCGACAGGAGCACGGCGAACAGGTCGAGCGAGATCGCGCCGAGCACGATCTTCTCGCCCCAGATGTAGCTGAAGCCGGCAAACAGCGTCTGCATCGTCGGCTTGTCGGTGGCCGTCTGCTGGGCAGGCTTGGGAATGGTGAACACAAGCATGCCCGCAACCAGCATCAGCACAGCGGCGGTGGCGTAGGCGACTTCCGCCGACACGCCGTAGAGCAGGCCGCCGGCGACCGGGCCGACGATGGTCGCCGTCTGCCAGGCCGACGAATTCCAGGCTATCGCGTTGGCGAAATCTTCCTGCGGCACGAGATTGGCGAACAACGAGGACGAGGCCGGGCCGTAGAAAGCGCGGGCAATGCCGAACATGACCAGCACGAGGAAGATCGGCAGCGGGCTGGTCAGGCCGCGCAGCGTCAGAAGCAGCAGGGCCAAGGCGCAGCCGGCCTCGACCAGGGTCGCCAGCGTCATGATCAGCCGGTGGCCGAAGCGGTCGGCGACGACGCCGGTGACCAGGACCAGGAGCAGCGAAGGCAGGAACTGGACGATGCCGACAATGCCGAGGTCGAACGGATTGCGGGTCAGGTCATAGACCTGCCAGCCGACGGCGACCGAGACGATCATGGTGGCGAAGGTGGTGAGGAAGCGCGCCGTCCAGTAGCTGAGGAACGGGCGGTGCCGGAACGCGGCGTAGCGCTGGTCTGGTGACGTTGTTTCGGCTGTCATGATTCGAGGGCCCCGTTGCGACAAAGGCCGGCGGGGCACTTCCACGGTGGGCGCTGGTCCGGCCGCAACCCTTTAGCCCAGTTCGTCTTGCCATGCGCGTAAAAAATCGGCGCTGGATCTAAGAAAATCGAAATTCCCTGCTCTGGTGAGGGCGTTCAGCCTCTCAAAGCAGCCGAGATGGCTTCCAGCCCGCCGCGCAACTCCGCCTCTTTCGGCCAGCCGAAACCGAGGCGGAAGAAACGCTTCGGCATCTCGAACCAGTGGCCGGGGCCGACATAGGTGCCGTATTCCTCCAGCAGCCTGGTGTAGAAGCGGTCAAGATCGAAGCCGGCATCGACGTTGAGCCGTGGGAAACCGACGACGCCGCCTTGCGGCCGCACCCAGTCGACAAGAGGCTCGCCGTCGATCCAGGATTGAACGATGTCGCGGCGCCTGGCCATTTCCGGCAGCAGCGAGGCGAGGAAGGCGTCACGGCGTTCGAGCGTGGCGCGCGCGATCGCCTCGTCGATGACGCTGCCGCAGATGCCGATCTGCTCCTTGGCGGCGAGGAAGGTCTCCTGCAACTGCGGATCGCGGGTCATCAGCCAGCCGATGCGGATGCCCGGAATGCCGAAGGCCTTGGACAGCGAGCAGACGCTGATGGCGGCGGGGCTGAGCGAGGCCGCCGACGGCAACCGGGCGCCGTAGGAGAGGTCGCGATAGGTCTCGTCGACCAGCAGGCGGCATTTGCGGCTCTCTGCAAGCGTAGTCAGCGCGTCGAGATCGGCGCGTGTCATCATCGTGCCGGTCGGGTTGTGCGGGCAGGTGACGCTGATCAGCCTGGTGTTCGGCCGCAGCTCTGCCTTCGCACGGTCGATGTCGATGGCAAAGCCCTCGTCGAAATCGAGATCGATGTAGGAGATGGCGCAGCCGATCGCCTTCGGTGTCTCGATGTTGGTGGCGTAGTTCGGCCGCACGACCACGAGATGGTCGCCGGCCGACAGAAGCGACGTGGCGATGATGAACAGCGCGCCGGCCGCGCCAGCGGTCACCAGCACATCATCGGGGGAAAGACCGCTGTCCTGCCCGGCGATAAGCGCCCGCAGTTCCCTGTCGCCGCGGTGCTCGCCATAAAACAGCGTGAGGTCCGGCAGCGCGAGACCTATGTCGGAGAGTTTCTGGTCTGCGATCGAGCTTTCGGAAAGGTTGTAGCGGATGCGCTCGTAGCCGTATTCCTCCGGCGCTTCTTTCTCGATCACCATCCTGGTGTAGTTCATGACCATGTCCCCAAGCGGTTCATTCTTTTAAACAAACCGCGCGTCCTGTTTTGACGCAATTCCGTACGGCTTTTCTGGAATTGCCTGGTGGAACGGTATCCAAGCCATAAAAGCAGGAAGCCTGCCAAGGCTGATTCCTCGGCAGGCTTCCCTAAACCATTGGTGCAGGCGCGTTATTTCAGGCCGGGGCTTTGGCCTTCCTGGCCCTTGCAGGCTTCGCCGGCTCCGGTTCCGCCTTGCGGCCGAGGCCGATCGACTTGGCGAGCTGCGAGCGCGACGCCGCATAGTTGGGAGCGACCATCGGGTAATCCACCGGCAGGCCCCATTTGGTGCGGTAGGCTTCCGGCGTCAGGCCGAAATGCACGCCGATATGGCGCTTCAGCGATTTGAACTTCTTCCCGTCCTCGAGGCAGATGATGTAGTCCGGTGTCACCGAGCGCCTGGGATTGACGGCGGGGACCGGCGGGGGCGCCGCGGGCTCCGCCGGCTGGCTGATCCCGCCGATCGAAGAGGCGACGCTGGCGATCAGTCCGCCCAGGTCGGAAGCAGGCAGGCGGTTTTTGGCGACATAGGCCGATACGATATGAGCGGTGAGCTCGAGCAGGTCGATTTCCCTGGCTGTGCTGGTGTCCTCGTCCACGTAGTCCCTCCATTTCTGCCGCAAGGTCGCGAAAACGATCCGGTTTTCGCGGTGTAATGTCGAAGCGCTGCGAGCGTTGTTTGCGAATTCGGGAAGCCGCAGGGGCCGCAGGCCGGCGAATTCCTAGTCGGCAAATCTGCGCGACGCAACATTTTGTCGCGTCAATACACGCTGTTTTGAACAATTATACTGAAATGTAACTATATCAGACGACCAGCGCCTTGTCGCGCCACAGACGAAATCCACCCTCGAAAGCGCGAGTGTTGTCGCCGCGCCGGGATTTTTCCGGCAATTGATCGAGCTTGTCGACATTGCCGCCGCCGATCACGACATAGTCCGGCTGCAAGGCGGCGCGAAGCCTGTCGACAACGTCGAAAACGTATTTGCGCCACTTCTTCTTCCCGTGCTTCACCAAGCCGCGTTCGCCGACATAATCCTCGAAAGTCGCTCCCTTCTTGTAGGGCAGATGGGCGAGCTCCATGGGCTGGCCGACATTCTTGATGATCATGGCGGCGCCCAGGCCCGTGCCCAGGCCGAGGAACAGCATGCGGCCGCCGTCATAGCTGCCGATCGCCTGCATCAGCGCGTCGTTGACGAGCTTCACCGGCTTGCCGAAAGCGGCGGTGAAATCATAGCCGTTCCAGCCCTTGCCGAGATTGAAGGGATCGAGCGAGGGCTTGTTGTCGCGCACAGGGCCGGGATAACCCATCGAGATGACGTCGTAGTCCAGGCCCTCGGCCAGTTTCTTGACCGACGAGACGACCTGGTCCGGAGTCAGGTTCGGGCCGGACGCGACGCGGCGCATCTCGCCGCCTGCGCTGGTGAGGATCTTCACATGCGAGCCGCCGACATCGACGGTGAGCACGATCGGATCGCCGGTCGCCGCGGCTTTCTTTGCTGCCTTCGCCATCCGTCCTCCCCGAAAATTATTTGCTCGGATTGATCCAGCCGTCGGGTGGGCCGAAGCCGTTCATGGCATCGACCGGCCCCCAGGTCTTGGGCGCATAGATTGCCGGCGCCGCGGTGTCGCCGAGCACCGGGCCGACGATGCGCCAGGCAAGCTCGGCCGCGTCCTGGCGCGTGAAGAGCTGGCCATTGCCGTTCATGGCGTCGCCGATCAGCCGCTCATAGGGCGGCATGTCGCCCTTGGTGTCGTCGAGCGCGGTTAGCTCCACCTGCTCGCCGATCATGTCGTCGCCGGCGACCTTGCGCTGGGCGCCGATCGAGATCGCCACCTGCGGGTCGATGCGGAAGCGCACATAATTGGCGTCGCCCGGCTTGATCGGGTCGAAGACGTCGAGCGGCGGCCGCTTCATACGCACGATCACCTCGGTGGCGTGCACCGGCATGTTCTTGCCGGCGCGAATGAAGAAAGGCACGTCCCGCCAGCGCCAGGTGTCGACGAAGAAGCGCACCGCGGCGAAGGTCTCGACCGGCGAGTTGGGCCTGACGCCCGGCTCGGCCAGATAGCCGTCGAATTGGCCGCGCACGACATCGTCCTTGGTCAGCGTGCGGATCGCGCGCAGCACCTGCACCTTCTCGTCGATCAGGTCGTCGGCCGAGCGGCCGACCGGCGGCTCCATGGCCAAAAGCAACAGGATGTTGAGCAGGTGGTTTTCGATCACGTCGCGGATGCAGCCGACATCGTCATAGAATTTGCCGCGGCCCTCGACGCCGAAATCCTCGGCCATGGTGATCTGCACGCTCTCGACGAAATTGCGGTTCCAGATCGGCTCGAGGAAGGAGTTGGCGAAGCGGAAATAGAGCAGGTTCTGGATCGCTTCCTTGCCGAGGTAATGGTCAATGCGGAAGATCGACTGCTCGTCGAACACCAGATGCAGCACCCGGTTCAGCCAGCGCGCCGACTGCAGGTCGTGGCCGAACGGCTTTTCCACCATCAGCCGCGCGCCGCGCGCGGTGCCGGACTGCTCCAGCCCTTGCACGACCGTCTCGAACATTGTCGGGGGAACGGCCATGTAGTGCAGCGGCCGCTGCGCGGAACCCAGCGCCGTCTTCAGCTTCTCGAAGGTCGCGCCGTCGCGGTAGTCGCCGCTGACATAGCGCAGCAGCGAGGCGAGCTTGGAAAAGACCTTGTCGTCGACACGGCCAAGCGCGGTGACGATGCCGTCGCGCGCACGGTCCACCAGCTTGGGGAGCTCCCAAGGCTCGAAGGCGACGCCGATCACCGGCTCGCTCAGCGTGCCTTTGGCGACCATCTGGTAGAGCGCCGGGAAAATCTTTTTGTGCGCAAGATCGCCGGTCGCTCCGAAAAGCACCAGCGTGTCGGACCTCTCCTGGCTCATGCAGTCTCTCCCCTCACGCGCCGGTCTTCGGCTTCTCGACATGGCCGCCGAAGGCATAGCGCATGGCGGACAGAAGCTTGTCGGCGAATTGCGATTCGCCCTGGGAAGAGAAGCGGTCGAACAGCGCCGAGGACAGCACCGGCGCCGGGACGCCAGTGTCGATCGCCGCCTTCAGCGTCCAGCGGCCTTCGCCGGAATCGGAGACACGGCCGCCGAACTGGGCGAGGGCCGGGTCGTTCTTCAGCGCGCCGGCGGTGAGATCGAGCAGCCAGGAGCCGATGACGCTGCCGTGCCGCCAGACCTCGGCGACCTGCGGCAGGTCGATGTCGAACTGATAATATTGCGGATTTTCGAGCGGGCTGGTCTCGGCGTCCGCTATCCTGGACCGCTTGCCGGCATTGGCCGACTTCAGGATGTTCATGCCCTCGGCATAGGCTGCCATCACGCCATATTCGATGCCGTTATGTACCATCTTGACGAAGTGGCCGGCGCCGCTCGGCCCGCAGTGAAGATAACCGAAGGGCGCGGTGCCGGCATCCTTGGGCGGGTTGGCGCCCGCATCGGCTCCAGGCGCCAGCGTGGCAAAGACCGAATCGAGATGCTTCACAGCGTCATCGGGGCCGCCGATCATCAGGCAATAGCCGCGCTCCAGGCCCCAGACGCCGCCGCTGGTGCCGACATCGACGAAGTTGATGCCCTTAACCGCCAGCTTGGCCGCCTGGTCGACGGCATCATGGTAGTAGGAATTGCCGCCGTCGATGATGATGTCGCCCGGCTCCATCAGCGCCGCCACCTGGTCGACGATCCTGCCCGTGATCGCGGCCGGCAGCATCAGCCAGGCGCAGCGCGGCTTGGCGAGCTTGGCGACGAACTCCTCCAGCGAGGCGGCACCGACCGCGCCGTCCTTGACCATGCCGGCGACGCTTGCCGAATTGATGTCATAGACGACGCATTCATGGCCGTCGCGCATCAGGCGCCGCACCATGTTGGCGCCCATCCTGCCCAGTCCCATCATTCCGATCTGCATGGTTTCATCCCGATTGCTTGAGGAAGGAGAAGTACAATGGCCCTGCTGGATCACGATTGGGCGCCAACGCCGACGCTGAAGTCGACATTCTCCCAACGCATCGCCCCGGGCCAGAAAAAAGTGAAGAGGATGGTGGTTCCCGGCTGCAGGCGGTTAACGGGCAAATCCACCAGGTGAATGCCGAACGCATTCTCGGTTGTCTTACTGTTCTGCACGGTCAGCCATTTGTCGCTGCTCCAATGGACGACCCCGGGCGCCGACAATTCGACGCGCAGCGCCTTGCCGGCCGGAATGGAGCGGATCTTGTGGTTGAAGCGCCAGATCCTAAGCGGCGAGACCGTCTGGCCCTTGATGTAGCGTTCGACGCCCTGGGGCGGCAGGTCGAAGACGGCGCCGTCGCGCAGCGAGCGCAACAGCTTGATGTGCTCGGCATGCGCCCAGACCAGCGGCATGGCGCTGCCCGAAGGGGCGCCCAGCCGCAATTCGCGGTCTGGCATGTCGGGGCGATCCCAGACCTGCTCCGGCAGGAAGCCGCCGACGCCGGCCGAACGTTCGAAAGTCTCAAGGAGCTGCGCCGCCCTGTCCCCGCGGCCGGCTGCCAGCTCGTAATGGGCGCGCTCGCCGGCAAGCAGCGGCCACGGCCGGCCCCGGCCGGTGCCGTCGAAAGGCGAGCCGTCCTCGTGCTCGCCATAGCCGTCGCCGGTATAGCGGTACCAGAGCGGCCCCTGCGGCAACTGGCAGCGCAGCTCGGCGTCGATGGCCTTGACGGTGTTGACGATGCGCGGATCGTCCGCGGCCCTCAGGCCGAAGCGGACCAGCGCCAGCGCATCCGGGCTGATGATCGCCTCGGCGGGCTTGTCGGTGTCGCCCGGCGGCCGGTTCTTGATCGGCACGAAGCCGTCCTTCGGAGACGCGGCGCCGCTATTGTCGGGCGGCGCGATGCGGACGTAATATCCGTCGGTTCCTGCCCTGGCGCTTGCCTGCGTGCCGGTGACATAGGTCCAGCGCTCGACCTGGTCGTTCCAGCAATCGGCGATCTCGCGCAGATAGTTTGCCGGCTCATTCTTGCCGCAAGCGTCGAGCATATCGGCCGCTGCAAGCAGGCCCGCTATTTCCACGGCCAGTGTGAAAGGGCTGTAGCCGGCATCCTCTTCCCAGCGATCCTGGCCGGTGACCGGGCCGTTGCGCACGACATAGGCGGCCGCGTTCTCGATCATGCCCATGAAGTCGGCGAGCTTCGCCTTCGGCAGATGGCCGGCACGGCGCAAGGCATCGGCGAGCAGCAGCGGAAAGGCGCATTCATCCATCTGGATGCCGGGCCAATAGGCGGTGCCGTCGGACCAGCAATTTTGCGGCCAATGGCCGTCCGGCTGCTGGATCGAACGCAGATAGGCGAGGATCTGCAGCGCCTGCCTGCCGTCGCCGGCCGCCAGGAAACCGCCAGCCGTCTCGACCAGGTCGCGCGGCCAGATGAGGTGATAGCCGCCGAGATCGTCGTCGCCCTTGTTGAAACCCCAGGGGATCGACAGGCTGGCGACCGCGGCGCCGGGCCCGGCTACCGACAGATGCGTCGCCAGCACCGCGGTGCTGGCGCGGTAGGTGTTCAGGCCGGAGGCGCCGCGGCGGTCGAGTTTTTCCAACCCTGCCTGAAATGTCCGCCAGTTCTCGACATAAGTCTTCGCGGCCGGCTCGAAACCCTGTTGCAGACTTGCAAGCGCAAGGTCGGCGGCTTCCTCCGGCGAAGCGCCGAAGCCGAGCGCCAGCAAGGCAACCGTCCTGCCGGCCGAAAAGCCGATCTCGCCGGTCAGCGCGACATTGCCGTTTTCCGCCGCCAAGCAGGATGGATCGAGCGCGCCGTTGTCGTGCAGTTGCTGCCAGCCGTCGGAAAAGCCGACATAGCCGGCCGCGCAGGCGCCCCAGGGCAAAGAGGAGGCGAGCGCCAGCGACACGCCGCGCCCTGTGGCGAAGAGAAGGCGCTGTCCCTTGTGCTCGCCGATCCAGGCCGTATTGCCCATGCCGGCATTGACGAGGTGCGGCGCAAGCAGCGCGTAGACGCGATAATCAACCAGCGAGCCCTTGATCGCGCTGAAATGCACTTCCTGCAGCAGCACAGGTCGTTTCGAATCCGTAACGATGCGCTTGTCGATCCGGTAAGCGCCGTCGGAGGCGATGTTGGTCAGCCGGTAGCCAGGCACCCCGTCCTCGAAAGGGTCGACAGTGTGGGCCGCATCGCGCTTCTCTTCGGAAAAACAACCGCCGGGGCCGGTGACGATCAGCCCCAGGTCGCGCGTGCAGGCGCTGTCGAGGTGCGGATAATAGATTTCATTCAGGATGCCGTGGCTGGTGGTGAACCAGAGCGGGCTTTTTGCCGAAAGCGCGGTTCCGACGCCACTCTTGGCACTTGACGTCCAGCGCGCCGGAATTCCGGGCGCGCCTTTAGCAACGGTCGGCGTCACTGCCATGCACTGGCCTCCTGCCGCGTTCCTAGACAGGAGTCGCCATCTTTTCAATTGCCGCACCGCAAGTTGATCGAGCAGTGCCAATGGTTTGGAGTTGACAGCTTGCGGTTCCTCTGAATTTGTCTGACAATAGATAAAAAACAGAGATTTCGTGTTAACAGCAGCAACCTCGGGAGGAACCGACATGAAGAAACTGCTCGTATTGAGTGCATTTGCGGCGATGCTCGCCTCGGGCACCGCGCTTGCCGACACCAGCGGCAAGAAGATCGCCTTCTCCAACAATTATGCCGGCAATTCGTGGCGCCAGGCGATGCTCGACAGCTATGCGATCGTCACCAAGAAGGCGGTCGAGGACAAGGTGGTCGCGGCAGCGGATGTCTTCACCACCGCCGACAAGGAAGTGCCGACTCAGGCCGCCCAGGTGCAGAACCTGATCCTGCAGGGCTATGACGCCATCGTCATCAACGCCGCGTCGCCCGATGCGCTCAATGGCGCCATCAAGCAGGCCTGCGATGCCGGTATCGTCGTCGTCTCCTTCGACGGCATCGTGACCGAGCCTTGCGCCTATCGCGTCGTCGTCGACTTCAAGGACATGGGCAAGCAGGAAGTCGAGCAGATGGCCAAATTCCAGCCCAAGGGCGGCAATCTGCTGGAAATCCGCGGTCTCGCCGGCACCTCGATCGACGATGCCATCCATGCCGGTATCCTCGAGGGCGTTGCCGCCCATCCCGAGTTCAAGATCGTCGGTTCGGTGACGGGCGACTGGGACCAGACGACGGCGCAGAAGGCGGTGGCGACCATCCTGCCGTCGTTGCCGGATGTCGTCGGCATCGTCGACCAGGGCGGCGACGGCTATGGCGCCGCGCAGGCCTTCGCCGCGGCCGGCAAGCCACGCCCGACCATCATCATGGGCAACCGGCAGGACGAGCTGAAGTGGTGGAAGGAGCAGAAGGAGAAGGACGGCTACAAGACCTGGTCGGCCTCGATCGCGCCCGGCGTGTCGACGCTGGCCTTCTGGGTGGCGCAGCAGGTGCTCGACGGCCGCAAGGACATCCCGCATGACCTCCTGGTGCCCTATCTCGCCTTCACCCAGGACGATTTCGAGGCCGCGCTGCCGAAGATCAAGGAAGGCGGCGTCGCCACGCACGAATACACGCAGGAAGAAGCTATCGCGGCGATCAAGGCCAACATCAAGCAATAGCGGTGGGCACATTGCGGTCCGCATCGCCAACCGGATAAAGTTGAGGATGCTTCAGGCTATTGCGGATATCGTCAGGCTCAACGGCGCCGAAAAGCATTTCGGCGCCGTTCGGGCGCTTAACGGCGTCGACTTCCATGTCGGCGCGGGCGAATGCGTCGGGCTGGTCGGGCATAACGGCGCCGGCAAGTCGACGCTCATGCACATGGTGGCCGGCACGCTGCGGCCGGATGGCGGGCAGATCGCCGTGCGCGGCAATCAGGAAGCGAGCTATTCGGTGGCGCGCGCGCTGGAGCTTGGCATACGCTGCGTCTTCCAGGAGCTGTCGCTCTGCCCCAATCTCAGCGTCGCCGAGAATACCCGTATCAATCACCCCGCGCTCACCGGTTTCGGCTGGCGGCGCCGGGCCGCCGACCTCATCCGCGCCAAGCTGGACGAGATCTTCCCGGACCACGGCATTTCAGCGGACGACATCGCCGGCGACCTCTCGATCGGGCGGCGCCAGATGGTCGAGGTGGCGCGCGCCTTCACGCTGACCCGCGAGCCCCTGCATCTGGTCATCCTCGACGAGCCGACCTCGTCGCTCGACGCGCATACGGCGGGCCAGCTGCTTTCATTCGTGCGCCGCTTCGTGGCGGCCGGAGGCAGCTGCATCCTGATCTCGCATGTGCTGGGCGAGGTGCTGCAGAACGCCGACCGCATCGTGGTGATGCGCGACGGCAAGGTGGTCGCCGCCGACGCCGCGAGCGCGTTCGACCGCGACAGGCTGGTCGCGGCCATGGGCGGCGCCGAGGGACATCACAAAGCCGCCGCCGAGGCCCGCAAGACCGAGCCAGGAGCGCTCAGGGTGCGGGCACGCCCGGCCAGGCAGCAGGACGGCAAGGAGCTTGTCGCGCGCGCAGGCGAGATCATCGGCCTTGCGGGACTTGCCGGCCATGGCCAGACGGATCTTCTGCTGGCGATCTTCTCGGCCGCCTCGCGCGCCAGGACCGGCATCGAGGTCACCGCGCCGGTGGCATTGGTCGCCGGCGACCGCCAGTCGGACGGCATCTTTTCGCAATGGTCGATCGCGCAGAATATCGGCATCCGCTCGCTGGCGCGGCTGCGCAACGGGCTGCTGATCTCGCCGCAGCGCGAGGCCGAGCTTGCCGAATTCTGGAAAAAGAAGATCGGCATCCGCACGCCGGACATGAACAACAACATCTATTCGCTGTCGGGCGGCAACCAGCAGAAGGCGCTGTTTGCCCGCGCGCTCGGCTCCGACGCAGAGATCGTGCTGATGGACGACCCGATGCGCGGCGTCGATATCGGCACCAAGCTCGAAGTCTACGACCTGGTGCGCGAGGAGGCCGCCAAGGGCCGCACCTTCCTCTGGTACACGACCGAGACCGAGGAGCTCGACAATTGCGACCATGTCTACGTCTTCAAGAACGGCCGGATCGTCGCCAATCTTGGGCGCGACGAGCTGACGGAGGAAAAGATCATCCAGTCCTCGTTCGGCGATGCGGCCTGAGATGACGGCGATCGCCCCCGGCACCGTTCCGAAAGCCTCCCCGCGCGGCAGCGCCGCCCGGGCGCGCATGCTGCGCGGCCTTTTGCCGGCTTTGTCGCTGGCGCTGGTGCTGATTGCGATTGCCTGGCTCAACCCGCGCGCCATCAGCTATTTCGGCTTCAACCTGATGCTCAACCTGGCGATCCCGATCGCGCTGGCGACGATCGCACAGATGTTCGTCATCGCCGGCAACGAGCTCGACCTGTCGATAGGGACGTTCGTCGGCTTCGTCGGCTGCGTCACCGCGACATGGCTGCGGGACGCGCCGCTCCTCGGCATTCTCGTGCTCATGGGCTCGATCGGCGTCTATGCATTGCTGGGCGCGCTGATCCACCTGCGCAATTTGCCTTCGATCGTGGTGACGCTCGGCATGAGCTTCGTCTGGCAGGGGCTTGCGATCCTGATCCTGCCCAAGCCCGGCGGCAAGGCGCCGGACTGGCTGCTGTCGATCCTGTCGTTCAAGCCGCCCTACATTCCGTTCCCGATCCTTGCCGCGCTGCTGATCGCCGCGGTCGTGCATTTCGGCCTGATGCGCACGTCCTACGGCGTCATCCTGCGCGGCTCAGGCGGCAATGCCGCGGCGCTGAGGCGCGCCGGCTGGTCGCTGCTCAAGACCAAGATCGTGCTGTTCGCGCTGACCGGCCTGTTCGGCGTTCTGTCCGGCATGGCGCTGATCGGCATCACTACCTCGGCCGACGCCAATATCGGCAATGGCTATACGCTGCTTTCGATCGCCGGCGTCATTCTCGGCGGCGGCGAGTTCGTCGGCGGCAGGGTGTCGCCGATCGGCGCCGTCCTTGGCGCGCTGACGCTGGCCTTGGCCGCCTCGCCGCTCTTGACCTTCATGCACATCCCGCCCGACTGGCAGGTGGCCGCCAACGGAGCGATCCTGATCATCGTGCTGGCGGCGCGGGTGCTGATCAGCCGCAGGGAGCGGTGAGCGATGACCTCGGTGCGGACGCTGCTTGAAAAACCCTGGATCTGGTCGTTCGTCGGCGCTCTGGTCGTCTGGCTGGCCACGATTGCCTTTACAGGCGGCTACGGCGCCGGAGGCATGGTCACGGCAGCACTTTCGCTCGCCGTCTTCACCGTCATCGTCGGCGTCGGCCAGATGTTCGTCATCACGCTGGGACCCGGCAATGTCGACCTGTCGCTGCCAGCCAATATCGGGCTGGCAAGCGCGGTCGCCATGAAAGTGATGGGCGGCAGCGACGCCATGATCGTCGTCGGGCTGCTTGCCGCACTCGCCTGCGGCGCCGCGATCGGCGCAATCAACTATCTCTTGATCTGGGCGCTGCGCATCCCGCCGATCATCGCGACGCTGTCGGCGAGCTTCATCATCCAGTCGGTCGACATCAGCTATGGCCGCGGCCTGCAGATCAAGCCGCCGCCGGGCTTTGCCGACTTCACCAACTGGCAGGTGCTGGGCATTCCGGCGCTGGCGATGCTGACGGTCGTCTTCACCATCGGCGCCGCGCTGGCGCTGCAGCGCATGATCTACGGCCGCTCGGTGCTGGCGATCGGCCAGAACATCCGCGCCGCCTGGCTTGCCGGCGTCAATGTCGGCCGCATCCGCTTCCTCACCTACACGCTGTGCGGCGCGCTGGGCGGCATCGACGGGGCGCTGCTTGCCGGCTATTTCCGCGGCGCCAATGTCGATATCGGCAACGAATACCTGCTCGCCTCGATCGCGGTCGTGGTCATCGGCGGCACCTCGGTCGCTGGCGGCAAGGCCAATGTGCCGGGCGTCTGGGGCGCCGGCCTGTTCCTGGTGCTCCTGCTCACCATGCTCAACACGTTCGGCGTCAGCGCCGGCGTGCGGCTGGTGCTGACCGGGCTGATCATCGTCGGGGTGATCACGGCGGCCGGCGGCGAGAAGGCCGTTCGGTAGCCTTATTTGGCTGTCTTGGCCCGCGCGATCGCGTCGACGATCATCTTCTTGGCATATTTGGAATCGTGCCAGCCCTCGATCTTGACCCATTTGCCGGGCTCGAGATCCTTGTAGTGCTCGAAGAAGTGCTGCACCTGCTGGCGCGTGATCTCAGGCAGATGCGTGTATTCGGTGACGTTCTCGTAGCGCAGCGTCAGCTTGGGCGAGGGAACGGCGATCACCTTCTCGTCCTGGCCGGCATTGTCTTCCATGATCAAGACGCCGATCGGCCGTACATTGATGACGCAGCCCGGCACCAGCGCCCGGGTGTTGCAGACCAGAACGTCGATCGGGTCGCCGTCGCCCGACAGCGTGTGCGGCACGAAGCCGTAATTGCCGGGATAGCGCATCGAGGTGTGCAGGAAGCGGTCGACGAACAGGGTGCCGGCCTCCTTGTCCATTTCATATTTGATCGGCTCGCCGCCGATCGGCACCTCGATGATGACGTTGACGTCCTCAGGCGGGTTCTTTCCTGTGGGCACGGCTTCGATACGCATGGCTAAAATCCCTCTCTCGATTGCAAGACCGATAGCGGGCGAAACGTCATGGTGCAATGCGGCGAATGGCACTGAACGCCAATGGAAGCGCACAGTTTGTGATGGATTGTAACCTAGGCGACGTCAGTCATTCCAGACGAAAGCCACTTTCTTGAGCGCCTTCTGCTCGAAGACTTCAACGCCTTCGGCAATATCGCGGCCGCCATTGCCGGCGTAGAAGGCCAAGGCGTTGTGATTGTCCTCCAGCGCCCAGACCACGAGGCCGCGCAGGCCGTGGTCGGCGAGCCGGGCCTTGGCCGCCTTGAACAGCCGGCTGCCGAGCCCGATGCCCTGATATTCCGGACGAAGATAGAGCTCGTAGATCTCACCCTGCTGCCTGAGCTCGCGGGCGCGGTTCTTGCCGATCGTGGCATAGCCGGCGACGGTTCCGCCGATCTCGACGACCAGCACGGTGGCGGCGCGGCGAATCGCGTTGGCCCACCAGTCGACGCCGCGACGGTTGATCATCGAGGTCAGCGTTCGATGCGGGATGATGCCGGAATAGGCGCCGCGCCAGGCCTGCTGATGCACCTCGGCGATGGCGCTCGCGTCGCGCGGCTCTGCCTTCCGGATGTCGATCGTCAGCGTGTTCATGATTGGTTAACCATAAACCCGCATCGGGCGATTGCAAAGAGTCCGCCAACACGCCTCCGCGCTTTCGCACAGGCGAAAGGTGCGTTCGCCGACGAGGCGTCAAGAGCCGGATGATTTCAGGTCGAATCGACCTGAAATCTGAATCCGTCTCTAAATCCAAGAGATAGAGCATGATGTCGCCCGAAAACCGCCTCACACTTTTCGGCATCATGCTCTAGTCAGATTTCGACGAGATGATCATCGAGCTCGTTGGTGTCGCCTTCGGTGACCGGGAAATGCTCGGCGAGCACCGCGCCGACCGTACCGATAGCCTTGACGAAGCCGTCGGCCAGCCGGTCGTCACCGGCATGTTTGGTCAGGTCGCCCACCACGCCGTCCCAGACATGCTGGCCGACCTTGGCGTCGATGCCGGAGTCGGCGACGACCTCGGCATAGCGCTCGGCAATGGAGACGAAGATGAGCACGCCGGTGCGCGCGCTCGTGCGGTGGACGTTGCGGGCCAGGAACTGCTTCATCGCATTGGCGTGCGCCGCCTGATAGCGCAGCCTTCTCGGCACGAAATGAATGCGCAAAGTGGGCAGGAACCAGAGCAAAACGAGCACCGAGGCCAGCGCCAGCGCTTGCGCCAGCACGAAATGCGGCAGCCGTATGGACAGCCACCATGCCTCCAGCCCATAGGCGACGGCAAGGCTGGTGACGAACACGCCGATCGTTGTGGTGAACGCGGCCGGAAAGAAGTAGCCGTCGCTGGCCCGAGCGACGACACAGTAGATCTCGCCGTCGGTCTTCAACTCGGCGGTGCGGATCGCTTCGGCGATGCGGTCATGGTCCTCGGCGCTGATCGGTCGCGTTGCCATGATGCCTCACCAGCTTCCCGAGGAGCCGCCGCCGCCCGACGAGCCGCCGCCGCCTGAAAATCCGCCGCCGCCGCCTCCCGAGGACCAGCCCCCGCCGCCGGACGACCAACCGCCACCACCCGACGACCAGCCACCCGAGGAAGAGCGCCGGTTCTGATTGAAGGTCATGCCGAGCCAGCGATAGCGGCCGGGTCCGATCTTCTGACCGAAGATCGGCGGCAGCACCGTCATCGCGATGCCGCCGAAGAAGATCAGCGCCCAGATGGTGATGAAGATGGCGAAGAACAGGTCGTCTGAATTGAACGGCGCCTGCTCGTTGCGCTTGCCGCGCGCTTCCAGCTCCTCCGGATTGCCCTCCAGGACCATGATCATGTCGTCGACGGCCTTGGTGATGCCGCCGGAGAAGTCTCCGGCGCGGAAGGCCGGCACCATGTCGTTCTCGATGATCAGCTTGGTGTGCAGGTCGGTCAGCGTGCCTTCCAGCCCGTAGCCGACCTCGATGCGCATCTTGCGGTCGATGGGCGCCACCAGCAGCAGCACGCCGTTATTTTCCTTGGCCTGGCCGAGCTTCCAGAAGCGGAACAGCCGGTTGGCGTAGGGCTCGATCTCCTCGCCGCCGAGGCTGGGTATGGTGGCGACGACGATCTGGTCGGAGCCTTTTGTCTCGAAGTCGGCGAGCTTCTGCGTCAGCGCCGCGCGCGTGCCGGCATCGATGATGCCGGCATTGTCGACGACGCGGCCGGTGAGAGCGGGCAGGTCGGCGGCAAGGGCTGCGAGGGGGAGGAGGAGAAAGGCAAGAAGGCCAAGATAGACGAGGTAGCCGCGAGGCACCCCCCTCTGGCCTGCCGGCCATCTCCCCCGCAAGGGGGGAGATTGATAGCCTCGTCGCCGGTTTTCTCTTTCAGAGGCTGAAAGTTGGCGAAAGCGCGGATGACGGCTGATCTCCCCCCTTGCGGGGGAGATGTCCGGCAGGACAGAGGGGGGTGTGAAGGAACTCAAGGCCTGCAAGCTCGATTAATTTTCAGCCGAGTTTCTCACCCGCCCTGCTTGGTGCTCGTGCCGAAATCGACCTTCGGCACCTGCATCTTGTCTTCCTCGACGGTGAAGTTGGCGAAGGGCTCGTTGCCGCGGAACCAGAAGGTCGCCCACAGCACGGACGGGAAGGTCTTCAGGGTCAGATTATAGTCCCTGACCGCCTGGATGTAATCGCGCCGCGCCACCGCGATGCGGTTCTCGGTGCCTTCGAGCTGCGCCTGCAGCGCGAGAAAATTCTGGTTCGCCTTGAGGTCGGGATAGGCTTCCGACACCGCGATCAGCCGCGACAGCGCGCTGGTCAGGCCGGCCTGGGCATCCTGGAACTTCTTCAGCGCCTCGGGGTCTTTCAGCGTGTCGGGCGTCACCGTGATCTGCGTTGCCTTGGCGCGCGCCTGGACGACTGCGTCGAGCGTATCCTTTTCATGCGAGGCATAGCCCTTCACCGTCTCGACCAGGTTCGGGATCAGGTCGGAACGGCGCTGATATTGGTTGAGCACCTCGCTCCAGGCCGCATGCGCGTTCTCTTCCGCCGTCGGGATGGTGTTGTAACCGCAGCCGCCAAGCAGCGGCAGCACGAAAACCATCATCAGGAAGGCGGCAAGGCTGCGGAAGGGGGAGGCTAGTGAGAGGCGCTCGGCAATCATGATTGGTCCCTCGACAGAAGTTGCGCGCGAAGCATTACCACAATCCACGCGTAAGAAAATGTCCGGCCGATGACGCCTGCTCCGGCTCGGGCGAGAGCCCCTGTGAATAGTCGAGCGAACAGGATTTCATCTTCTTGTCTGACGCAATTCCGGTCGGAAGGCTGCGGCGAAGTAAGCCGAGCCTAAACGCTTCGCACTTTTCCGGGAATTGCTCTAAGGTCCGGGCAGGAAAGGGCAATTGCCATGGCCGAGCGCCAAGATGACGAGACCGAATCGCGCCGCATCCTCGAACGCGTAGCGCGCGAGACAACGCCGGGCGGCGCGTCGTTCATCGTCCGCACGGGGAAGGACGCGCGCGACCGCGTGACCGCCGGCGACACCGACCGCACCGATCCCATCGAATATTGGGGTACCCGCATTGGCCGAACGCTCGGCTTCCTCATTGCCATTGGGCTATTGGCCTGGCTGGTGTATGCCGCAACGCGTGGCGGCTAGGAACAGATTTCCATGAGTGCAGAAAAAATCGACGCGCCGCGCGCGGTCATCGTCATCTCCAGCCATGTCGCCCGCGGCTCGGTCGGCAACCGCGCCGCCGTCTTCGCGCTGGAGACGCTGGGCTTCCCGGTCTGGGCGGTGCCGACCGTCATCCTGCCCTGGCATCCGGGCCACAGCCGGGCCACGCGCATCGTTCCGCCGCTCGATCAGTTCAAGGCGCTGATGGCCGATCTCGAGCGCGCGCCCTGGTTGGGCGAGGTGCGGGCCGTGCTGTCGGGCTATCTCGGCGAGGCCGGCCAGGCCGACGCAGTCGCCTCGCTGGTCGCCGCCGTCAAGGAAAAGACGCCGAACGCGCTTTACATCTGCGATCCGGTGATGGGCGATTCGGGCGGGCTCTATGTGCCCGAGCCGACGGCGGCCGCCATGCGCGACAAATTGATGCCGATCGCGGATATCGCCACGCCCAACCGCTATGAGCTGGAATGGATGGCGGGCGCGCCGCTGCCCGACATCAAGGCGGTGACGGCGGCGGCACTTCACGCCGGCCCTTCGACCATGCTGGTGACCTCGGCGCCCGCGATAATGGCGGGCGGCACCGGCAATTTCCTGCTCGACGGCAGCCAGGCGCTGCTTGCCGAGCACCGCGTGATCGAGAAGCCGCCGAACGGGTTGGGCGACCTGACTGCGGCCGTCTATCTGGCGCGCGTTCTGTCCGGCCAGCCGCCGGTCAAGGCGCTGCAATCGACCACCGCCGCCGTCTACGAGATCCTCGCCCGCACCGCGAAGCGAGGCGGCGACGAGCTGCAGCTCGAAACCGACGCGCAGAGCCTGTCGCACCCCATGGCCATGGTGCAGTTGCGCCATCTCCTGCATCCGGGGCGGGACAAGCGGGCGTGAAGCTCGCAGGCATCGACGGCTGCAAGGCCGGCTGGATCGCCGTCCACCGCGAAGCGGACGCCGCGCCGTCGGTCTCGGTCTTCCCGAGCTTCCAGGCGCTGCTCGACGCGCTGCCGGATGCAACGATCGCCGTCGACATGCCGATCGGCCTGCCGGATTTTTCGCGCAAGGGAGGCCGCGGGCCGGAGGCGCTGGTGCGGCCGCTGCTCGGGGCGCGGCAATCCAGCGTGTTCGCCATCCCTTCGCGGGCGGCGCTCTATGCCGATACCAGCGACTTCACCACGATCGAGGCCTGGTATGCGGCGCATCGGCTGGCAAGCGCGACGGCATTGGCAACGTCGGATCCGCCGCGCGGCGTTTCCGTCCAGGCTTTCGGCATCTTTGCCAAAATCCGCGAGATCGATCAGCTGTTGATCTCGCGGCCCGATTTGCGTGGCCGCATCTTCGAATCGCATCCGGAAGTGGCGTTCTGCCGGCTGAACGGCGGCACGGCGATGGCCTTGCCGAAGAAGATCAAGGGAGCGGTCAACCCGGCCGGCATGGAGGAGCGCAAGGCACTGCTTTGCCGGCACGGCTACGGCAAAGTCTTTCTCGATCAGGCGCCGCCACGAGGCGCGACGAGCGACGACTTCCTCGACGCCGCGGCCATGATGCTGATTGCCGGGCGTATCGCCGGCGGCGAGGCAAAACCTTCCCCAGATCCGCCATTGATCGATCGTTTCGGCATTCCCGTTGCCATCTGGGCCTGACGAAGCCATGAATGCCGCATCGCGATTGCGACGGGCTCATCCGCAATTCGGCATTGCTCGCGACCGACTTTTGCCGCTAGAGGCTTTGCCAGACTTCAGGCAGACATCGCTCGAACACCGACATTCGTGCCGCATCCAACCCGGAAAGGGCCCAGACGCCGCCCATGCCTCACCTCCCTGAGCACCTCCTCGCCGGCTATCGCAACTTCATGGCCGGCCGCTATCCCTCGGAAAGCGACCGCTATCGCTCGCTGGCGCGCGAAGGCCAGGCGCCGGAAACGATGATCGTCGCCTGCTGCGATTCCCGCTCAGCCCCGGAAGCGATCTTCGATGCCGGCCCCGGCGAGCTTTTCGTGCTGCGCAATGTCGCCAATCTGGTGCCGCCCTATGAGCCGGACGGCGAATATCACTCGACATCGGCCGCGTTGGAATTCGCCGTGCAGAGCCTGAAGGTGAAGAACATCGTGGTGATGGGCCATGGCCGCTGCGGCGGCATCCGTGCCGCGCTCGACACGAACTTTGCGCCGCTATCGCCCGGCGATTTCATCGGCAAATGGATGAGCCTGATCGCGCCTGCCGCCGAGACTGTCTCGTCCAGCACCTTCATGACGGCGACCGAGCGGCAAACGGCGCTGGAGCGTATTTCCATCCGCTACTCCATCGCCAATCTCAGGACTTTTCCCTGCGTCTCGATCCTTGAGGGCAAGGGCAAGCTTACGCTCTACGGCGCATGGTTCGACATCTCGACCGGGGAGCTGTGGGTGATGAACAAGGAAACCGGCGATTTCCAGCGGCCGGAGCTGTAAGGGAGGGACGATGCACCGGACCTGGCGGAGGTTCCTTCTCGCGGCGGCGCTGCTCATGTCCTCGCTCGTCCGTGCCGCCGCCGATGACGGCGCCATCATCGACCGCTGGTACTCGGCACTGCTGGTCGCCGACCGCACAGAATTGTCCGACCTGCTTTCCGACGACGTGCGCATGAAGCTCGACGACATGGGCGTCGTGCAGACCAAGCAGGATTTCATCGCCTCGATCGACGAATGGCAGAGCGCGGTGGCGGGCGCCGCGATCCGTCATCGCGTCGAAAAGAGCGAGAATGGCGAGACCACGGTGCTCGCCTGCTACGACTTCCCCAGCAACGACATGCTGATGCGCGAGACTTTTACCATCGCTGGCGGGCGGATCGTCGTCAGCACGCAAACGGCGGTGGCGCAGGACTGCAGCGCCTACTAGTGTTTGCGTTGGTAGGCGGCATTCTTGGAGATTGGCTGACGCGCTTGTCAGGTCGTCATTCTAGGGCGGAGCAAGGAGCGAAGCGACGCGCGCAGACCCTAGAATCCATTCCGTGACTTCCGAGCGTTGCCACGGTGCAGAATTCTGCTCCGCTGTGTTCCTCGGCCAAGGTCACGGAATGGATCCTCGGGTCTGCGCTCCGCTTCGCGTCGCTCCGCCCGTGGATGACGAGGTTCGGTTTGCGATGGACCAGCGCATTTCACCGTTCCACGGAAAACGGCGAACCGCCTTTCCCTTGAATGCTCGTAGGGCGAATCGTGGAGCGACCCTTGTTGCACGCTGCGCGGCATCGCTCTACATCCGGGGCAGCCCGCCTCCAAATCAGCTCACCGGAATGCACATGTCATCTTCAAAAACCGTCGATCTCGCCGCCCATCCGCTGACCGTCTGGCAAGGGCCGCTAGGCCTGCCGGATTTCTCGCGAATCGGCGACAATGATTTCGGGCCAGTCTTCGACGCGGCGCTGGCGGCGCATCAGGCCGAGATCGACGCGATCGCCGGCAACAGCGAGATGCCGACCGTCGAGAACACGCTTGCCGCGCTCGAGCTTGCCGGCGAGGCGCTCGACCGTGTCTCGTCCATCTTCTGGTGCCGCGCCGGCGCTCATACCAACGACACGATCCAGGCGATGGAGCGCGAGGTTTCGCCAAAGATGTCGCGGCATTTCTCGGCGATCTCGATGAACGAAAAACTGTTTGCCCGCATCGACGATCTCTATCAGCGGCGCGACAGCCTCAACCTTGATGCCGAAACGCTGCGTGTCCTGGAAAAGACCTGGAAGGGCTTTGTCCGTTCGGGCGCCAAGCTCGATGCCGACGGCAAGAAGCGGCTCGCGGCAATCAACGAGGAACTCTCCTCGCTCGGTACCAAATTCGGCCAGAACGTGCTCACCGACGAGCGCGACTGGGCGCTGTTCCTCGACGAGGCCGACCTTGCCGGCCTGCCGGACTTTTTGAAGAGCGCGATGGCGGAAGCGGCCGAGATGCGCGGCCAGAAGGGCCGCTATGCGGTGACGCTGTCGCGATCGATCTACGAGCCGTTCTCGACCTTCTCGGAGCGCCGCGACCTGCGCGAGATCGTGTTCAAAGCCTTCATCATGCGCGGCCAGAATGGCGGCGCCTCCGACAACACCGATGTGGTGCGCGACATGCTGAAGCTGCGCGCCGAGAAGGCGAAGCTGCTGGGCTACGATTCTTTCGCGGCGCTGAAGCTCGACGACACGATGGCGAAGACGCCGAAAGCCGTGCACGAGCTGCTCGATCCGGTGTGGGAGAAAGCGCTGGAAAAAGCGGCCGCCGACCAGAAGGAGCTGGAGCGGCTGGCGGCGGAAGCCGGCAGCAACGAGAAATTCGCGGCCTGGGACTGGCGCTTCTACCAGGAGAAGCTGCGCGCCGAGAAATTCGCCTTCGACGAAGCGGAGCTGAAGCCTTACCTGCAGCTCGAACGCGTCATCGAAGCCTGCTTCGATGTGGCGACACGCCTGTTCGGCGTCACTTTCGAGGAAAAGAAGGGCATAACAGCCTGGCATCCCGACGCGCGCGTCTTCGTGGTGAAGAATGCTGACGACAGCGAACGCGGCCTGTTCCTCGCCGATTATTTTGCGCGCCCGTCAAAACGCTCCGGCGCCTGGATGAGCGCGCTTCGGTCCGGTTACAAGCTCGGCGACGGCGCCAAACCGGTAATCTACAACATCATGAATTTCGCCAAGCCGCCGGCCGGCGAGGCGGCACTTCTGTCGGTCGATGAGGCGAAGACGCTGTTCCACGAGTTCGGCCACGCGCTGCACGGCATGCTGACCGACGTCACCTGGCCGTCGGTTTCGGGCACTTCCGTCAGCCGCGATTTCGTCGAACTGCCCTCGCAGCTCTATGAGCATTGGCTGACGGTGCCGGCGGTGCTGGAAAAGCATGCGCTGCACGTCAAGACCGGCAAGCCGATGCCGAAGGCGCTGCTCGACAAGATGCTCGCCGCCCGCACCTTCGGCGCCGGCTTCGCCACGGTCGAGTTCACCGCCTCGGCGCTGATCGACATGGCCTATCACGCAAAGGCGGATGCGCCAGCCGAACCGCTTCGTTTCGAGGCCGAGACGCTGGAAAAACTGCATATGCCGGACACGATCGCGATGCGCCACCGTACCCCGCATTTCGGCCATGTCTTCGCCGGCGACGGATATTCAGCCGGCTATTATTCCTACATGTGGTCGGAAGTGCTCGACGCCGACGCCTTCTCGGCTTTCGAGGAGACGGGCGACGCCTTCAATCCGGAACTCGCCGAGCGGCTTCGGAAGAACATCTATGCCGCCGGCGGCTCGAAGGATCCGGAGGAGCTTTACACGGCGTTTCGAGGGAAAATGCCTTCGCCTGAAGCGATGATGGTGAAGCGAGGGCTGGTGTGACGCATCTTTCCCTTCTCCCCTTGTGGGAGAAGGTGGATCGGCGCGCAAGCGCCGAGACGGATGAGGGGTGCTCCAGGGAACGCCAGCGCCTCACTCCGCTGGAACACCCCTCATCCGGCCGCTTCGCGGCCACCTTCTCCCACAAGGGGAGAAGGGGAAGCGCGCCACGGATCAGCCACTCTCGGCCAGATCGGCCGCGTCAGTTTCTTGTAATCCGTCACAGCCGGATTGCTCGGATAGGAACTCGGCGCCGCCACATAGATGATCTCGGCGGCGATCGGCGCGAAGCCGGCGTAGAAATGGTTCGTCGACTTGATCAGGAGGACGTCCTTCGACAGCGGATCGATGCCGATGTTGGAAAAGATATCCGGCTCGAAAGTCTGGGTGCGGTTGGTGTTCAAGATGACGTCGACCTCGGTGCCTTCGATGCGCACCACCGCCGACGGCCCCAGCGTCACCCGGCTTGGCCCGAAGCTCTGCCAGCCTTCGTTGGTTGTCTTCAGCACCCTGACGCGGGCATCGATCGGCTCGCCGGCCTGAGGGCCGGCCTTGCCGCCGAAGCGCAGGTCGATGACCGCGCCTTCGCCGGCCGCATGACAAAAGGTCACGGCGATCGGATCCCAAATCGTCGCCACGCCGACCTTGGTCACGCCACGCGAAAGCAGCTCGCGCAGCACGATGGTGCCGTCGCCCGGCACGCCGCCGCCCGGATTGTCCCAGATGTCGGCGATCACGACCGGCTTGTCCTTGCGCTCCGCGCGCACGTTCAGCGCCCGATCGATGCCGGCCGAGGCGGAAAGCATGGTCATCGCCGTCTGTTCGCGTAGCGCATAGAGCTCGCGGCCCAACGTCTCGGCGAGCTTGTCGCCTTTGGCCTTGTCGTCGTCGGTGATGACCAGGATGCGCGTGCCCATCTCCGGCACGTCGGCGGCCATGAAGCCGTGGATGACCGAGACAGACAGCACGCCGTCCTTGCCATGCAGCGCCTTGATCCTGTCGACGAATGAACGCATCGGCTCGCGGCTGGTCGGCAGCACCTGGATCATGCGGCAGTCGAAGGTCGAGATCACCGGCTTGATCTCGCCGCGCGCCGCGGCAAGGCCGAGCTCGACCACATGCTCGCCGCGCTCGTAGAAATCGGTGTGCGGGAATTCGAGGAAGTAGGCCATGATGTCGCAAGCTGCGACGCGTTTCGGCGTCAAATGACTGTGCGGATCGAACTCCGAGGCGATCACCACTTTCGGGCCGACGATGGCGCGCACGCGCTCCAACAGATCGCCTTCGCAATCGTCATAGCCTTGCGCCACCATGGCGCCATGCAATCCCAGGATCACCGCATCGACCGGCAAGGCGGCCTTGAGCTGATCGAGGATCTCGTCGCGCAGCGCTTCATGGGTCTGCCGCTGCACCAGACCGCCGGGCTCCGCCCAGGTGGCGGTGCCTTCGATGACGGTCAGCCCTTCCTTCGCCGCGCGCTTGCGCAGCGCCACGATCGGCGAGGAGCAGAGCGTCGGCGTCTCCGGATGTTTTCCGGGGCCGGCATAGAAGGCCATCTCGAAGGAAGCCCGGTCGGTCGGCACCGGCGAGAAGGTGTTGGTTTCCGTCGCCAGCGAGGCGGTGAAGATGCGCATGAATGCTCCGTGAGGACCTTTTGTTTTTCGCAATTCCGGACGGAAAACCGCTGCGCACTTTTCCTGGAATTGCGGGGATAGCTATTTGACCGCGCCGAGCGCCAATCCGCGGACGAGGTAGCGCTGCAGCCAGATGAAGAGGATCGCCACCGGCAAGGTCGCCAAGAGCGTGGCCGCCATGACATGGTGCCATTCGATCGTATAGCGGCCGGCGACCAGCGAGAAAACCTGGATCGGCAGCGTGTAGCTTTCCTGGCTGCGCAGCATGGTGAGCGCCACGACGAACTCGTTCCAGGCATTGATGAAGGTGAAGATCGCCGTCACCGCGATCGCCGGCAGGCAGAGCGGCAGGAACACCTTGCGCAGCGTCAACCAACGGCCGGCGCCTTCCATCCAGGCCGCCTCCTCGAGGTCGCGCGGGATGGTGTCGAAATAGCTCTGCAGCATCCAGACCGTGAAGGCGACGTTGAAGGCCATGTAGATGAAGCCGAGCGCGGTGGTGCTCTCCACCAGCCCCCAGGCTGCCATCAGCCGGAACAGGCCGAGCACCAGCACGATCGGCGATATCATCTGCGAGATCAAAAGGAACTGGCGGAAGGCGCCATAGCCGGCAAAGCGGAAGCGCGACATGGCGTAGGCGGCCGGCACCGAGATCAGGATCGCGCCGATTGTCGCCAGCGCCGAGACATAGAGCGAGTTGAGCAGCGCCTGACCGAAGCCGGTCGCCACCCACATGTCGGCGAAATTCGACCAGCGGAATTCGCTCGGCCACCAGGTGGGCGTCAACACCTCGGTGCGTGGCTTGACGGCGGTCAGGAACATCACGGCGAAGGGGAAGATCGTCACCGCGACCAACGGTGCAAGCAGCAGCCAGGCGATGATGGTGCGTTTCAACTTGCCGTTCATGCGCGCTGCTCCCGCATGGCGAGGCGCACATAGATCATGGTGCAGACGAGCAGGATCGCGAACATCACCAGCGACACGGCGGAAGCCTCGCCCAGCTTGCCGATGCGGAAGGCGAGCTTGTAGAGATGGGTCACCAATATGTCGGTCGAGTTTGCCGGCCCCCCTTGTGTCATCACCCAGATGATCGGGAAGGAGTTGAAGACATAGATGGTATTGAGCACGATCGCGATGTTGATGAACGGCTTCAGGAGCGGAAAGGTGATCTCGCGGAACTGCTGCAAGGGCGTCGCGCCCTCGAGTGCCGCCGCCTCGTAGAGATCGTCGGGGATCGAGGACAGGCCGCCGAGGAAGATCGTTGTGGTGAACGGCACCGTCACCAATATGCCGATCAGCACCTGCATCGGGAAGGCGGTCTCGGCGCTGGCCAGCCACTGGATGTTCTGGCTGATCAGGCCGAGCTTCATCAGCGCCGAATTCAGCATGCCGCTTTCGCCGTTAAGCGCCCAGCGCCAGACCACCGCGGTCATGGTCAGCGACACCGCCCAGGGCAGCATGATGATGACGCGGGCGAGGCCGCGGCCGTAGAAGTCGGTATTGAGGATGATCGCCACCGGGATCGACAAAAGCAGCGCGCCGCCGACGACCAGCACCGTCCACAGCGCGGTGCGCCAGAGCGCGGCGACAAAATCGGGATCGGCGGCGAGCGCCGCGAAATTGGCGAGACCGCTGAACTCGCGCAACTGACCGAAGCGGTTGACGTCATGCGTCGAGATCTGGATCAGGTCCCAGACCGGCCAGAAGATCACCACCGCCGCCAGGAACAGGCTGGGCAGCGTCAGCAGATAGGGCAGGAAACGATTTTGCATCGGCTGGTTTGTATCGCGTTGCGCGGCTTCGAGGGGGTGCCAATTCTCATCTGTCTTGCCAGGCGCTCAGTTTCGAATTCCTTCCAGGCGCCGCCCCTCACCTGTCTGCCTGTCCTCCGCGGCAGTTGCGGAAGAGCCCCTTCCTCTCCCCCGTCGATCGGGGGAGAGGTGTCGAGCGAAGCTCGACGGAGTGGGGGTCGACCCTTGGCGCAAGGCGAGGCGATGCTTGCGCGGAGTGTCTTTCGCAAGTCGGCTCGCGGCGGTGGCCAGGTGGTTCCCCCACTCCGTCTCGGCTTCGCCGAGCCACCTCTCCCCCCTCCGGAGGGAGAGGAAGGAGGCAGGGAAAGTGTGGCGCGCTCCGACGGGTGGAGCGCGCCACGGGCGCAGGGAGATACGCCCTATTTCTTCGTCAGGACGGCGTTGGCCTTGTCGGCGGCCTCCTTCAAGGCCGCTTCCGGCGTGGCGCTGCCGAGATAGATCTTCTGCATGGCGTCCGACGTGATCTGGGCGATCTCTTCCCATCCGGGGATAACCGGCGCGAAGCGGGCGTCGGGCAGAAGCGCGGTGAAGGCGGCGAGGTCGGCATTGTTGACGTAATAGTCCATCTTGGCCTCCTCCTTGTTCACCGGCAGGAAGCCTTCGCCCTGCGTAAACTTGGCGCGCTGCTCCTTGGTGAACAGGAAGTCGAGCAGCTTCCAGGCCTCGTCCTTGTTCTTGGAGTTCTTGAACATGATGATGCTATCCGTGACGCCATAGGTGCCGCGCGCGCCGGTCGGGCCGGCGGGGATCGCCGCGACGCCGTATTTCAGCTTCGGCGCCTCTTCCTTGATCTGGTTGGACAGGAACGGCGCGGTGATCATCATGCCGACCTTGCCCTGCTTGAACAGGTTCTGCACGTCCTCGCGATTGTTGGAGGTGACACCCGGTTCCGTCAGCCCCTCGTCGATCATCGACTTGTAAAGCTTGGCGGCCTCAAGCGCGCCGGGCGTGCTCAGACCGGAGGTGCCGTCCTTGTTGAGGATTTCGGTGCCGAAGGACCACATCGCGTAGTAGTAATAGACGTCGGTCTCGATCTCCTTGCCTTGCAGGCCGTAGCCGAAGGCGCCTTGAGCCTTGATCTTGCGCGCGTCCTCCTGCAGCTCGCTCCAGGTGGCCGGTGGCTTGGCGATGCCTGCCTTCTCGAACAGCTCCTTGTTGTAATACATGGCGCGGGCCGAAGCCGCAATCGGCAGGCCGTAGGTGTGGCCGTCCATGATCGAGGGCTGCAGGAAGGTGTCGATGAAGCGGTCCTTGAACTCCGGCTTGATGTAGCTGTCGAGCGGCTCGGCGACATCCTGCTGGACGAAGTCGATCAGCCAGCGCGTGCCGATGATCGAAAGGTCGGCATTGGTGCCGGCGGTGATGTCGGTGGTGAGCTTCTGCAGGAGCACGTCCCAGGGCACCACTTCATACTTGATCGTGATGCCGGGATTGGCCGCCTCGAACTCCTTCTTGACCTCCTCGAAATAGGGGCCGGTCTTTGCGCTGTACTCGGCGACGGTGACGCGCACCTCGCCGGCACCGGCAGGTGCCGCAAAAGCCAGCATGCTCATTCCGGCCAACAGGCCGACAGTCCATTTCGCAAGGCTCATCTGATCTCTCCCATTGATGCGCATTCGCGCCTGGCCTAGAGGCACAGGATTTATGTTACTTTCCTACATTATCCAGGGTAATGCCCAATGCAAGCAGTTTATCATGTTGCTAAATTACATTTTGTTGGATAGCGTTCCGTCGCTGTCTGGCACGGCGGAGGAGCGCGCATCGTGGCATCAAAGGCCGATTTCGAGGGCAGAACCGTTGTCGTCACCGGCGCCGGCGGCGGCCTCGGTTCGGCGATCGTCGAGCTCATAGCCGAGCGCGGCGCGCGCGTCGTCGGCTGCGACCAGTCGGTGGAAGCTCTGGCCAGCCCGCATATCGCGTCGCGCCATGTCTTCAACCTGCTCGACCGGGCCTCGATCGAAGCGGCGATACCCGCGCTGCTCGACAAGGACGGCGTTCCCGATATCCTGATCAACAATGCCGGCTGGACGCGCGCCGAAACGTTGAAGGCGCTGACGGCGGATAAAATCGAAGAGGAGCTCGGCCTCAATCTGACCGGCGTGATGACCTTCGCCGATCCGCTCGTCAAGGCGATGTCCGAGCGCGGCTCGGGCAGCGTCGTCTTCATCTCCTCCGTCAACGCGATTTCGCATTTCGGCAATCCGGCCTATGCGGCGGCCAAGGCCGGCATCAACGCCTACGCCAAATCCATCGCCGTCGAGCTCGGCCGCAGCGGGTTGCGTGCCAATGTCGTCTGTCCGGGCTCGATCCGCACCGCCGCCTGGGACCATCGCCTGGCAAAGGACCCCGAGATCTTAGGCCGGCTGAAGCGGCTCTACCCGCTCGGCCGCATCGTCAACGCGTCGGAAGTGGCGGAGGCCGTCGCCTTCCTTGCCTCCGAGCGCGCTTCCGGCATAACAGGTGCCGTGGTCCCCGTGGACGCGGGACTGACAGCCGGCTACCTGCCTTTCATCGACGACATTTTGGGAGCGTGACCATGACCGACGTCCAGTTCCGCAACCTGTCGAAATCCTATGGCCAGCACAAAATACTCGAGGACATCAATCTCGACATCCGGACCGGCGAGTTCGTCGTGCTGGTCGGCCCGTCCGGCTGCGGCAAGTCAACCCTGCTGCGCATGCTGGCAGGTCTGGAGACGATCACCTCAGGCGACCTCGTCATCGGTGGCATGCGCGCCAACGACCTGCCGCCGCAGAAACGCAACATCGCCATGGTGTTCCAGTCCTACGCGCTGTTCCCGCATCTGAAGGCGTCGGAGAATATCGGCTTCGGCCCGAAGATCCGCGGCGAGACGCGCGCCGCGATCGACGACAAGGTCAAGAAGGCGTCGGGCGTGCTCAACCTCTTTTCCTATCTCGACCGCTATCCAAGGCAATTGTCGGGCGGCCAGCGCCAGCGCGTCGCCATGGGCCGCGCCATCGTGCGCGAGCCTTCGGTCTTCCTGTTCGACGAGCCGCTTTCAAATCTCGACGCGCAGCTGCGCGTGCAGATGCGCACCGAGATCAAGGCGCTGCACCAGCGGCTGAAATCGACCATCGTCTACGTCACCCACGACCAGATCGAGGCGATGACCATGGCCGACCGCATCGTGGTGATGGATCGCGGCCGCATCCAGCAGGTCGGGCAGCCGCTGGAGCTCTACGACCGGCCGGCCAACAAATTCGTCGCCGCCTTCATCGGCTCGCCTTCGATGAGCTTCGTCTCCGGCGCGCTGAAGACCGCCGGAGCCAAGTCCTGGTTCGAGACGACGGGCGGCGGCCGTCTGGCGCTCCCGGGCAAGGCCGCGTCCGGCAGGGACACGGTCGAGGTCGGCATCCGGCCCGAGCACTTCCTCGTCGGCGCCGGCGACGATGCCCTCGCCATCAAGGTCGACGTCGTCGAGCCGACCGGTTCGGAAACGCATGTCTATGGCTCGGTCGGCGACGACACGGTGCGCGCGGTGTTCCGCGACCGGCTGCAGGTGAAGCCCGGCGACCGGCTGCCGGTGAGCGTCGACCCGCGCAACATCCACCTCTTCGACAAGGCGACGGGCCTGCCGCTGTGAGATGATGACATGAAGACCCCGGCCGACATCATCACCCGCCTGCAATTGATATCGCAGGACGGCACCAAGTCGGACCGCCGGCTGGCCGGACTGGTGCTTTCCGATCTCGATTTCGCCTCGAAGGCCGCGATCTCGGAGATCGCCGCGCGCGTCGGCGTCAGCGAGCCGACCGTCACCCGCTTCTGCCGCAATCTCGGCTGCGAGGGCCTGCGCGATTTCAAATTCTACCTGGCGCAGGCGATCGCCATCGGCGGCCAGTATCTGTCGCCGGAGCCGCTCAGCCGCGACGCGCGCGAGCAGCGCATCGCCTCGGCGATCACCGAGGCGGCGATCGCCGCCATCCAGCGCGCCAGCGAAAACCTCGACATGACGACGGTGATGGACGTCGCCGCCCGGATTGCGAGCTCCGGCAATGTGCTGTGCATCGGCTCAGGCGGCATCTCCTCGATGATGGCGACCGAGATGCAGAACCGGCTGTTCCGGCTCGGCTTGTCGGCGCTCGCCCAGACCGACGGCCAGCTGCAGCGCATGTATGCCGCCGTCGCGACGCCCGAGACGACAATGCTTGCCTTCTCCGTCTCGGGCTATGCGCGCTCGGTGATCGAGGCGGTCGAGGTTGCGCAGCAATATGGTGCGGCGACCGTTGCCATCACCGCGCCGGATTCGGCCCTGGCCAAGGTCGCCGACACGGTCATCCTTCTGCAGTCCGTCGAGGACGGAAACATCTACAAGCCGACCTCGTCGCGCTACGCGCTGCTTGCCATCCTCGACATGATCGCCACCACGGTGGCGGAAGCGCGCGGGCCGAAAGTGCTGGAGAATCTGCGCCGCATAAAGCAGAGCGTGAACACGCTGAAGGTCGACGATCCGAGACTGCCGCTGGGCGATTGAGCGGTTGCAGCGGCTTGCGCCGCCGAGATTGGCGATCCTTCGCGCCCCCCGCTGCCCTGCCGGGCATCTTCCCGATTGGCAGCTTCCGCGCCCCTCATGTAGCGCTGGTCGACCCCCACTCCGTCTCGGCTTCGCCGAGCCACCTCTCCCCCGATCGACGGGGTAGAGGAAAGGCGCCAAGCTTTTTGCCGTCAACGCCCGTCCAGCGACACTCCCTTCCTTTCCCTCCGGAGGGGGGAAAGGTGGCGCTGCGAAGCAGCGACGGATTGGGGGAACCACGTGGCAATCAAGCCTCGGCCTGATCAGTCGCGCCAGTCACAGAAGATGTGTGCATCGCGTAGCCAAGCGAGGGAGATGTCCGGCAGGACAGAGGGGGCGCCGTCCCGCCTGCGTCTCAGATCTTCGATTGCTTAGAAAGAGCCTCGACGCTTTTCGCCAGCTCGGCCCCTTCCCCCACGACCCGCAGCGTCTTCAGTCGCGATGTCCCGCCGGCAACCACCGAAACGGCCGACACTGGTACACCCAGCGCCTTGGCCAGCATCCGTTCCAGCGCTTGATTGGCGGCGCCGTGCGCGGACGCGGGCCTTAAGATGACTGCGCCCGTCGGCAGCGGTCTCGACGCCGTCGATCCGGTCGAGCGCCGCTTTCGGCGTCAGCCGCACGAAGAGGTCGATGCCGTTCTCGCGCAGCCGGAACGGCGTGCCCATCAGCCGCCGGCCACGACCCAGGACCAGACGGTGGTGACCAGAAACTGCCGGATGAAGAAGATGATCAGAAGCAGGATGATCGGGGAAATGTCGATGCCGCCGAGATCGGGCATGAAGCGGCGGATCGGGCGCAATGCCGGATCGGTCAGCCGATAGAGCATGTTGCCGACGCTGCCGACGAACTGGTTGCGCGAATTGACGACATTGAAGGCGTAGAGCCAGGAAAAGATCGCCGAGGCGATGATGATCCACCAGTAGATATCAAGCGCCATGACGATGGTCTGAATAAGGGCGATCATGCCGGTCTCCAAATTGTCGCCGACATGTAGCCATTGCTTGGCGAGCGGGCAAGGCCCGCGGGCTTGGCGTGCGGGCAAGGCCCGCCCCACCACGGCGCTTGTGCCGGCCCGGTCTTTCGCCTTGACATCAAACGGCCGCGACCGATACAAGCCCATCCGCTGGAACGGGGCTGTAGCTCAGCTGGGAGAGCGCATCGTTCGCAATGATGAGGTCAGGGGTTCGATCCCCCTCAGCTCCACCAGCCAGCACACGCATGTGCTTCTCATCGGCTTCGGCCTCCTCCCTCAGCATTTTGTGACAGCCGGATTTCGGGCCGCCGCTTGGAACCAATGGCGGGGCAAGACGGTTCAGCTATACTTTTGAAGCTGATATCCCCGGCCGGCTGGGTAAGCGGCGATGTGCGAGGAGGTCACCATCATGCAGATTTCGTCCAGGTTCCGTTCAGTCGCGGTTGCGGCCATCGCTGCCGCCGGCGTCAGCATTGCCAGCGCCGCGCATGCCGACAGCGGCACGATCCGCTTCTCCGTCTACAAGGCGGCCTTCTTCATCGGGGGTTCCGGCGGGGAAGGCTCGCTGACCTTCCATGGCAAACGCTATCCGATCTCGATCGGCGGCATCTCGGGCGGCCTGGCCTTCGGCGCATCCAAAACCTATTTTCAGGGCAGGGTGCGCCACATCCGACGCGCCAGCGATGTGACGGGCGTCTACGGCGCGGCCGGCGGTGGCGGCGCGCTCGGCAGAGGCGCCCAGGTGATCGTCATGACCAATGACAAGGGCGCCCAGCTCGAGCTCACCGGCCGGCAGGTCGGCCTGCAGGTCAACGCCGACCTCAGCGGCATGAGCATCGCGCTGAAGAGGTAGGAGCCCCGGCTCCGTCCGTTATTCCGGGACGGGCCGGTTCGGGCGCCGCCCGGGCGCGCAAAGATCGCGCCGGGCAGGCCAGGCGGCGAGTTTCATCGACCTCTCCGCCGACCTGCCAGACCAATGGCGGGGTGTCCGCTCTGATGAATAGCAGGCCTGCAGGCATCCCGCTTGCCAATGAAGGGCGGCTCGCCTCAATCGTCCCAGTCATCCCAATTGTCTTCGTCCTGCGGATAGTCGGGAACGACCCGGATGATCGGCCGCGGACGCTGATAGCGCCAGTAATCCTCGTCCGGTAGCTGACGCTCATCGGTGCGGTAGGCAGGCCGGTCGTAGTGGTGGCGCTTCCAGTATTTATGCTTCTTGTGCGGCCGCACGCAGTAGCCGTCCTCGGTCAGGTAGGCGCATGTGACATGCGCCTGCTGCACCAGGCCATTTCTGGCCGGCATGCCAATCATTGGTGCCGCGTGGACCGCTGGCATCACCGCCAGCATGGTGCCGGCAAGGGCAAGAACAGACAATTTCATCGGCCTCTCCAATCTGTGCAGATTAAGGCCGGAAGAACGTCCTGATTGGGTACGATTTGCGGCGGCCGAGATCACTTTGATTTGCGGCCGCACATATGAGCGTTAGATCATGTATTGCGCCGGTATGCCCAAACCCGCCTTCAGGCTTGAAGTCCACGGAGCCGCCGGTGTCCTTCACGCAATCCTTGGCGACCCGACGCATCCCATAACGCTAATTCGCCAGCTGATCGAGAAGCGTGTCGATTTCCCCTTTCTTTGGCGCTTCGGGCGAAACAGGGGCGGCCTGCGGGTCGGCGGAAGCGGGTTCAGCCGCCGGCGCGGTGATCTCTGCTTCGGCCTCGCCGCCGGCGTTCGAACCTGGCGGCGGCGCATTATCCGTATTGCCGGTGTCTGGCGCCACGGCGGGTTCCGGAGCCGCGGGCGGCGCTTTGGGCCGGGGTGCGGCGTTGCGCAGAAGATCGCCGATCAGATCCGCCGCTCCCTTGCCGGAACCGTCGCCGTTCGAGCCCGTTTGGCCCGGGATCAGCTTGTCGAGATTGAGTTTCCCGGTCGGCAGCCCAAGGCGGCTCAACATATCCAGCGCGCCCTGCGGGTCTTTGGCCAATGCGCTCAGGTCCGGATAGGCCCGAGGCGCAAACAGCGGGCCTTGGACCACGATCGGCACCCCGATGCCCTTCACGGCAACGTCGCCTCCCTGCCCGGCAAGCGAGGCAACGACGCGGGGGTTGAGACGGATGTCGAGCGTCTGGTCGGCGAAGTCGATCTTGCCTGAGCCGTCCATTCGTACCAGCGGACCCAGCAGGCTGATGTCCGTCGTCTGCGCGACGCCGTTCTCGATGGCAAAAGAGGCGCCGAGTTCGGTGAACGTCGTCTTCTTGGTCTGATCCTGCTTGAAGCCGCTGGAAAGCAGCCCGACCAGGTTGTTATAGACCTCTGCTATGTCGATGCCGCGGAAGGCACCGGCGCCGAATTTTGCCGCCGCCTTGCCGCCAAGGGAGCGGGCAAGCGATTTCGTGGTCTTTCCCGAACCTGAAACCGCGACGGTCGCATTGAGCGTTCCTTCGATGCGGTCGAAATCCGCCGCGTCATGGAGCAAGGGAGCCGCGGCCGCGCCGGCGATCGCAGTGTTCAGGGTCAGGGAAGCGGCGTCCTTCGAGCCGTCGGCTGTCATCTCCGCGGCAATCGTGCCGCCGTAGAAGGGACTTTGCGGCACGTTCAGGTGCGCCTTGCCATCAGCAACCACCAGAGTGGTGGCCACCGGCCCGGCGAAGACCTTTCCATAGCCGAGCTTGTCGGCCTGGATGTCCACCTTGGCGTCAATTCTCTTGAGGAAGGAGAGATCGATCGGCGCGTCGGTGGCGCCGTTCGGCTTCTGCTTTCCGCCCGTGGCAGGCTCGCCGCCGCCGGCGAACGCCGCGAAGTCAAGCTTCGCGAAATTGAGCGACGTCCGGATGTTGAGGGGCGCCCCAAGTTTCATCGAGCCCTGGCCCGACGCCTTGACGCCGTTCAAGGCAACAGAGGCTTTCTGAAAGGAAAGCTGTCCTCGCCCGGCGTCCACGTCACCTTTGAAGGCAAAGTCTCGCAGACCGTGGGAAGCACTCTGCCCCAGCCATTGCATGAGCTTGTCGACCGAGGCCGATGTGACCGAAACCTGACCCTTGAACGTGCCGCCACCCCCGGCAGCGCCGCTTATGCTGCCTTCGAGGTATTTGGACGAAACCGAAAGGCTGATCGGCCCGGACGCATCGGCAACGGAGCCGCTGGCCAGAAAGGATGCAGGCGCGAGCTGGGACTTGAACGTCACGGCCTGTCTCCGCCAGACGAGCTTGCCCGTCAAATCGACCGGCTTGCCGACATCGTGAACCTTCGCGTCAAGATTGAGCCCGGTGATGTCGTCGGCCGTCCGGGCCTCGGCAAGTGCTGCGAGCGGAAGCTTGCCTTCCCGAATTCCGACCGTTCCCTGCAGATTGACGCTGCTGCGTATGCGCTCTGCGGTGAGTCCGCGAAAAGCGAACCCCATATCGGCGGTCAGCTTGCCGGACAACGGCACGGATTGTCCGGCCAGCTTCGCTACAGAGCCGATATCCAGCCCTGAACTCGCAATATTGCCGCGTATGGTCGGAGGCGTTTCACCGACATTCGTCGAGGCTTTCGCGGTAACGCTTCCCGCATCGAGGCCGAAGTGCTCCAGCTTTGCCTCGATATGTCCGTCGCGCAGCGTCGCGGCGAGCTGGACATCGGAAGCCCGTATCTTGCCGCCGACCAATTCATCGATGGCGACGCTGATGTCGGCGTCGAACGCAGAGAGCATCGCGAGGTCGGGCTCGCCGGAGCCGGCCGAAACCTTGCCCGCGCTGGAACCATCCTTTCCAATATCGCTCAAGGCGTCGATATCGACGCGCTTTGCCGCCAGGTCGGCGAAGAAGCGATGCCGCGCCCCGGGCTGAAAGAGCGCGTCCATCTGGAAGCTCTGGTCGCCGACATCGAACTTTCCGCCCTTGATCTGATAACTGCCGTTCCCGTTGAGCTGGATCTCTCCACTGGCATGCAAGGAAGAGAATTTGGCAACCGGCGCCGGATCGAGACGCGCCTCGATGGCGATCTGGGCCGGCAGCCGTTTCAGGATCGGCCTCAAGGCGGAAAGGCTCCCGCTCATTTCAACGCGACGGCCGCCGCTGGTGCCGGCCAATGAAAACGAGACCTCCCGGTCGAGGTCCGGAACCCTCAGATCGGCGTCGATTGCCGTCACCTCAGCGGAATTGCCGGTCGACGCGCCTGAGGTGAGGGTGCCGTTCGTTATCGTCAGTTGGTTGATCGCCAGCCGCTCGAGCGTATCGACAACCGCCGCGAACGGATCGGCCTGTACATCCTTCGGTTCCGGAGCTGACGCCGCGTTTGCCGAAGCCTTGAGCGCGATTGTCGGATCCGCCAGCGCGACGGACTGTATCTCGAGCTTTTTCGACCACAGCGACGACAGCGTTATCGAAGTCGAGAGCCGCGGAGCGGATATCGCGATATCGCCCGTGCCGGTCGAAAGCGAGATATCGTCCGCGACCACCGCCAGCTTGGGCAGCAGCGATAGTCTGACAGGTCCGTCCAGCCGAATTGTCATTCCGGTTGCGGATGACAGTTGCCGGCTCAATTCGGCACGAACCCAGTCGATTGAAACAAGAGCGGGCACAAGGAAAAGCAGCCCGGCGGAAAGAACAACAGCTACGGTGAGTGCAGCGACGATTTTTCTCACATCGACCCGCCAAAATGATCGGAAGAATCAGTATCGTTAAACATACATGCTTCTGGCGTCCGACTGAATCCTGCCGAAACACGGGCTTCGCGCCGACGAATTTCGCACTACTCCAGGGACCGTCGGCTCTTTCGCCGCGATCGAAGCCATTTGCAGGCAAGTGTTTCCAGACCAGAGGGTTTGGAAACGATCAGCCGGTTTCCGAGCCATTCCCGTGAAACAGACTAGGCGCATTTTCCGGCATCCGCCGCCGACATATCAGCCATTTCAATGGAGGAAGTGCCAATGTCAGTGCTCGGAACCCTGCTCCATTTCAGCCGCGCCATCATCCACGCGCACAACAATGCCAAGGTCAGAAACCTGATGGATGTCCCGCCGCCCGAAACCCGCAGGGACATGGGCCCGCATGTCTCGCCGGACGCCTCCGAAAAGGAGCCCGGCGCCATTCACCCCGGAGGACGCTGACACAAGCGGAGTCTCGGACCGGCCTCGTCCCACTCACCTGGAGACTGGTGTTGCTTTGTGATTGCGTTGGCGCGCATAGGCCACGCAGGCGTCCACGGTGCTGACGCATAGCGCGTCACGGCTGTTCGGCAAGTTATTGTCGCCGGCATAGGCTACCTCTGCGACGTGGCCGTTGAGCATGCGTATTTGCGTATTGCAATAGCCGCCGGGGGCGACGTTGACCGACCCTCCGACCGCGGGAATCGCGCCCACGGCCATTGTCGGCACCGCGATGCTGAGATTGCCGCGTTGCACGGTGCGCTGGTAGGTCCAAATCTGACCGGAAGGCCCCGTGTCGGCCGTCGCGGTCGGAAAGCCGGCGCACATGCGGACATCGGCCTCGCTGAGACCGACCATCTCCTTGCGGGCAGCGGCCGTGGTGGCGTCGACCTTGGCGATGCTCGACGTATCGTCGGGGATGACGCAGGACGACAGGGTGGAGATGCCTGCCGCAACAAAGGCAAGTTTTCGAATATGCAAGGATGTCATGCCGTCGGTCGGAGTTGTGTGCCGCCCCAGCGCCCTCCTGCCTACCTAGGCAATCGGCCAAACGCGTCAACCCGCGGAATGCCGACGCCTTCCGCGCCGATGCGCTCATACCACCCGGAAGTAGCTCGTCATGCCGGTCTTCTGGTGCTCGATGATGTGGCAATGCAGCAGCCAGTCGCCGGGATTGTCGGCGACGAAGCCGAGCTGCACCTTCTCGTCGGGCTGAATGAGATAGGTGTCGGAGATTAGCGGCTGCACTGCCCTGGTCGATGACGACAGCACCTTGAAGCTCATGCCGTGCAAATGGATCGGGTGCGCGTGCGGGGTCAGGTTCTCCATGTCGATGATGTAGCTCTGGCCGAGCTTCAGTTCGGCGAGCGGCGCGGTCGGGTCCGGAGTGTCGCCCGGCCACGGCACTTTGTTGATCGCCCAGAAACTGTAGCCGAGCGAGCCGCAAATGCCGTCGGCCGCAACGTTCTCGGCCGTCGCGCTCAGCGCCAGGGGAATCCGCTTGGCGCTTGTCAGGTCCACCTCCGACACGGGATTGGCGTCAAGCGGGCCGAGATCGCGCAGATCGTGCTTGAGCGATTTGCCGACCGAGCGCAGCGTCGCCAGGATTTTCGGCTTGGTGCCCCTGACATCGCGCAGGCTGACGATCGCGCCCTCCTCGTCGGGCATGCGGATGGCAAGCTCCAGCCGCTGGCCAGGCCCCAGCTGCAAGGCATCCGGCGTAAAACGCTGCGGCACCGGATTGCCGTCGAGCGCGATGACCGTCGCCTCGGCGCCGTCGACGCGGAAGGCATAGATGCGGGTGACGTCGGTGATGGCCGCGCGCAGCCGCACCAGCCCGCCGGCCGGCGCATCGAATTGCGGCTGGCCCTGCCAATTGGCGGTGCGCACCGTGCCGAAGGTGCCGGCCTTGGCCGCGTCGCGCGGCCGGAACGGCTCGATGAACTGGCCGTCGTCGCCAAGCCGCCAGTCGCGCAGGTTGACGACCATCTCGATGTCGAAGATCGGGTCCTTCGGGTTCTCGACCACGATCACCCCGGTCAGGCCGTGGCCCATCTGGACCAGCGTGTTGCAATGCGGGTGGTACCAGAAGGTGCCGGCGTCGGGCGGCGTGAATTCATAGTCGAAATTGTCGCCCTGATAGACATAGGGCTGCACAAGGAACGGCACGCCGTCCATCTTGTTGGGAACGCGGATGCCATGCCAGTGGATGGTCGTCGGATCGTCGATGCCGTTGATCAAGCGCGCGGCAAACGGCTCGCCCTTCCTCATCCTGACGACCGGCGGCATGCCGGCCTCGCCGTAGGTCAGCACATTCTTCGTCGGCGCGCCGTCCATCAGCTGCGCCTCGATGTTCGCGGTTTTCAGGATCAGCGGGGCCGACTTGGCGGCAGCAAAGCCGGCCAATCTGCCGATAGTCGCGGCGCCGATGCCGGCCAGGCCTGCGGCAGCTGTGGTTTTGAGAAAGGCGCGGCGCGTGAATGTCGTCATATGGTTTCCGTCGGCAGGATGCCTCGGCCGTTGGAATTGAGCTGAACCAGTGAGCCGCCTACCACCATCCGGCGCGCCGGCCTAGTGCGTTTCACCGTTTCATGGAAACGGCGAAACGCCCTATCTCCTTGTTTTTGCGCAATTCCGGACGGAAAACCGCCCACACTTTTCCTGGAATTGCTCTAGTCCCGCAGGCTGAAGACGAAGGGCGCGGTGCGGGTGACGCGGGCGCCGAGCTCCGCCGGCGGCGCCGGCACCGAGGCGCCCTGCAATGCGCCGAGCGCCGCACGATCGAGATCGCCATCGCCCGAGGATCGCGCCAGCCGGGCCGAGACCACCCTGCCGGAGGTGTCGACCGTGAAGGTCACGCTCGGCGTGCCCTCGACCCGCCTGGAGCGCGCCGCGCTCGGATAGCGGGTGTGCCGCCTGATCCACGCCGCCAGGCTGGAATTCCAGCGCGACGGGCCGACGCTGGAGCGCGGCGCTGCATCCGAGGACCGGGTTGCTGCCGCCTTCGCCGCCGCCTTGGCGTCGATGCTGGCGGTGGTCGTCGCCTTTGGCGGTGGCGCCTTTTCCTTTTTCACCCGTTCTTTCGGCTTCTCGACCAGTTTTTTCTCGGCCTTCTTCCTGGCTTCGACCGGTCTCTGCGCCTTCATCTCCGCTTCCGCAGGTTTCGGTACCGGCAGCGGAATGACGACGTCCGGCGCGATCGCCTCGACAAGGTCGGGCACGGGCTCGTCCAGCGGCGGCCCCTCGCTCAGGGCAGCAACGGCCTGTTCGGCGGGAGCGACCTGTTTGGCCTCCTGCGTGTCGTCGGTATCGAGGGGCTGTTCAGCGACGGGCTCGGTCTGCTCGGCCACCGGCGCCGGGTCGATCACCGATTTCGCGTCGATGGGCTTTTCCGTCTCCTCCGCCGCATCGGGCGGCTCCGGTGTCACCGTGTCCGGCATCGCCGCCTCTTCCGGCACGGCGGGGGCGATGGCCAGCGGCGCCATCTCGACCGCCAGCGCCGGCGGCGGACCGCCATCCTGCATCTCGGCGAAGCTCAGATTCTGCACCGCATAGGCAACCGCCACATGCGCGGCCAGAATGATCGCGGCGGCGCTCGTCCACAGGCCGGCCTCACGCGCGCCGAAGCGCGGCTGCGAAATGCGGGAAAGCGCGGCGACCGTCATGGCGCTGAACCGTCACCCGGAGCCGACGCCGAGTTTACACCAGTTGCCGGAGCTCCAGACTCGGCCGGTCCGCCAGCACTGCCCGACGTAGTTTCGAGCCCCACCAGCGCGACCTTGAGATAGCCGGCGCTACGCAGCAGGTTCATCACCTCCATCAGGTCGCCATAGCCGACCGTCCTGTCGGCGCGCAGGAAGATGCGCGTCTGCTTGTCGCCCTTGGTGCGGCTGTCGAGCACAGCGGCAAAGGTCGGGCGGGGCAGGCTGTCATTGCCGACCGCGAGCGTCAGATCGCTTCTCAGCGTGAGGAACAGCGGTGTCTCGGGCCGCGGCGCGGGCGTAGCCGTCGATCCGGGCAGGTCGACATTGACGTCGACCGTGGCGAGCGGTGCAGCGACCATGAAGATGATCAGGAGCACCAGGATGACGTCGATAAACGGCGTGACGTTGATGTCGTGGCTTTCCTCAAGATCGTCGCCGGAGATCTCGCGAATGCGCGCCGCCATCGCCGCTACTCCGCCGCCATGGCCGTCGCCTGCGGCACAGTGCGGAAATCGAGGTCGCGACTGACCAGCCGCTCGACGCCGGCGGAAGCGTCGGCGAGGATCTGCCTGTAGCCGGCTATCGAGCGTGCGAAGACGTTGTAGATGACGACCGCCGGAATGGCCGCGACGAGGCCCATGGCGGTGGCAAGTAACGCCTCGGCGATGCCGGGCGCGACGACGGCGAGGTTGGTGGTCTGCGCCTGCGAGATGCCGATAAAGGCGTTCATGATGCCCCAGACGGTGCCGAACAGGCCGACGAAGGGCGCCGTCGAGCCGATGGTGGCGAGCAGGCCGGTACCGCGCGACATGCGCCGCGCCGCCGCCGCCTCGATGCGCGCAAGCCTGGAGGCGACGCGTTCCTTCAGGCCGTCGCCGGAGGCATGATCGAGCGCGCCGGCCGATAGCGCGCGTTCCTCTTCCGCCGCCCGCACCAGCAGCGCACCTGGACCGCCGCTGTGGCCAAGCTCCCGGCCGGCCTGCATCAGCGTCGCGGCGTTGCCGATCGCATCGGCGGCGCGACGGGCCCTCAGCTTGCCGGCGAAGACCTCCAGCGACTTGGCGAGCCAGATCGTCCAGGTGACGAGGGAAGCGAAGGCCAGCCCGACCATGACTGCCTTCACGACGATGTCGGCATTCATGAACATGCCCCAGGGCGACAGGTCGTGCGGCAGCATCAGCGAGATGGAAGGCTCTTCGCTCATGGCGCCGTTCGCAGCCGGCCGGATGCCTGGAGCGACCGACGTGGCGGCGGGCGCCTGCGCCGGGGGCGTCTGCAGGGTTGGAGCGGCCGGCGCCTGCTCGACCGGCGCAGGCGATCGTCCCTGCGCCGCGGCGACACCGGCCGAAAGAATGAGCGACGCGGCCAGCGCCGCCAAGAGGCTGTTTCGGGACAAGGCTCGTCCTCGCTTCATCATTGCAATGCGGCGGCCGCCATACAGACAGGCGCAGGGCGAGCCGTGCCGGGTGACTATGAAACATGAGTTTTCGAGTCAACTATAAAGATGACTATGTTGCTCCACAATTCATAATGTGCCTATGCCCGCCTGAGCACGCTGCGGGCCTGGACCGCAAGACGGTTGCCGGGCACGATGCGCATGGAGCAAGAAGAGCTGGCAGCCAATGATCAAGGCGATACCGTTCGATTTCCCTTATGACGGCAGGCTGGAGCCGCAGCACACGGCGCTGCTGGCGATCGACCTGCAGGAGGATTTCCTCTCGCCGACCGGCTACTTCGCCAGGAAGGGCTACGATCCGTCGCCGCTGCGAGCCATCCTGCCGGCGGTCAACCGGCTGATTGCCGCGGCCCGCGCCGCCGGCCTCACCATCATCCACACCAGGCAAGGCTATCGCGCCGACATGGCCGATATGACGTCTTACGAAAGATGGCGCCGCAAGCGGGCCGGCCTCGACGGCACCGATGTCCTGCTGCGCTCCGGCCCAGGTTTCCAGATCGTTTCCGACATCGAGGTGGCGCCTGGGGACATCATCATCGACAAGACCTGCAACAGCGCCTTCACCCACACGGATCTCGAGCTCATTCTGCGGGCGCGCGGCATCACGCATCTGATGTTCACCGGCTGCACGACGGATGTGTGCGTGCACACCACGCTGCGCGAGGCCTGCGACCGCAACTTCCAGTGCCTGACGATTTCGGACGCCTGCGCCAGCGGCGACCGGTATGCGCATGAAGCCGCGCTGCATATGGTGACGGTCGAGGACGGCGTCTTCGGCGCGCTGGCGGATTCGGCGGCCGTCATCAGCGCGCTATCACGGCTCGCGAGCGTGGCGAGCTGAGGATTTCGGGATCGCGCGGATCGCCGGGTTCCGGCCAGCCGATATCCTTGCGGATGTCGAGAGGCAGCAGATAGAGCGTCCGCGCTGCCCGATAGCGGGCACGGGTCGCGGTGTATTCGCCCGCGATGCGAGCGATGGATGACAGGATCGACATTTGCTTCTCCCTTGGTTGATGCCGGGATGCAACCCGACACTCACCAAGACGAAACGCGGATGGCTTTTGGAACGGCGAGGATAAATTTTTCTGAACTCACGGGCGCGGCGGCCGCTCGATATAGGTCCATGGCAGCGTCCGGATCGCGAACTTGATTGATTGCCGAAAAACTTTTGCATGTACCGTTCCGTTTTCGGTTCAGGCTTCGTCTTGAGCGTCGTAACGGGTGCGAGAGCCAAGACGGCCTCCGCCGTCAGGACGAACGGAGCCAAGCCATGTCGACCACAGTGACCTTGATCAACGTCTTCACCGCCAAGCCGGGCAAGCAGCAGGAACTCGCCAACATGCTTGCCGAGGGCACGAGGAGTTTCTTCAGCAGGCAGCCTGGCTCGCTGTCGTCATCCGTGGTCGTCGGCGGCGACGGCAGCAAGGTGGCCAACATCTCGCAATGGCGTTCGGCGGACGACATCGCGGCCTTCCGCGGCGATCCCCGCTTCGGCGAATACATGAAGAGCATCGTCGAGCTCGCCTCCGGCGAGACCATGATGGGCCACACGACTTATTCCCACACGGGCGGGGTGGAGAACTGAAGCAATTCCAGGAAAAGTGTGAAACGGTTAGGTTCGGCGCCTTCGCCGACCTTCTGTCCGGAATTGCGTCAAACAAAGAGGTAGAGCACGCGTGACCGGTTCGCACGATCAGTCCGTTGCGGCGACCGAAACCAGGCTTCGCGCCTTCGAGCGCGATGCCGCCTTGCTGAGAGCCAAGCTGCACCGCTACGCGTCGCGCATGGTTGGATCGGTCATCGATGGCGAAGACATTGTCCAGGAGGCTTTTGCAAAAAGCTTCGTGGCGATCAGGAATGGCGACATGCCCGACAAGACCGAGCCTTGGTTGTTTCGCATCGCACATAACGCCGCCCTCGACTTCCTGCGCAAGCGGGCCCGCTTGCGGGGACGCGAAAGCGAAGTCGAGCTCGACACGATCGCCGACCAGAACTCGGCGCTGGATGCTCGCATTGCCGCCGAGGCGAGCCTGGCCGAACTGATGCAACTGCCGCCGGCGCAACGATGCACGGTCGTGCTGAAGGATGTGCTTGGACACAGTCTGGAGGAGATCGGCGAAATCCTTGAAACTTCCGAGACCGCGATCAAAGGCGCGCTGCAGCGGGGCCGCGAGAGCCTGCGCAAGCTGGCGGCCGCGCCGCGCATCGCGCCGCCCCGCCCGGCGCTCGACCAACACGACATGCGGCGCCTCGGCGATTATGTGGCCGCCTTCAACGCCAGGGACTTCGATGCCTTGCGCGGCCTGCTGGCCGAGGACGTCAAGCTGGAGCTGGTCAACCGCCTGCGCGCCGACGGCAAGGAATATGTCGGCAATTATTTCGGCCGCTATGCCGACGAGACGCATTGGCATTTCACGGCCGGCCTCGTCGAAGGCCGGCCCGCCATCCTGGTCACCAGCCCGGAGCGTCCGGACGGACCGCCGCGCTATTTCATCCTCATCGATTGGGAGAACGGCCGGATCGCCGGCATCCGCGACTTCCTGTTCGCGGATTACGTGATGGACGGCCTGGACTATTCCGACGCGGAGCGACCTTAGTCTAGGACGCGCAGCGTTGCGCAAAAAGGTGTGAGGCAAACGCACCCGGCTGCGGGACCTCCGTCTCGCGTCGCGCCAGCGAATTCGCGACCAGCGCGATCGTCTCGCGCCCGATGCGGGCGATCTCGCCCAGGCGGTCGATGCCGCCGATCATGAACTCGTCGACTCCCAGCGCCGCATAGGGCAACAGCGCCAAGGCGAGCCGCGCCGGCGGCCCGGCAATCTCGACCGCCTTGTGATCCGAGGCGCCCGTCCAGCCGTCCGGGCGGATGCGGACCGGAAGCGCGAAGCGCAGCCTGCCGCCGCGGCCGTGCTCGGCGGCGGCGCTGCGCGCGCGCTCCATCAATTGCCTCACCCCGTCGGGCGAACCGGCGGCCAGCTCGAAGACATCGGCATGCTTGCCGGCGACCTTCAGCGCGGTGCCCGACTGTCCGCCGAGCCGGATGACGAGATCGGCGCCGTGCGGACCCTTGCGCGGCACGAAACCGCCGCGCACGCTGTAGAAGGCGCCCTCATGGTCGAACGGCCTGTCGTTCGACCACAGGCGCTTCAGCAGCACCAGATATTCGTCGATGCGCTGCCACACGACGGCGTGGCCGACCGGCCGTGCCTCGGCATCGCTGTCTTCCAGCGGCTCGCTCAGCATGCGAAGCGACAGACGCCCCCCGCCTCTGCGGTCGAGCGCTGCGAGCTGCCTGGCCGCTACCGTCGGCTCGATAACGCCGGCCCAATGCGTCAGCACCACCTCCAGCGAGCCGGTGCGGTCGAGCGTCTGGGCGGCGATGTCCATGTTGGCAAGCAGTCCGGCCGGATCGTCCACCACCAGCTTGCGGAAACCGGAATCCTCGATCAGCGACAATTTGGTCGCCGTCTCGGCGAAATCATAGAAAAAGCTGCCATTGGCAGGCTTGTCTGGAACATGCGTGAACTCGATCGGCATTGCCATCTCCTCCATCACGTTGGGCCGCCCCGCTCCGAACCCCCGAGTCAAATCCATCTCGTCGGCGCGCGACAGCGCGACGGCCTTCTTCAGCTCCGATTCTCAACTCAGATTATTGGACGGCGGGGCCTTTGTTTTTACGCAATTCCGGACGGAAAACAGATCGCACTTTCCTGGAATTGCTCTGGCCCCGGCTCAGTCAGGGGATGATCCCGAAAACGACGGCGCCGGTGAACACGAAGGCAAGCGCAAAGACGAGGTAGGCGAACGTGCCGCCATAGGCGGGCCTCCAGCTCTGGTCGGCGGCAAGCCTCTGGCCTTTGCGTTGGGCGTTCTGAATGTAGGACATGGTCGATCCTCCGTCGACCGTTAATCTATAAAGTTAGTAGACTTTGTCGATTGCTATTTTTGAGCAGTTTCTGGAACAAATTTTTGGGGAGGATGCAATCTGTGGTTTTTCATTCTCGCCCGGTAGCGGCATACCCGGTTCCAGGTTTTTCGTTCCAGAACGGCAGGCGCTCGACGGAGTGGGGGGTCGACTCCGGCGCGGTGCAAGGAGATTCGTGCGCCGAGTGCCCTTTCGCTTGCGGCGGTTGCGATGTGGTTCCCCTACTCCGTCGCTGCTTCGCAACGCCACCTCTCCTCCCTCCGGAGGGAGAGGAAAGGGCGCCACCCGCCTAACGCTCCTCCCGTCGGAACGGCTTCAGCAGCGCCGAAGGCGCGACCGCGTTGCGCGACATGAAGGCCATGGCGACGATGGTGAAAATGAAGGGCAGCATCAGGAAGGCTTCGTAGGGGATGTGGCCGAGGCCGCTCGCCTGCATCCTGAGCTGCAGCGCGTCGACGAAGGCGAAGAGCAGCGCCGCGCCCGCCGAGCGCCAGGGATCCCAGCGGCCGAACACGACCAGCGCAATCGCCACCCAGCCGCGCCCGGACACGACGCCGAAGGTGAAGGCGTTGAACTGCGCCATGGTGAGGAAGGCGCCGGCAAGGCCCATCAGAGCGCCGCCGAGGATCACCGCCTGAAAACGCGTGGCGATCACGCTGACGCCGGCCGAGTCCGCCGCGCGCGGATTCTCGCCGACCATGCGCACCGACAGCCCCCATGGCGTGCGGTAGAGCACGAAGGCGGCGAGCGGGATGGCGATGATCGCCAGATAAACCAGCGTGAACTGGCTGAACACCGCCGGGCCGAGGATCGGGATGTCCGAAAGCAGCGGGATCGGCACCGGCTTGAAGCCGTCGATGCTCGGCGGCACCGATTGCTGGCCGAAGATCAGCCGGTAGAGGAAATAGGCAAGGCCGGATGAGAACAGCGTCACGCCGATGCCGCAGACATGCTGGCTGAGGCCCAGTGCCACGGTGAACAGCGCATGCAGCGCGCCCATCAGCGCCCCGACCAGCACGGCCACCAGCACGCCAAGCCACAGGCTGCCGCCAAGGCTCGCCGCGGTGAAGCCGGCCATCGCCGACAGCAGCATGATGCCTTCGATGCCGAGATTGAGCACGCCGGCGCGCTCGGAAAACATTTCGCCAAGCGTGGCGAAGGCGAGCGGCGTGGCGATGCGGATGATGGCGGCGAGGAAGCCGACCTGGAAGATCTGCTCGAACACCGCGCTCATGTTTGCGCTCCCACGCGGCGGATGCGGTAGGCGGTGAACAGCAGCGCCACCAGCATGGCCAGCAGCGCCGTGCCCTGGATGACGTCGCTTAAGAAAGCCGGCACGCCGGTGGCGCGCGACATCGCCTCGGCGCCGGTCATGACCGCGGCCAGGAAGATCGCCGCCGGCACCACGCCGAGCGGGTTGAGCCTGGCGAGCATGGCGACGACGATGCCGGAATAGCCGTAGCCCGGCGAGATGTCGCTCATCACCTGGAAGTGGACGCCGCCGACCTCGCCGACGCCGGCGAGACCGGCCAGCGCGCCGGAGAGCAGCGCGGTGGAAAGCAGCACGCGCTGGACGTTGATGCCGCCATAGCGGGCGGCTTCCGGGTTCTCGCCGGTGACACGGATCCTGAAGCCGAGCGTGGTGCGCGCGATAAGGAACCAGCAAAGGGGTGCGGCGATCAGCGCTGCGACCACGCCGAGATGCAGCCTTGTGCCCTCGACCAGCACCGGGAAATTGGCCGAGTCCTCGATCGGCGGCGAGATCGGATAGCCGGAGAAGGTGTCCTTCCACGGCCCCTCGATCAGCGCCATCAGCGCGTAATAGATGACCGAGTTGAGGAGCAGCGAGCTGACCACATCGTCGACCTTGAATTTGATGCGCAATGTCGCCGGCACCAGCGCGACGAGAGCGCCGGCGGTGGCGCCTACAAGAGCCATCAGCAGCATAGCGAGATAGCCCGGCATCGGGATGGCGCCGACAAAGCAGCTTGCCACCGCGCCGGCGAGCAGCTGGCCCTCGGCGCCGATGTTCCAGAATTTGGCGCGGAAGGCGATCGCCACCGCAAGGCCGGTGAAGATCATCGGGGCGGCGCGCACCAGCGTCTCGGTGACGGCGTAGCTGTCGCCGAGGGATGCAGACAGCATCACGCCATAGGCCTCGACGACGCCGGCGCCGGCAATCGCGATCAGGCCGCTGCACAGGATCAGTGTGGCGGCGATGGCGACCAGCGGCAGCGCGAGGTTGAACCAGGCGGGCGTCGAGGTGCGGGCTTCGAGGCGGAACATCAGGCGTGCCCCTCCGCGCCGGTCATCATCAGGCCGAGCCTTGCGACGGTGGCATCCGCGCTGGGAAGCGTGCCCGCGATGCGGCCCTCATACATCACGGCTATGCGGTCCGAGAGCATCAGCAATTCCTCGAGGTCCTCGCCGATGACGATGATGCCGCAGCCCTTGGCGCGCATGGCGAGGAATTTCTCGTGGATGAAGCGGGCAGCGCCGATGTCGAGGCCGCGCGTCGGCTGCGAGACGATCAGCACCTTGGGGTCGAAGGCGAGCTCGCGCGCAAGAAGCGCCTTCTGCAGATTGCCGCCGGACAACGCTCCGGCGCGCACCATCGGTCCGGGGCAGCGTATGTCATAGGCCTTGATCTGTTGCTCGGCGAAGGCGCGGATGGCGGCCGGGTTGAGCAGGCCCTTGCGGCTGAAGGCCTCGGTGCCGATACGCGGCAGCACCATGGAATCGGCTAAAGGCAGGTTTGTGACGAGGCCGGTGGTCATCCGGTCTTCCGGGATGCGGCCGAGGCCGAGCGCCTGCAGCTCGCGCGGCGAAAATTGCATCACCGGTTTGCCGGCTATCATCATGGTGCCAGCCTTCGGCGGCAGCATGCCGGAAATGATGTCGGCGAGCGCACGCTGGCCGTTGCCGGAAACGCCGGCGATGCCGAGGATCTCGCCCGCACGGACGAAAAGCGAGACCTCGCGCAGCGGCGTGCCGGCATGAGCGGAAGTGGATATGCGGTCGAGCGTCAGCACGGCGGCGCCGGGCGTCGAAGCCTGCTTGACCGGCGGCACAATCTCGTGGCCGCACATCAGCTTGGCCATTTCCGCCGACGTGGTGCTTGCCGGATGGTCGACGCGGCCGGCGACCTTGCCGTGGCGCAGCACGACGCAGCGATGGGTGAGGGCCCGCACTTCGTTGAGCTTGTGCGAGATGAAGATGATGCCGAGCCCTTGCGCCGCCATCGAGCGCAGGGCGGCGAACAGGCCGTCCACTTCGCTCGGCGCCAGCACCGCCGTCGGCTCATCGAGGATCAAAAGCCTGGCGCCGCGAAACAGCGCCTTGATGATTTCCAGCCGCTGCTGCTCGCCGACCGACAACGCCGAGACCGGCAGGTTCGGGTCGAGGCTCAAGCCATATTGCCGGCTGATTTCGTCCAGGCGGGCAAGCCCGCGAGCACGGTCGATGCGGCCGGACTTGCCGGGAATGCCGATCAGGAGGTTCTCCAGCACCGTGAGGCGCGGCGCGAGGTGAAAATGTTGGTGCACCATCCCGATGCCGGCGGCCAGGGCGTCGGCGGAGTTGTGGATAGCAACGGGCCTGCCCTCGACCAGGATCTCGCCGGCGTCCGGCGCATAGGCGCCGAACAGCACGTTCATCAGCGTCGTCTTGCCGGCGCCGTTCTCACCGAGCAGCCCGAGAATCTCGCCGGGTGCGACGCTGAGGTCGACGGCCTCGTTCGCCTTGACGGCGCCGAAGCTCTTGGTGATGCCGCGCATTTCAATGAGTGGGGCGGACAAGGGTGCTCCTGCGCTGGTATCCCTCCCCCTTGAGGGGAGGGTGCCGAGCGAAGCGAGGCGGGAGGGGTCGCCTCAACCGCCTCGACGTTGATGAAAAGGATGGAGCGCATCGCGGGCGACCCCTCCCGGCCCTGCGGGCCACCCTCCCCTCAAGGGGGAGGGGAATGCCGGCTCTAATCCGAAACCGGCGTGTTCTCGTCGACGTCGACGCGGAAATTGCCTTCGAGGATCTCGGCCTTCTTCTTCTCGACCAGGTCCTTGACGTCCGCCGGCAGCGTCTTGTCAAACTTGTGGAAGGGCGCCAGATACGAACCGCCCTTGGCCATGCGCGAGAAATCGCCATAGTCCTGCGCGGTGAAGACGCCGGCCTTGACCAGCTTGATCGCCTGCTCGACCGTTGGGTACATGTCCCACACCGGGCCGGTGATGACCGTATCCGGCCCGAGGCTGGACTGGTCGGACATGTTGGAGATGGCAAAGATCTTCTTCTCGACCGCCGCCTCGATGACGCCGAAGCGCTCGGCATAGATGACGTCGACGCCGGCATCGATCTGCGCCACGGCCGCTTCCTTGGCCTTGGGCGGATCGAAGAAAGAGCCGATGAAGGCGACCTTCTTCTTGACGTTCGGGTTGACCTCCTTGGCACCGGCAAAGAAGGCATTGACCAGCCGGTTGACCTCCGGAATGCCCATCGCCGCGACGGCGCCGACCGTGCCCGATTTCGACATCTTTCCGGCGATCATGCCGGAGAGATAGGCGGGCTCGTGGATCCAGTTGTCGAAGACGCCGAAATTGGGTTCGGCCGGACCGGCGCCAGAGCCGAACAGCCACGCCGTCTTTGGGAATTGTTTGGCCGTGCGGCGCGACTCGCGCTCGGCGGCGAAGGCGTCGCCCAGCACCAGCTGGTAGCCCCCTTGAGCATATTCGCGCATCACGCGGCTGAAGTCGGCGGTCTGCACCTTTTCCGACCATTTGTATTCGATGCCCAGCTCCTTCTCGGCCTTCTGCAGGGCGACATGGATCTGGTTGTCCCACGGCTCCTCGATCGGCGTGGCGAAGATCGCCGCCACCTTCAGCTTCTTGTCCTTGGCGAAGGCCGCGCCGGGCAGTGCAGCCGCCGCTAGGCCGAGCGCGCCGAGTTCCAGCACGTTGCGCCGCGACAGGCCGGCGCGTTGCGTTTTGCTACGTTCGTTTTCCATTGAAGTGCCCCTCTGTTCGACAGCCGTGTCGAGCCGGCCGTTCCAAAATGTCAGACACCCGGGACTATGGAACGGCGCCTGAGATTTGTCCACATGGTCAAATTTGGGTGTTGTCGCCTCCGCGTTCGTCATCCACGGGCGGAGCAAGGAGCGTAGCGACGCAGCGCAGACCCGAGGATCCATGCCGCGACGTCTGAGCGCGGCGACGATGCAGAATAATCGACGGCTGTGCCATCGCTCGTTCTGCACCGTTGCATTCTTTGTCTGATGGAACGGCATGGATTCCAGGGTCTACGCTTCGCTTCGCCCTGGAATGACGAAGTTATGGGGCGCCGCCCGCACCTTCCCACGATCCCGTCTCGGCAAACCGCCTCAACGCCGGCGCCGGCTCAAAGATCGCCCGGCCGGTCTGCCGGTGCCAGAACTCCAGCCGCCTGACGATCTTCGTCGCACCTTCAAGCCCGGCCCAGAACATCGGCCCGCCCTTGCCGATCGGGAAGCCGTAGCCATTGACCCAGACGACGTCGATATCGGAGGCGCGCGCGGCGATGCCTTCCTCAAGAATCCTCGCACCCTCGTTGACCAAGGGATAAAGCGTGCGTTCGAGAATCTCCTCGGCGCCGATCTCGCGCCGCGCAATTCCAAGCTCCGCCGCCTTCGCCCGGATCAGCGCCTCGATTTCCGGATCGGCAATCGGCTCACGCGAGCCGGTCTCGTAACGATACCAGCCGCGCCCGGTCTTCTGGCCGAAATGTCCCTCTTCGCACAGCGCATCGGCGATCACAGCCTTCTGGCCGCGGGCCTTGCGGTTGCGCCAACCGATGTCAAGGCCGGCGAGATCGCCCATCTGGAACGGCCCCATCGGCCATCCGAAATCGGTGAATGCCTTGTCGACCTGACTTGGCGTCGCGCCTTCAAGCAACAGCGCCTCGTTCTCGGCGCCCCTTGCGGACAGCATGCGGTTGCCGACAAAACCGTGGCAGACGCCGACGACGACCGCGACCTTTCCGATGCGCCGCGCGAGGTCGGTGACCGTCGCCAGAACCTCAGGTGCGGTCTTTTCGGCGCGCACGATCTCAAGGAGCTTCATGACGTTTGCCGGCGAAAAGAAATGCATGCCGAGCACGTCTTGCGGCCGCGACGTAGAGGCGGCGATTTCGTTCACGTCGAGATAGGAGGTGTTGGTGGCGAGGATGGCGCCGGGCCTGGCGACCGCATCGAGCCTGCCGAACACGTCCTTCTTCACCGCCATGTCCTCGAACACGGCCTCGATGATCAAATCGCAATCGACGAGATCGGCGTAATCGGTGCTGCCCTTGAAAAGTCCGAGCCGCTTCTGCTTCGCCTCTTCGCTCAACGAGCCGCGGCTGACGGAGACGGCATAGTTCTTCTCGATCGTCGCCAGGCCGCGCCGCAGCGCTTCCTCGCTGGTCTCGAGCAAAGTCACCGGCAGATCGCCATTGGCGAAGGCCATCGCGATGCCGCCGCCCATCGTGCCGGCGCCGATCACGCCGACGCGCTCTATCCGGCGCTTCCGCAAATCCTTGCCCGGCACCTTCGCCGCCTCGCGCTCGGCGAAAAACAGATGCCGCTGCGCGCGCGACTGGTCGCCGGAAACGAGTTTTTGGAAGAGCTGCCGCTCGGCCGCAAGCGCTGCGTCGAACGGCAAGGTGATCGCGTTACGCACGGCTTCGGCGCAGGCAAGCGGCGCGTCCAGTCCGCGGGCTTTTCGGGCCAGATCGGCGGCTTGGCGGTCGAAGGCACCGAGGTCGGTTCCGGCAAGGCGGTCGTTGCGATCACGCACCGGCACGAACGGTCCGCCTCGATAAACCATTTCGCGGGCGAAACGAACCGCCTCTGCCAATAGATCGGTGTCGACAACCGCATCGGCAAGACCGACGGCCTTCGCCTCGCCGGCCGAGATCGGTCTGCCCGAGACGATCATGCCGAGCGCTTTCGCGGCGCCGACCAGGCGTGGCAAACGTACGGTCCCGCCGCCACCCGGCAACAGGCCGAGCTTTACCTCCGGCAGGCCGAGCTTGGCGCCGGCGTCCGCGACACGAAAATGGCAGCCGAGCGCCAGTTCCAGCCCGCCGCCGAGCGCCGTGCCATGGATGGCGGCCACCGTCGGCTTGGCGATGGTTTCCAGCAAGGCAACGATGGCGCGCAGTTCCGGTTGCTCGACCGGCTTGCCGAATTCAGTGATGTCGGCGCCGGCGACAAAGGTGCGGCCGGCGCAGGCGATGACGATCGCGCTCGCGGCGGGATCGTCGCGCAAAGCGGTGAGCGCCTCGTAAAGCGGCTTGCGGACATGAAAGCTCAGCGCATTGACCGGCGGGTTGTCGATGGTGACCACCGCCACGCCGTTCTCGTTCGTGACGCTGACAGAACTGGACAAGCGGAACCTCCCGAGACCGGCTGCAACCGCGCAAGGGTTTACTAGGCAGCGACCCGAATGGGAACCCGATCCGGCCCTGGCCCAATTGTTGGCGAGGCCCGGTTAGTTGTCCACGCGGCCGAAGGGCGGCACGTCGCCGATCACCTCGCGCTTGTCCTTGCCGCAGGCGAAGGTCTTTGCCTTGTCATCGGCGAGCTTGCGCGCCTGGTCGTTGGCCTGCGGGTTGCCAGTGGCTAATACCAGGCCGATCGTGCAGCCTTGATGCTCTTCCGGTTGCGCGACCTTGGCGACGACCAGCACATCGGTCGATTTCTTTTCGTCCTCAGGGTTGCTGACGGAGCGGCGGTGGATGGCGGCGAAGGGGATTGCGACGCCGCCATTGGTCTCGATGCGCCATTCCACCTTCGGTCCGGAGCCGTTGAAGGCGGTGAAGCTCTCCCAGACCGCAGTCATGTCGTCGGACGGAAAGCCGTAATAGACGGATTCGCGCGCGTCGTCATAGCCGATCAGCACCGGGTAGCCGCGGTAGCCGGAGCAGGCGAGGCTCGCCCAGTCGCCGTCGCCTTCCGCGGCCTGCGCGTAGGTCACGCAGTCCTTCTTCCAGTCGAGATCGGTGTAGGCGCTGGAGATGTCGCCGGCCTGGGCCGCCTGGCAGAAACCGGCGAGGGCAAGCGGGACCAGAAGAGCGCGCATCGCTGACAACTCCGTTCGAGCTGCCCGAGCGTAACGTCAATCGCTATTTCTTCAAGCTGGCTTCGATCAAGAGGTCGGCGTTGCGGGCGACTGCCGCCGCCGGTCCGCCAACGCCAAACAGCTGACCGCTGATATAAGCGCCTTCGATGAGCAGCAGCAGGCCGTCACCCAGCGTATCGGAATCGGCGGCGCCCATTGCGGCGGCCATGGCGCGCAGGCGGCGGCGCAATTCGACTTTGTTGTTCTCGCTCACCACCCGTGCGGGATGGCCGCGCTCGGGATATTCCACCGCAGCGTTGGTCATGCCGCAGCCGCGATAGTCCGGCTTTTGCGTGCGCTTGCCTACGCGGGTCAGGAAGGCGATGATCTGGGCGCGCGGATCGCCCGGATGCGCGTCGACGGCTTCATCGAAGCGTTCCCAGAATTCGAGGTCGTATTTGCGCAGATAGGAGGCGGCAAGCTCGTCCTTGGATGGAAAGCTGCGGTACAGGCTCGGCTTTGTGACGCCGGCGCGCTTGACGATCTCGTCGACGCCGATCGCCCTGATGCCTTCGCGATAAAAAAGGTCGCGCGCCACGTCCAGGATCTTGTCCGCCGCCCTCGGAGCAGGGGGCTCGCTGATCGACGCTTCAATTTTATTGTCGGATGGCATTCAAACAACTCGCTTGACAATGTTACTGACCGGTACGTATGTATGGCCTCACTCCATTGCAACGTACCGGTCAGTAACATGATAATCCAGTCCCGTCCGTTTGGCCAGCGCTACGCATTCGTCGTTGTTGCCGTCATTTTCCTGTGCCTGCTGATCGCGGCCGGGCTCCGTTCGGCGCCCTCGGTGATGATGGTGCCGCTGGAGAAAAGCTTCGGCTGGCATCGCGACGTAACGTCCTGGGCCGCCAGCGTCGGCATCCTGCTCTACGGCCTGACCGGTCCGTTCGCCGCCGCGCTGATGGAGCGCATTGGGCTGCGCCGCACGCTGCTCGGCTCGCTGCTGGTGATGTCGGGATCGACCGCGCTCAGCCTGTTCATGACTGAGCCATGGCATCTTTTCATCACCTGGGGCGTGTTTTCCGGCATCGGTTCGGGCGCGGTGGCGAGCGTGCTCGGCGCCACCATCGTCAACCGCTGGTTCAAGACCAATCGCGGCCTGATGATGGGGCTGATGTCGGCCTCCAGCGCCACCGGAATGCTAGTCTTCCTGCCGCTCATCGCCTCGCTGGCGCAGAGCGGCGGCTGGAAGCCGGTGGCGATCGCCGTGGCGCTGGCCACCGCCGCGCTGATACCCTTCGTCTTGCTGCTGGTGCCGGAGCGCCCCGCTTCGATCGGCCAGGTTCGTTACGGCGCCGATGCCGACGACGTGCCGCCGGTGTCGCCGGCATCGCAGGGCAATTTCCTGGCGCACACGCTGAACACGCTGCGCCGCGCGGCGGGCACGCGGGTGTTCTGGTATCTGTTCGCCACCTTCTTCGTCTGCGGCTTCACCACCAATGGACTCGTCGGCACGCATCTCATCGCCTTCTGCGGCGATATGGGCATCGGCGAGGTGCAGGCAGCCGGGCTGTTGTCGATGATGGGCATTTTCGACCTGATCGGTACGACGTTGTCCGGCTGGCTCACCGACCGTTTCGATCCGCGCAAGCTGCTCGGCGTCTATTACGCGGTGCGCGGTCTGTCGCTGATCTACCTGCCCTATTCCGGCTTCTCGGCTACCAGCCTGGTCATCTTCGCCGTGCTCTACGGGCTCGACTGGATCGCCACCGTGCCGCCGACGCTGCGGCTTGCCAACGAGGCGTTCGGCGATCGCAGCGGACCGATCGTGTTCGGCTGGATCGTCGCCGGCCACCAGGTGGGCGCCGCGGCCGCCGCCGCCTTCGGCGGCACGATGCGCGAACTGCAGGGCAATTACGAGCTGGCCTTCCTGATTGCCGGCATGACGGGCATCGCGGCGGCTTGTATTTCGCTCTTGATCAACACCGACAGGCCGGCTTTCGAGCCGGAGCCGCAGGCGGCTTGAGGCGCGACTTTCCCTTCTCCCCTTGTGGGAGAAGGTGGCCGCGAAGCGGCCGGATGAGGGGTGCTCCAGGGAACACCGACGCCTCACTCCGCTGGAACACCCCTCATCCGTCTCGGCGCTTGCGCGCCGATCCACCTTCTCCCACAAGGGGAGAAGGAAGATGTCGACTGTTATCAAAACTTCATGGTTCCGATATGCGCCTGAAACATTGAAGCGAGAGCTTGGCGGTCCCGCTCAATGCCATCCCGGAGACAGCCATGAACAAGCTTTCGCTCACCCGCCGCGCTTTCGTCACTTCGGCCAGCGCCTTCGGCCTTGTCGGCGCCTCCGGTCTGGCGCTGCCCTATTATTCCCGCGCCAGCCAGCGTCCGGCCTTCACGCATGGCGTCCAGTCCGGCGACGTCGACGCCATCTCGGGCATGGTCTGGACCCGCACCGATCGTCCGGCCCGCGTGATGTATGAAGTGTCGACGACCGAAAGCTTCGCCAATGCGACGCGGCTGGCGGCGCTCGATACCTCGCCGGCCAGCGACTACACGGTGAAGCGGCTGCTCACCGATCTCGCCTCGGACCAGGACATCTTCTACCGCATGACTGCTGCCGATCTTTCCGACATCAATGCCGTGTCCGAGCCGATCGTCGGCCGTTTCCGTACCGCGCCGTCGTCCAAGCGCGATGTGCGCTTCGCCTGGTCGGGCGACACCGCCGGTCAGGGCTGGGGCATCGACGAGACCGGCATGAAGACCTATTCGACCATCGCCAAGCACACGCCGGACTTCTTCCTGCATTCCGGCGACACCATCTATGCCGACGGCGCCATGAAGGACGAGGTCGACCTGCCCGGCGGCGGCAAGTGGAAGAACGTCGTCATGATCGACGGCAAGCGCAAGGTGGCCGAGACGCTGGACGAATACCGCGACCAGTGGAAATACAACATGATGGACAAGCATGTGCTTGGCCTGTCGGCCATCTGCCCGACCTTCTACCAGTGGGACGACCACGAGGTGCTCAACAACTGGTCGGATTCGAAGGACCTGACCGCCGACGACCGCTACAAGGAAAAGTCGATCCATGTGCTGGCGGCCAGGGCGGCTCGCGCCTTCCATGAAATGACGACCATCCGTTACGAGCCGTCGGAACCGGGCCGCGTCTACCGCAAGGTCTCGCATGGGCCGCTGCTCGACGTGTTCTTCCTCGACATGCGTTCCTATCGCGGCCCGAACGGCCCCGACATGGAAGAGACGCTGACGCCGAAGTCGCGCATGATCGGCGAGGAGCAGTCCAAGTGGCTGAAGCGCGAGCTGGCGAATTCCAGGGCAACGTGGAAGGTCATCGCCGCCGACATGCCGCTTGGCCTGGTCGTCTGGAACGACGCGGCGAAGAAGGCCGGTGCCGAGGCGGTCGCAAACGGCGACAATGGCGTGCCGAAAGGCCGCGAGTTGGAATTCGCCGACGTGCTGCGTTTCATCAAGAATGCCGGCATCACCAACACGGTGTGGCTGACCGCCGACGTCCACTACACCGCGGCGCATTACTACAATCCCGACAAGGCGCAGTTCCAGGATTTCAATCCGTTCTGGGAATTCGTCTCCGGCCCGATCCACGCCGGCACCTTCGGCCCCAACGACCTCGACATGACCTTCGGGCCGGAGCTGAAATTCATCAAGGCGCCAACCGCCGAGCAGGGCCAGAACCTGCCGCCGTCGGCCGGGCTGCAGTTCTTCGGTCTGGTCGACATTTCCGGCGCGACGGAACAGCTCACCGTGCGGCTGATGGATCGCGACGACAACGAGCTTTACAAGGTTACGCTCGATCCGGTGCGGTCGGCTTAGGCTGCGTTGATATTCAGGTGATGCCGGCCTGCGAACAATGGTTTCCTGCGCTTCCGGTGCTCACGTACTTTAAGTACGCTCCGCTCCGGTTCTCGGAAACCACCGTTCTCGGCCCGGCCTAACCTGAATCTCAACACACCCTGGACCCAGCAGTCGCTCGGCCTAATGCCGCGATGTCAAAGCGCCGTGACAGTCCAGAACTGAACTCGGAAATGCCGTCAAGAGCGTCAATCCGGATAGCAAGCCGTGGGAATCTTCGGCCAGACTGCGGTGTCGCAGTTGGCATCCTTCTGGCGTTGCTTGAAGGCGGCGCTGACCGGGCCGGTGACGATCGGGTCGACGCCGTCGGGGGCGTCGGCGAACATCTGCTGCGCGGTCCTGGCGTCGGGCGGTACGATCGGGTCGGCTTGCCGAAGGGCAGCCGCCGACTGCGCGGCACCGGCCGCGACGAGCACGCCAAGCGCCGCCCACGCGAAAACCGGACGCAATCTGGACATCTGATCGGTCATGAACATGGAACTGTCCGGCCCCTCAAAGGTTCCGCCTTGGTTAACGGAATCATTTCACACCAAGACGTTTAAGAATCGGTGACCATGTATTTGGGGTCGGGCCTCCCCTTTCGCAATTGCGAAAAACCTTGTATGAGCCGCGCAACCGAAAAAGGCGGCGCCTCTGGGCCTGCTGCCTGCAACGCTCCCGAGACCAGACAATGAACCTCCGCAATATCGCGATCATCGCGCATGTCGACCATGGCAAGACCACCCTGGTCGACCAACTCCTGAAACAGTCCGGCGCCTTCCGCGACAACCAGCGCGTCGCCGAGCGCGCCATGGATTCCAACGACCTCGAAAAGGAACGCGGCATCACCATCCTGGCCAAGGCGACCTCGGTCGACTGGCATGGCACCCGCATCAACATCGTCGACACGCCCGGACACGCCGATTTCGGCGGCGAGGTCGAGCGCATCCTGTCGATGGTGGATTCGGCGATCGTGCTCGTCGACGCCGCCGAAGGGCCGATGCCGCAGACCAAATTCGTCGTCGGCAAGGCGCTCAAGGTCGGCTTGCGCCCGATCGTCGTCATCAACAAGATCGACCGTCCGGATGCCCGCCATATCGAAGTGGTCAACGAGGTGTTCGACCTCTTCGCCGCGCTCGACGCCACCGACGAGCAGCTCGACTTCCCGATCCTCTACGGTTCGGGTCGCGACGGCTGGGTTTCGGAAAACCCCGAGGGTCCGAAGGACCAAGGTCTTGCACCGCTGTTCGACCTGGTCGTCAAGCATGTGCCGGCGCCGACGGTCCATCCCGGCCCGTTCCGCATGATCGGCACCATCCTCGAGGCCAATCCGTTCCTCGGCCGCATCATAACCGGCCGCATCGAGTCCGGCACGCTGAAGGCCAACCAGGCGGTCAAGGTGCTGCACCATGACGGCACGCAGATCGAGACCGGCCGCATTTCCAAGATCCTCGCGTTCCGCGGCCTCGAGCGCCAGCCGATCGAGGAAGCGCAGGCGGGCGACATCGTGGCCATCGCCGGCCTGTCGAAAGGCACCGTCGCCGACACCTTCTGCGATCCGGCGGTGAGCGAGCCGCTGCATGCGCAGCCGATCGATCCGCCGACCGTGACCATGTCCTTCCTCGTCAATGACTCGCCGCTTGCCGGCACCGAGGGCGACAAGGTGACCAGCCGCGTCATCCGCGACCGGCTGCTGCGCGAGGCCGAAGGCAATGTCGCGCTGAAGATCGAGGAATCGGCGGAGAAGGATTCCTTCTTCGTGTCCGGCCGCGGCGAATTGCAGCTCGCCGTGCTGATCGAGACGATGCGCCGCGAAGGCTTCGAGCTTGCCGTGTCGCGTCCGCGCGTCGTCATGCAGAAGGGCGAGGACGGCCAGCTGCTGGAGCCGGTCGAGGAAGTCGTTATCGACGTTGACGAGGAGCATGCCGGCGTCGTCGTGCAGAAGATGTCGGAGCGCAAGGCCGAGATGGTCGAGCTGCGCCCGTCCGGCGGTAACCGCCAGCGCCTGGTTTTCCATGCCCCGACGCGCGGCCTGATCGGCTATCAGTCCGAATTGTTGACCGACACGCGCGGCACCGCCGTGATGAACCGGCTGTTCTTTGCCTACGAGCCGTATAAGGGCGAGCTGCCCGGCCGCACCAATGGCGTGCTGATCTCCAACGAGCAGGGCGAATCGGTCGCCTATGCGATGTGGAACCTGGAAGACCGCGGCCCGATGATCATCGATCCGGGCGTCAAGGTCTATCAGGGCATGATCATCGGCGTCCATTCGCGCGACAACGACCTCGAAGTGAACGTGCTCAAGGGCAAGAAGCTCACCAACATCCGCGCCGCCGGCAAGGACGAAGCGGTGAAGCTGACGCCGCCGATCCGCATGACCTTGGAGCGGGCGCTCGCCTGGATCCAGGACGACGAGCTGGTCGAGGTGACGCCGAAGACCATCCGCCTGCGCAAGCTCCATCTCGACCCGAACGAGCGCAAGCGTTTCGAGAAGGCCGCCAAGGTGATGGGCGCGGCGTAAATTTTCAGAGAAGGTACAAGAGGGAGCGGGTGCTCCCTCTTTTTGTTTCAGCAGCACGCGGCCGAGAGGATCGCGGCGCAATCCGCATCCCCGGCCAGGTCAATGCGCACCGCCAGGCCATCGCGCACGGGCTTGCGCAAGGCCCTTCCGCCATCGGGCTCGACGGTCAATTGCTTCCGGTCGTCCAGGGCCTGAAGCCTTGACCGCGAAAGGCCGAGCTCGCCGGCAAGCAGGCGGTCGAGCCGCAAAGGCGTCGCGCTCTCGAGCCGAAGTTCGAGCGCGAGCGCGCTCGCGCGCCCCGGCTCGCCGGCCAGAAGCTCCTTTCGAACCGTGACTTCGGGCGATTCTTCGATCCGGCCAGCCCGGTCGCGCAGCATCGCGCCATCGAAGGCGTGGCGGCGGACAAGGCCTGGATCGTTGCTTTCAAGCGCGGTGAGCAGCGCCGGCTCGATGTCGCGGCGGTTTCGCCGTTCCAGGATGGGGAAATTCCAGGAATTGTCGCAGTCGACGCAGCGATAGATCAGCCAGACGTCAATGCGCTTGCCGTTGGCATTGACGCGGAATTTCCCGCCGCATCGATAAGGCTTGAAGCCGCCGCAGCGATTGCAATTGATGAGAGGTCGAGGCGCGATTGCGGGCGCAATCGTCCAGCGTGCGCACAAGGCTCGAGACATGCCGGTAGGCCCTTCCCGTCGGGAAGTCCCTCAGGCCGGCGATGTCCGAGATGCCCTCACGGGCCACGGCGTGGCGAAGACTGCGTGTTTGAAAGTCAGGCGTCGGCGCGGATTGCACGCGACGGCGGCTCAGCAATGCCAAACCGGTCTCGAACCGCCGCCTGAAGAACACGTGAACAGATGCAGGGGCGCTAAAGCTGCGCCTGCGGTGCATTCAGAGGAGTTGGCGAGACCGGCGATTACTGAGGCAAAGTGATGCTCGAAATGGACGTCGGGATGGGTCTTCTAGCGGGACGTTGACGAAGGGGCAAGGTTTAGGGGGCCGAGGTTGGCGCTGCCCCTCATTGCCCTGCCGGGCATTTCTCCCCGTAAACGGGGAGAAAGAGGCTGGCCGCGACGCCGGCGCTCTTTCTGCAACGTTCGCGACTGGCGAAATCGTCGGCGCCATGTCCCTTCGCCCCGTTTACGGGGAGAAGATGGCGGCAGCCAGATGAGGGGCGGCGCCGGCGCTGGCAGTTGTTGTCGCCTTGATCAACGTTCGCGCCTTGTTGGGCGTGCCAAATCTAGTACGATCGGCTATCGTTCTTTATTTCTTATAGGGAGCGACCCCATGCATCTCGCCTCGTTGCTGATCTTCGCCGCCGCGCTCTTTGTCGCCGCCGGTTCGCCCGGCCCGTCGATCGCAGCCTTGGTGGCACGGGTGATCTCGAAAGGGTTCCGCGACGTCTTCCCGTTCCTGCTGGCGATGTGGATCGGCGAGGGCGTCTGGCTTTCGCTGGCGGTGTTCGGGCTCGCCGTCGTGGCGCAAACCTTCCATTACGCCTTCGTCGTCGTGAAATGGGTTGGCGTGGCCTACCTTGCTTATCTCGCGTTCAAGATGTGGACGGCGCCGGTCGAGGCGAAGGAGGGCGAGATGCCGCGCGAGGACTCGCCCCTGAAACTTTTCCTTGCCGGCATGGCGGTGACACTCGGCAATCCGAAAATCATGATGTTCTATCTGGCGCTGCTGCCGACCATCATCGATCTGGCTTCGGTCAGCGTGATCGGCTGGGTCGAGCTGACGCTGACCATGGCGCTCGTGCTGATCGTCATCGATCTCGCCTGGGTGCTGGCCGCCTCCCAGGCGCGCCGGCTGCTGAAGAGCAAGCGCGCCATGAAGATCGCCAACCGCGTCAGCGCTACGACGATGGCGGGCGCCGCCGCCGCTATCGCCGCGCGATAGAGCGCCGGCCTCACATCATCTCGATGATCGGCGCGATCTCGACGGTGAAAGCCGGGTCCATCAGGATCGGGCAGTCCTTGGCTTTGGCGACGGCATCGTCGATATCCTTGGCTTCGACGATGGTGTAGCCGGCGGTCGGATTGCTGCCGCCATTGTTCTCGATCTTGCCGCCGGGCAGCACCGTCTTCGACATGCCGACCGGATTGCCGCCGTCGACCACGGCCGAGCCGAGCTTGTCGTACCAGCCGGTCCAGGCATCCATCGCCGCTTTGCGTTCGGCTTCGTCGGTCGGCATCTTGCCGGAACCATGATAGACATAGAGAAATTTCGCCATGTTCTCCTCCCTTGTCGGCGACGTCGAACCGGCATGCGGCCACGCCGCTTGCGATATGCAGTGATGCCGCAATCCGATATGCGGCCTTGCCGCAATCCTGATCATCGGACCAAAACGAAAAACAGGCAATCGATGTTAAGTTGAGTCTACTGTAACGAGCTCACCTTGCCATGGCGTGGTATTCGGGGTTGGGCCGCATGTCGACGGCGGCCGCCACCCGGTTCGACATGTTGAAGAAGGCGGCAGTCGAGGCGATGTCCCAGATGTCGCGGTCGGTGAAGCCGGCCTGGCGCAAGGCGGCGCGATCGGCCTCGACGATTTTAGCCGGCTCCTCGGTCAGCTTCACAGCGAATTCGAGCATGGCGCGCTGCCGGTCCGACAGATCGGCGGCGCGAAAATTCATCACCATCATCTCGCCGAAGGCCGGTTCGCCCGACAGCTGGCGCACCGCCGCGCCATGCGCGGTCAGGCAATAGAAGCAGTGGTTGATCGAGGAGACGACCACGGCGATCATCTCGCGCTCCAGCTTCGACAAGTCGGACTCGCCCAGCATCAGGTCGTTATACATGTCAGTGAAGGCGCGCAGCTTCTTCTCGTCGAAGGCGTAGGCGAGAAGCACGTTTGGCACGAGGCCGAGCTTCTCCCGGCATTTGTCGAAATAGGCTTTCGTCGCCTCGCCGAGCTCCGCCTGGACAAGGTCGAGCGCGGTTACTTTGCCGGTCATGACTGTTCTCCTCGCGCTGTGATGGCGTCGGTTGGAATTTTTTTAAGCGCCGTCAAACCTTTGTCGCCAAACGGCGGTCATCTGGCTACCATAGTCGCAAAAGCATATAACGGGAGGGACTAAGCGTCATGGCCAGCGTGAAATCCAAGCCGAAGAGGAAAGCCGCCGCCGCGAAAGCGGAGGAGAAACCCGCAAGGCTTGCCGACTATCTGCTGGCGCGGGCGCCCGCCGAGGACATCGCGGCCTATGACGTGGCCGACCTCGAGCGCGCCGGCGAGCTCGCCGCCCAAGCAGTCGCCAGCCACAGGAAGGGCGAGAGCGTCGTTGCCGTCGAAGCCGATTCGGGCGTTGCCTGCGACGGCCGGCCGGTCACGGTCATCACCGTCGTCAACGACAACATGCCGTTCCTGTTCGATTCCATCCTCGGCGAAATCACCGAGACAAGCGGTGAGCCGACCTTGGTCACCCATCCGATCGTCACCGTCCGCCACGGCAAGACCGGTGTGGTCGAGGTGCTTAGCGACGGCGGCAAGGAGGATGACGACCGGCTGAGCGTCGTCCATGTTCATATCCCGCGGCTGACCGCCGAGCAGGCCAAGAGCCTCACCGGGCGGCTGCACAAGGTGCTTTCGCAGGTCCGGGCGGCCGTCGTCGACTGGAAGCGGATGCTCGCCCGCCTCGACCAGGCGATTTCCGAATTCCGCTATTCGGCGGTGCCGCTCGACAAGAAGAGCGTCGCCGAGGCGATCGCCTTCCTCGAATGGCTGCGCGACGACAATTTCACCTTCCTCGGCATGCGCGAGTTCAAATATACCGGCGGCGAGGAAAGCGGCTCGCTGGAGCGCGCCGACAAACCCGGCCTGGGCATCCTGTCGGATCCGGATGTGCTGGTGTTGAGGCGCGGCACCGAGGCGGTGACGACGACGCCGGAAATCCGCGCCTTCCTGCACGGGCCGGAGCCGCTGATCGTCACCAAGGCCAATGCCAAGTCGTCGGTGCATCGCCGCATCTATCTCGATTACATCGGCATCAAGACCTACACGTCGAAGGGGGCGCTCGCGGGCGAGCTGCGCATCGTCGGCCTGTTCACCTCGACCGCCTACACGCGCTCGGTGATGAAGATCCCCTATCTGCGCTCCAAGGCCGAGACCGTGATCTCGAAATCCGGCTTCGATCCGCACGATCATTCCGGCAAGGCGCTGATCAACATCCTGGAAAGCTATCCGCGCGACGAGCTGTTCCAGGTTCCCATTCCCATCCTGCGCAAGCATGCCAGCGCCATACTCGGGCTGATCGAGCGGCCGCGCGTGCGGGCGCTGGTACGCGTCGACCAGTTCGACCGCTTCGTCTCGATCATCGTCTTCGTACCGCGCGACCGCTACGACAGCGTCGTGCGCGAGAAGGTCGGCACCTATCTCAAGACGGTGTTCGAGGGCCGTCTGTCGGCCTATTACCCGGCCTTCCCGGAAGGCGGGCTGGCGCGCGTGCATTTCATCATCGGCCGTTCCGGCGGTAAGACCCCGAAGGTCGAGCAGTCGGCGATCGAGGCGGCGATTCGCGACATCGTGCGCACTTGGGAGGACGCGCTCGCCGAAGCCGCGGAGGCGGCCGGCAGCGACCCGGCGCTGAAGGCGATCGCGGCGCGTTTCCCCGAAAGCTATCGCGACAGCTTCTCGGCCGCCGTGGCGCTGGCCGATGCCGGTCGCATCGCGAAGATCGGGGCCGACAATCCGATCGCCATCGACTATTACCGCCATGCCGACCAGAAGCCGCACCAGGCGGCTTTGAAGATCTATCATTTCGGCAGCCCTGTCGCGCTGTCGCGGCGCGTGCCGGTGCTCGAAAATATCGGCTTCCGCGTCATCAGCGAGCGCACCTTCGAGGTCGCCGACACCGGCTCCGGCAAAGTCTTCATCCACGACATGGAGCTGGAGAACAGCTATGGCGCGCGTATCGACATCTCCGATGGCGGCGCGTTGTTCGAAGACGCCTTCCTGTCGGTCTGGCGCGGCGATGTCGACAATGACAGCTATAACGGCCTGGCCCAGACCGCCGGCCTGTGGTCTGGCGAGATCGCCATCCTGCGCGCCTATGGCCGCTATCTGCAGCAGGCCGGCATTCCGCAGAGCCAGGATTTCATCGCCGCCGCGCTCAATCGCTATCCCGAGATCGCGCGCGGCCTGCACGCGCTGTTCGTCGCCCGGCTCGGTCCGGCGGCCGAAGGCGAAGGCGCGGTCGCGGCCAAGCACCTCAAGGCCAAGATCAAGGATGCGCTGGAGGAGGTGCCCAATATCGACGACGACACCATCATCCGCCGCTATCTCAACCTCATCGAAGCCTCGCTGCGCACCAATCATTTCGTAGCCGATACGAAACAGAAAGGGCAGTCGCTCGCCATCAAGCTCGATTCGCAGGCGGTCGAGGGACTGCCGGCGCCGCGGCCATGGCGCGAGATCTTCGTCTACGGCTCCGAGGTGGAAGGCGTGCATCTGCGCTTCGGCCCGGTGGCGCGCGGCGGCCTGCGCTGGTCGGACCGCGCCCAGGACTACCGCACCGAGGTGCTGGGCCTGGTGAAGGCGCAGCAGGTCAAGAATGCAGTCATCGTGCCGGTCGGCGCCAAGGGCGGCTTCTATCCGAAGAAACTGCCGATGAGCGCCGGGCGGGACGCCATCTTCGAAGCCGGCACATCGGCCTACAAGAACTTCGTCTCCAGCCTGCTTTCGATCACCGACAATATCGGCGTCGACGGCGTCATCCCGCCGGCCGATGTGGTACGGCGCGACCAGGACGATCCCTATTTCGTCGTCGCCGCCGACAAGGGCACGGCGACCTTCTCAGACACCGCGAATGCCATTTCCGAAAAACACCATTTCTGGCTGGACGACGCCTTCGCCAGCGGCGGCTCGGCCGGCTACGACCACAAGAAGATGGGCATCACCGCCAAGGGCGCCTGGGAAGCGGTGAAGCGGCATTTCCGCGAGATGAACCGCGACATCCAGACCTCGCCCTTCACTGTGGTCGGCGTCGGCGACATGTCGGGCGACGTGTTCGGCAACGGCATGCTGTTGTCGCCGGCCACCAGGCTGATCGCCGCCTTCGACCATCGCGACATCTTCATCGATCCCGATCCGGACATGGCCGCCTCGATGGTCGAGCGGCAGCGCATGTTCGCGCTGCCGCGCTCGTCCTGGCAGGACTACGACAAGTCGAAGCTGTCGGAAGGCGGCGTCATCGTCTCGCGCAACCAGAAATCGATCACGCTGCCGCAGGCCGCGGCCGCCGCGATCGGCCTCGCCAAGACCACGGCTACGCCGGTCGAGATCATGAACGCCATCCTCAAGGCGCCGGTCGACCTTTTGTGGTTCGGCGGCATCGGCACCTATGTGCGGGCTTCAGGCGAAAGCAACGCCGATGTTGGCGACCGCGCCAACGACGCCGTCCGCGTCACGGCGCTCGATGTCCGGGCGAAAGTCATCGGCGAGGGCGCCAATCTCGGCGTCACGCAACGGGCGCGCATCGAGTTCGGCATGAATGGCGGCCGCTGCAACTCGGACGCCATCGACAATTCGGGTGGCGTCAACTGTTCCGACGTCGAGGTCAACATCAAGATCGCGCTGGCGTCGGCGATGCGCAAAGGCTCGCTGGCGAGGCCGGCGCGCAACAAGCTGCTTGCCGAGATGACCGACGAGGTGGGCGCGCTGGTGCTCGCCAACAACTATCAGCAGACGCTGGCGCTTTCGCTGGCGCGCAAGCGCGGGCTTGCCGACATCGCGCACCAGGCGCGCTTCATGTCGGCGCTGGAAGCGCGCGGCCTGCTCGACCGGGCGGTCGAGACGCTGCCTTCGCCGGCTGCGCTTGCCGAACGCGAGGCGCGCGGCGAGCCGCTGACCCGGGCCGAGCTCGGCGTGCTGCTCGCCTATGCCAAGATCGTGCTGTTCTCCGATATCGTCGTCAGCGACGTGCCGGACGATCAGCATTTCGATCGCGATCTGATGGGTTATTTCCCGGAACGCATGGCGAGGAAATTCGCCGGCGAGATCCGCGAACACCGGCTGCGGCGCGAGATCATCGCGCGCGTGCTCGCCAATGACCTGGTCAATCGCGGCGGACCGTCCTTCGTCAACCGGCTGCAGGAAGCCACGGGCCGCACGGCGGCCGATGTGGTGCGCATCTTCGCCATGGTCCGCGACGGCTTCGCGCTGCCTGCGCTCTATCGCGAGATCGACGCGCTCGACAACCATATCGACGGGCAGGTCCAGCTCGATCTCTATCAAGCGATCAGCCGGCTTATCTTTGTGACCAGCGGCTGGTACCTGAAGCACGAAGCCGGCTCCGCGCCGCTTGGCCAGCGCATCGCCGAATTGCAGGAGGCGCGCAAGGCGCTCGAGCCGAAGCTTCTCTCGCTGCTGCCGGCCTTCTCGCGTGAACGCGTCGAGGAGCGGCGGCACGGTCTGTCCAAGAGCGGCGCGCCGGAGAAGCTCGCCGGGCAGCTCGCTCTGGCCGAAGTGGCCGAATTGATCCCCGACGTCGCGCTCACCGCGCGCACGGCCAATGCCGACATCGTCAGCGCGGCCAAGGCCTTCTTCGCCGTCAGCGATGCCTTCCGCATCCCGCGCGTCGAGGAAGCCGCGCGCTCGATCATGCCGCCGGACTATTACGACCAGTTGGCGCTGTCGCGCGCGGCCGACACGATCGGCGTGGCGCGGCGCGGCATCGCGGTGGCGGCGCTCACCGCGCACGGCACGACGGCGGATCCGGTCGGGGCTTGGCTGGAAGCCGGCGGCGACCGTGTCGCGCGCATCCGCGAGCGGCTGCAGGCGCTGACCGAAGGCGGCGACATCACCGTGTCGCGGCTGTCGGTGGCATCGGGCCTGATGAGCGACCTGACGGGGATGTGAGAGTTTGCTTGGGTTCCTCGCATGCATTGTCTTATGCCGCGCTGGTCGACCCCCACTCCGTCTCGGCTTCGTCGAGCCACCTCTCCCCCGATCGACGGGGTAGAGGAAAGGCGCCAAGCTTTTTGCCGTCTGCTGGTCCAGCAACGCTCCCTTCCTTTCCCTCCGGAGGGGGAAAGGTGGCGCTGCGAAGCAGCGACGGATTGGGGGAACCACGTGGCAATCAAGCTTCGGCCTGATCAGTCGCGCCAGTCACAGAAGATGTGTGCATAGCGTAACCCACTGCGTGGGGCGAGGAACCGGCGCTTGTCCATTTGCATCGCTGGCTGAAAACATGCAGACATGGCGCCCGACGCGAGCGGTGCCAGGGGAATCAGCATGGTGGCGGTAGAGACAGTGCAGCGGGCATCGGGCCGCGGCATCTGGGGCTGGATGTTCTTCGACTGGGCGGCGCAGCCTTTCTTCACAGTTGTCACCACCTTCATCTTCGGACCCTATTTTGTCTCGCGCATGGCGAGCGATCCGACTGCCGGGCAGGCCGCGTGGGGCTACGGCATTGCCGCCGCGGGCCTGGTCATCGCGGTGCTGTCGCCGGTGCTCGGCTCGATCGCCGACCAGACCGGACCGCGCAAGCCGTGGATCGCTTTTTTCGCGGCCATCAAGATCGCCAGCCTCACGCTTTTGTGGTTCGCGGCGCCGGGCTCCAACCTTTTCCTGGTCGTGCTCTTGTTCTCGCTGGCTTCGGTGGCGGCCGAATTCTCCACCGTGTTCAACGATTCCATGATGCCGCGGCTGGTGCCGAAGGAAGAGATCGGCCGGATCTCCAACATGGCTTGGGGCCTTGGCTATCTCGGCGGCATGATCGCGCTGATCTTCGTGGTGCTGTTCCTGGCCGGCAATCTCGAGACCGGCAAGACGCTCATCGGCCTTGATCCGTTGTTCGGACTCGATCCGAAACTCGGCGAGGACGCGCGCTTCACCGGGCCGATGTCGGCCGGCTGGTATTTCCTGTTCATCCTGCCGATGTTTTTATTCACGCCGGACGCCACCAAGGGGATCCCGATCGGCCCGGCGGTGCGCGAGGGCCTGTCCGAGCTGAAGTCCACCCTGGTGGAAGTGCGCCAGCGCAGCGGCATCCTGCGCTTCCTCTTGGCCCGCATGATCTATCAGGACGGCGTCAATGCGCTGCTGGCACTCGGCGGCACGTTCGCAGCCGGCATGTTCCAGTGGTCGATCACCGAGATCGGCTTGTTCGGCATCATCCTCAATGTCGTCGCCATCTTCGGCTGCTGGATCGCGGCACGGCTCGATACAGCGCTGGGCTCGAAGCATGTGGTGATGATCGCGCTGGTGATGCTGTCGGTCGCCACCATCGGCGTCGTCTCCACCGGACCGGGCTTCACGCTGCTCGGCCTGATCCCCCTGCCGACCGCCGATTCCGGCGGCCTGTTCGGCACAGCGGCCGAGAAAGCCTATATCCTCTACGGCCTGCTGATCGGGCTCGCCTTCGGGCCGGTGCAAGCCTCGTCGCGGTCCTACATGGCGCGCAGCGTGACCGCCGCCGAGTCCGGCCGCTATTTCGGCATCTATGCGTTGGCTGGTCGGGCAACGAGCTTCCTGGCGCCGTTCATGGTGGCGAGCATCACCACCATCAGCGATTCGCCCCGGCTCGGCATGGCGGCGATCATCCTGTTCCTCGGCATCGGCATGGCGATCCTGGCGGGGACACCCTATCCGGCGGATAAGCGGTAGGCGTAGTACGACTTTTCCTTCTCCCCTTGTGGGAGAAGGTGGATCGGCGCGTAGCGCCGAGACGGATGAGGGGTGTTCCAGCGGAGTGAGAGGCTGGTGTCTTCTGGAACACCCCACATCCGTCGCCTTCGGCGACACCTTCTCCCACAAGGGGAGAAGGAAGAAGCGCATCAATGCCTGAAATGCCTCACCCCGGTGAACACCATGGCTATGCCGTGCTCGTCGGCGGCGGCGATGACGTCCTCGTCGCGCATCGAGCCGCCGGGCTGGATGACCGCCGTGGCGCCGGCTTCGATTGCCGACAAGAGGCCGTCGGCGAAGGGGAAGAAGGCGTCCGAGGCGACGACCGAGCCTTTGGTCAGCGGCTCGGCGAGGCCCGCCGCTTCGGCAGCGTCCAGCGCCTTGCGGGCGGCGATGCGCGAGGAATCGACGCGGCTCATCTGGCCGGCGCCGATGCCGACGGTCGCGCCGTCCCTGGCATAGACGATGGCGTTGGACTTGACATGCTTGGCGATGCGGAAGGCGAATTTGAGGTCGGCCATCTCAGCCGGCGTCGGCGCGCGCTTCGTCACCACCTTGAGCTCGAGATCGTCGACGACCGCATTGTCGCGGCCTTGCACCAGCAGTCCGCCGGCGACGGATTTCACCGTCGTGCCGGCGGCGCGGGGATCGGGCAGGCCGCCGGTGACCAGCAGGCGCAAATTCTTCTTCGCCGCGACGATCGCGGCGGCCTCGTCGGTGGCGTCGGGCGCGATGATGACCTCGGTGAAGGTCTTGACGATCTCTTCCGCCGCCTCGGCGTCGAGGATGCGGTTCATGGCGACGATGCCGCCGAAGGCCGAGACCGGGTCGCATTCCAACGCCTTGGCGTAGGCCGCCTTCAGCGATGAGCCCTCGGCAACGCCGCAGGGGTTGGCATGCTTGATGATGGCGACCGCCGCCGAGCGCGCCGGATCGAACTCGCCGACCAACTCGAAAGCGGCGTCGGTGTCGTTGATGTTGTTGTAGGAGAGCTGCTTGCCTTGCAACTGCTTTGCCGTTGCCACGCCCGGCCGCTTGTCTCCCGACAGGTAGAAGCCTGCGCCCTGATGCGGGTTCTCGCCATAGCGCATCACCTGGTCGAGCCGGCCGCCGAACGCGCGCCATGTCGGGTGCTCGATCTCCAGCGCCTCGGCGAACCAGCCGGAGATCGCGGCGTCATAGGTGGCGGTGCGGGCAAAGGCCTTGGCCGCCAGCATCTTGCGGAAATCGAGCGACAGCGAGCCCAGATTCATCTCCAGCGCGCTGACGACGGAAGCATAGTCGGCCGGGTCGGTGACGATGGCGACGTAGGCGTGGTTCTTGGCCGAGGCGCGGATCATCGCCGGCCCGCCGATGTCGATGTTCTCGACGATCGAGGCATAGCCGGCGCCGGAGCGGCGGACGTCCTCGAACGGATAGAGATTGCAGACGACGAGATCGATCGGCTCGATGTTGTGGTCGTGCATCGCCTTGGCATGCTCGGCGTCGTCTCGGATGCCGAGCAGCGCGCCATGCACCGACGGATGCAAGGTCTTCACCCGCCCGTCCATGATCTCGGGAAAACCGGTGAGGTCGGAAACGTCGCGGACCGCCAGGCCCGCCCCGGCGAGGGCCTTTGCCGTGCCGCCCGTCGAAACCAGCTCGACCCCGGCGGCGGCGAGCGCCTTGGCGAAATCGACCAAGCCTGTCTTGTCGAAGACGGAAAGCAGCGCGCGGCGCACCGGAACGAGGTCAGGCGCCGGAATGTTTTTTGTGGGCACGGCCATGGCGGGCGGCCTTTCAGAGCTGTTGGCAGGGACGTTGGCCGGCCCTAGCATATGAGCCCCGGAAATCAAGTGAGTCCGGGATCAGGCGCGCAGCCGTTTGCCAGCCAGCCTCAGTTGTTTTCGGAATAGCCGGAAATAACAGTGCGGGTCAGCTGCCAGTGGACCTCGGCGATTTCCGAGGCCTTGAAGGCGAGCACGATCTGCCGGCTGCGGCGCGGGCCGCTCAGGCCGGCAAAGTAGATCGATTCCTCGACCTCCGGCACCACTTCGGCGCAGGTGAAGACCCAGCTGTCGCCCTGCGCGCCAGCGAGCGTCAGGCGGTCGTGGTCGTCCTGCAGCAGGCTGATGTCCGGGTGGACGTGGAAGCGCACCGTGACGAAGTCGCGGCCGTTGTTGCGGATCGCGGCATTGCCCGGGCGCAGGAACCGATCGCGGCCGGCAAGCACGTTGCCGTTGCTGGTCAGCTTCAGCTCGCGCTCATGCAGGAAGCCGAACTGCTGGACATAGCCGTCATGGCGGGCGACGAAGCCTTGCATGCCCTTCTCGTCGAGGCGCTTGCAGGGCACATGCTGCGGGCCGCCGATCAGTGGCGATCCCAACAGGTCGCTGACGCGCAGCGAGTGGCTGAAGCGCGCCGACGAGGTGTCGTTGAGCGTCGCGGTCGAATGCGCGGCGGTGGCGCGCGCCAGCGGCCGGAATTCCGGGGCGCCGTAAGTGTCGATGCCGGCATTGACGATGAAGTGCTGGCGCCCGGAGGAGAGCTCGAAGGCGAGGCAGCCGGCATGTGCTGCGTTGGAGACGTCGACAGGCGGCGGCAGGCCGGTGTCGGCGATCACCGTCACGCCGCCCATCGACAGGCGCTCGTAGCCGGAATGCGGCGCGTGCAGCAGCGGCGCGCCCACCGTGTCGTCATGGCGCATGATGGTGGCGATGCGGTCGTGGATGGTGGCGCCCATGCCGTTGAAGCGGGCAAGGCTGCCGTCCTGATGGCGAAAGAAACGCAGCGCCGGCAACATCCGGTCGATGGCGCCGATCAAGGCCGACGGCGGCGCCTCGGCCTGGTTGGCATAGGTCTGGCGCAACGGCAGAAGATCGGCCAGCAGCTCGAGCACCGCCATCGGCTTGCGCGAGATATGGCCGCCATCGGGCAGGATCTGATGCTCGAGCTCCTCGGCCAGGTTGCGTGTCGCGGCACGCAGCGCCGAGGCCGGCGCCGGCAGGGACAGCGCGGCGAAGGCGAGCGCGATGCGGGCGCGCAACCTGGCCTCGCCATCGGGCATCTCGCGCACCATCGAGCGGAGATAGCGGATCTGCACGGCGAGCGATTTCAGGAAGGCGCGATAGAAAGGGAATTCGGCGCCCTGCAGCACCACCGAGGAGTGCTGCAGCCAGGCGATCACCCGCTTGGCCGTCGTTCCCGGCTCCCAGGCGATGCCGGAGATCTGGTTGCCATGCATGGCGATCCAGTCGGTCACCAGGGCTCTCGCGTTGGCGGCGGCGAGCTCGGTGCCGGTGGCGCGCATGTGGCGCAGCCAGCGGAAGCCATGCAACGATTTCTGCCAGCCGCGATTGGGCACGTCGAGCTGAAAAGGCGACTTGCCGCCGGTCTCGACCAAGTGGCCCGACAGAGGATAGCGGCCGTAATAGATCTCCAGCGCGATCTGCGGATCGGCAAGCCGCAGATCCGGCGGCGCGATCAGGACGCGCTCGGGCGTGCGGCCGGAATAGCGCCAGCGATAGACCGGCCCGGCGCGGAGGCGCCGGCGCGTTTTGCGCCAGAACTCCCTCGCGACAAGCGTCCAAAGACGCGTCGTGCTGCCGGCAACAAGTGCCAATAGCCCTCCTGATGTCCCCATAACCCAAGCACAAGCTTATGCGATTCAAGAACTTATGCGAAGGCGGATTTCGCCGAAGTGAACCGCTTCACGCCGCCTTGCCCGTGCCGTCGCTAAAAAAGTCAGCAAATTTTATGAGATAACGTCTCAATCGGCCCGTCTCATCCGCGCGGCAAAGAAGCCGTCCAGGCCTGAAATCCCGGGCGTTTCCAGCGCGAGGTCGGCCGGCGTGGTGCGCAACATACCCTCCGGGGTCAGAAACGGATCGACGCCGGCAAATTCGCCAGGCCGGATCGGATCGGCGACGACGCCGGGGCTCCCGGCGAGGAAATCGCGATAAAGCTCCTCGCCTTCGATCGGGTCGAGCGAGCAGTTGGAGAACACGATCCGTCCGCCGGGCCTGACGAGGGTAACGGCATGGGCAAGCAGCCGACGCTGGAGGTCGGCGAGCTTTTCGACGTCGGCCATGGTCTTCGTCCATGGCACGTCGGGGTGGCGGCGCACCGTGCCGGTCGAGGAGCAGGGCGCATCGAGCAGCACGGCGTCGAACAATTGTGCCGGCCGGTAATCCAGGAGGTCGGTCTGGACGAGCTCGGCGGTCAGGCCAAGGCGCTCGAGATTCTGACTGAGCCGCGCCAGCCGGTTCTTCGAGGTGTCGATCGCGGTCACCTCTGCGCCGGCCAGGATAAGCTGCGCCGTCTTGCCGCCGGGCGCGGCGCACAGGTCGGCGACGCGCTGGCCTCTGATGTCGCCGAACAGGCGTGCCGGCAGGCTTGCGGCCGCATCCTGCACCCACCAGGCGCCGTCGGCGAAACCGGGGAGGTCGATGACATTGGCGGCGAGCTTCTCGACGCGTACGGTTCCGGTCGGCAGCACGATGCCGCCCAAACGCTCGGCCCAGAGCGCCGGATCGGCCTTGACGGTGAAGTCTACGGGCGCCTCGTGGCGATGGGCGGCAAGGATGGCGCGCGCCTTGTCGGCTCCGTAAGCGGCGGTCAGCCGCTCGGAGAACCATTGCGGCGCCTCGCTGGTGGCGGCAAGCGCCGGGCCAAGCTCAGCCTCCTTGGCGCGCGCCAGCGAACGCAGCACGCCGTTGACGAGCCCGGAGAAACGCAGCGTTCGCGGATCGGATTTGGCATGGGTGACGGCAAGGTCGACGGCGGCGCTGTCGGGAACATCCAGAAACAGGATCTGCGCGGCGGCGACATTGAGGATATGCGAGAGCGCCGTGGCATTGGCCGGCAGCGGCTTTTCCAGGCGCTTGGACAGCAGCCCGGCAATGGTCATGCGGTGGCGCAGCGCCGTGACCAGGATGGCGCGCACCAGCGCCCGGTCGCGGCCGTCCAGCGCCTTGTATTGCGGATGGCCATGCTCGTTGTCGGTCAACCCATCGAGCGGCGAGCCGGCATCGATGACGGCGGCAAGCAGCCGCGCCGCCGCCTTGCGTGCGGCAAGGCCGGCGACGTTCTCGTCACCAGCCCTGTGTTGCGGATTGCCTGACTGTCCGCGCCTCGGCGGCGTCACGACCAGGGACCCTTCGACCGGACATTGCGCGGTCCGGTCGGGTTGCGGCCCCAGGGATTGGGCTTTGGCGGCGCCGGCTCAGCCTCCGCTGGCGGCGGGTCCGCCGGCTTGCCCCATGGCCCCGCCGACGGCTCCTCGGGCTGAATGGGTGGCGGAGAAGCCCGGCGCCGGGCGGCCGGCGATGCGCCACCCATCGCGCGCGCCATCTCCTGCAGCGCGGCTATGCGGTTCTCGGTGCTCGGGTGGGTCGAGAACAGATTGTCCATGCGCTCGCCATGCAGAGGATTGATGATGAAAAGATGCGCCATCGCCGGATTGCGCTCGGCATCCTCATTGGGGATCCGTTCGGCGCCGCGAGCGATCTTGTTGAGCGCCGAAGCCAGCCACAACGGGTTGCCGCAGATCTCGGCGCCGCGCCGGTCGGCTTCGTATTCGCGGGTGCGGCTCACCGCCATCTGCACGATCATCGCGGCGAGTGGCGCAACGATCATCGCTACAAGCACGCCGACAAAGCCGAACGGATTGTTGTTCTCGCGGCTGCCGCCGAAGAAGAAGGCGAAATTGCCGAGCATCGAGATGGCGCCGGCGAGCGTCGCCACGATCGTCATGGTCAGCGTATCGCGATGCTGCACATGGGCAAGCTCATGCGCCATCACCGCCGCGACCTCTTCATGGGAGAGCCGCTCGAGCAGGCCGGTGGACGCCGCAACGGCAGCATTTTCCGGATTGCGGCCGGTGGCGAAGGCGTTGGGCTGCGGGTTGTCGATCAGATATGTCTTCGGCATCGGCAGGCCGGCCTGCTTGGCCAGCGCCTGCACGATCGCGTAATATTCGGGCGCGTTCTTCGCGTCGACCTCGACGGCGCGGTTCATCGACAGCACCATCTTGTCGGCGTTCCAATAGCTGAACAAATTGGTGCCGGCGGCGATCAGAAGCGCGATGACCATGCCGCCCGAGCCGCCGATCAGATAACCGACGCCCATGAACAGCGCCGTCATCGCGGCAAGAAGCATGGCGGTGCGAAGCGTGTTCATCGTTCCATCCGTCTGGTCTGATGGCGGAGGGGGTGGCGAATAGGGGTCGATCCTTCTGTCGTCATGGCTATATGATGGGAGGCGCCGGTCTTCGTTTCAATCGGCGGGAGTATCGCATGACTGAAGAACCCAGCAAAACCGAAGCAGTTGCAACGACCAAAGAGCCGCAAAAAACGCTCACCCCAGCGGCGCAGCGCGCGTTGACCGAAGCCGAAGCGCGTCGCCGGAACTACCGAGCGGCCGAAGCGCAATTGCCGAAGGAAATCGGCGGTCGCGGCGGCAAGGAGCCCGGCCGCTACGGCGACTGGGAGGTGAAGGGGCTCGCCACCGACTTCTAAGCAACCGCACGCTCGGGCGCGAGCGCGATCCAGCCACTGACGTCCGTAGCGATGCCGATTTCGTCATAGGAACGGATTGTCGGGTGCGGCGTGACCAGCGGGTGGACATGCGTGGCGCTGATCACCACCACCGACGCGCCGGAGGCCTCGCCTGCCGCGATGCCCGCTGGCGCATCCTCGAAGACCAGGCAGTCGCGCGCCTCGACGCCGAGACGGCTTGCCGCCAGCAGGAAGCAGTCCGGCGCCGGCTTGCCATGAGTGACATCTTCCGCCGTGACCATCATGGCGGGAACCGGAATACCGGCCGCCTCGATGCGCAGCAGCGCCAGCTCGCGCGGCGCCGAAGTGACGATCGCCCAGCGCTCCGGCGGCAGCGATTGCAGAAACGCGATGGCGCCAGGAATCGGGACGATGCCTTCGAGGTCCTCCGCCTCGGCCTTGAGCAGGGCATCGGCTTCGGCGACGGCGTCGACGCCCGGCAGCTTCAGTCCCGCGATCGTCTCGATCGCGCGCTTGCCATGGATCGTGGGCAGGAAGCTCGTCACGTCGAGGCCGTGACGCTCCGCCCATTTTGCCCACACCCGTTCTGCCGCGGCGATCGAGTTGAGCACCGTGCCGTCCATGTCGAACAGGAAGGCAGCGAATTTTGAGCCTGCAAACATCGAATGTCCTGGAGAATCGTTTTCGGGAGGGGCGAAACGCAAAGCCCAGTTTAGACCGGCCGGCACCGCCTGAGAAGGCGAAAGGCCCGCCATTTCATCCCGGCACGGGAACAAGCTTCGGCTCGCGGCGTTGAACGGGCAGTCTTTCCAAGATCATCAAGGGGGCATGCGATGCTGATCCGGCTCGGCTATGAAATCGCCATCGAATGCGCGGCCGTGACGCCGATCATCTCGCTTCTCGACATCCATCCGGACCGCCATGCCGACATCAAGCGGCAGACACGGCTTCTGACCTCGCCGTCGGTGCCGACCCGAACCTATTGCGACCGCCACGGCAATATCTGCCGTCGTTTCACGGCGCCGGCAGGCAACTTCCGCATCCTCTATGACGCAGCGGTCGAGGACAGCGGCGAGACCGACGAGGTGAACACGCTGGCGCACGAAACGCCGGTCGCGGAACTGCCGGACGATGTGCTGGTCTATCTGCTCGGCAGCCGCTATTGCGAGACCGATCACCTCAGCGACACCGCCTGGCAGCTTTTCGGCCAGCTGCCGCCCGGCTGGGCACGCGTCCAGGCGATCGTCGATTACGTCAACAGCCGGCTTTCCTTCGGCTACGGCTATGCGCGCGCCACGCGCACGGCGGCCCAGGCGCATGAGGAGCGTGTCGGGGTGTGCCGCGATTTCGCGCATCTGGCGATCGCGCTTTGCCGATGCATGAACATTCCGGCGCGCTATGTGAACGGCTATCTCGGCGATATCGGCGTGCCGGCCGACCCGGCGCCGATGGATTTCTCGGCCTGGATGGAAGTCTACCTCGACGGCAAATGGTACACGTTCGATCCGCGCCACAACCGGCCCCGCATCGGCCGCGTCGTCATCGCGCGCGGGCGCGACGCCACCGACGTGCCGCTGCTGCACAGTTTCGGCCCGCACCGGCTCACCCTGTTCAAGGTCTGGACCTACGAGCAGGAAAGCAACCGCTTCAATCCCCCGCATCATGGCGTCGATCGGACGGCCAGCGCGCAGATGCTGGGGTAGGTTCTGTCGATATTCAGGTGAGGCCGGCCTGCGAAGGACGGCCTCCTGCGTTTCCGGTGCTCACGTACAAGTACGCTCCGCTCCGGTTCTCGGAAGCCGTCCTTCTCGACTCGGCCTGACCCGAATCTCAACAGACCCTGCGCTGCGCCATGTTTCACCGGAGCCGCTGACCCGCTTCGGCACAGTTCGATTGTGCCGAAGAGAGAACGACCGCGACAGTCTTCAAGACTATGGTAAGCGCTTCATGAAGGTCGCGTTTCCAAGGCATTTTCGTTTACCGCCGGTTCACCTTCAGATTTGCCGAAAGTCAGCAAAAACAACGGATTAACCTCTTGTTAATCGCGTTACGGCGGCTTCTGGCCGAAATCCTGCAACGCCTCTGCCGAGCGGCACGGTGCCGCGGACAGTGGAGGCGGAAGGGATGCGGCAGTTCAGAGGTGTCGTTCGTGGGGTGGACGGCTTTGCCCGCAACCGCGAAGGCAATTTCGCGGTACTGTTCGGAGCTGCCGCATCGGTCCTCGCGCTGGGGGTGGGATTCGCGGTCAACATCTCGCAACTCTACAATGCGAGATCGAGCCTGCAGGGCGTCGTCGACGCCGCCGTGACCTCGACGGCCCGCGATCTCACCCTCGGCGTCATCACGGAAACCGATGCCAACAAAACGGTGCAGGCGTTTCTCGACGCCAACAGCACGGCCGGCATCCTGCAGGCCAACCAGATCGTGCTCGACAGGCTCACGGTCAACAGGACGGCCAACACCGTACAGGCGGATGCGCATGTCGATGTCGGCCTCTATTTTCCGCTGTTCAGCACCAGCACCATGCGCCGCGTGACTGCCTCGACCTCGGCGCTCTATTCCGACAAGACCGTTGAGGTGGCGATGATGCTCGACGTCACCGGTTCCATGGCGGGCCAGAAGATCAAGGACCTGAGGACGGCGGCGAGCAACGCGGTCAATTCCTTCCTTACCGGCCAGAACGCCGCCAATCCTCGGGTGCGGGTGGCGATTGTGCCTTATGCGAATTCCGTCAATGCCGGATCGCTTGCCGCAGGTTCGGTCTTCGTCGAGACCAAGGCCAGCGAGCGCAAGCAGGCGCCGGGCAATGACGATCCGCAGTATGTTTCGGCATCGACGCGGCCGGACAATTGCGCGACCGAGCGCAAAGGCGCCTATCAATATTCGGATGCTGGCCCCGAGGTCAGCATGGTCAACCGCGATCTCTTTTTGTCCGACTTCGCCAGGCAGAGCCGCACTCGGGCCTGTCCCCTCGCGACAATTCAGCCGCTGACCACGGATGCCTCGGCTCTGAACAACGTGATCAAAGACCTCGATGCCTCCGGCGGCACGGCGGGCCATATCGGCGTGCAGTGGGCCTGGTACATGCTGTCGGAAAACTGGGGCGGGGTGATGAAGGCCTCGGAGCGGCCGGCGAAGATGGATCCGAAGAAGGTGGCGAAATACGCGATCCTGATGACGGATGGCGAATTTAACCTGTCCTATTTCGACGCCAACGACCCGGATCAGGTCTACAACGATGCCGGCAAGGTACAGACACGCACCGCCGCGACGACACTGTGCGCGGCGATGCAAGACCAGGGCATCGAGATATTCACCATCGGCTTTGCGCTCACCGAGAAAAACGCCAAGTCGACGCTGCAGGCCTGCGCCAGCCCGGATACCGGAAACACCAAACATTTCTATCAGGCGGCCAACGGCGCCGAGCTCGATCAGGCGTTTCAGGACATCGTGCGCAACATCGACAAGCTGACGGTAACCAGATAGCGGCCGCGAGAAAATCGCACAACGATGGCGTTCAAACGGAAAAGGCCGCCGCTTCTTGACGAAGCCGGCGGCCTTCCGTGTTTCCGTCCATGACGCGGCTTCCGGCGGCAACCCCATCGGGCTACCTGCCGCGCGTCTCGCGCCTTAACGGGAAGACTGCTTCCCGAAAGTGCAATCCGCTGAGCTCACGTTATGGAAAACGAAATCACTCGACATCGGATCACCTCCTTTCAGTTCGTTGAACACACACAGATGATGGGGTGCGTCGCGGCAAATGGCAAGGTGCCGCAACGGAATGGCAGGTGGGAAATCCCTGCCCGCGGTGTTTTTGGGCAACAGATCGGGATTGCGCTGGGCAGGCCAGTTGGATGACAGTGGCTCCCGGGAGGGCCCGCATTCGACGCATCGGGAGGTGAGAATGGACGCCGCCGACAAAGCCGCGCGGATCGCACGAACGGTCGTCGAGACGCTGAAACCAGGTTTCGCGGTCAAGCTCTGGACCGGCGAGCGCATCGGTCCCGCCGGCGGTCCGGTGCTCACCATCAACGACCAGGATATCGTCTGGCAATTGCTTCGCCGGCCGCGCTTCTCGACGCTGGTCGAGATGTGGATTTCCAAGACCATCGACATCGAAGACGGCACGCTGTTCGATTTCTACGCGCTGCCTTCGCAAGGCAAGCTCAAGACGAAGCTCAGATCGCTGCCGAAGCTGGCGATTTTGCGCGACCTGCCGGCGGTGCTTTTCTCGCGCAAACAAATGACGGCGCGCAGCGATCTTTCCGGCCGCAACCCTTATGTCAGCGGGTCGAACAAGGAGGCGATCCAGCACCATTACGACATTTCGAACGCCTTCTATCGGCTCTTCCTCGACGAGCGCATGGTCTACAGCTGCGGTTATTTCAGGGATTTCGCCAACGGCATCGATCAGGCGCAGATCGACAAGCTCGACCATATCTGCCGCAAGCTCAGGCTCAAGCCGGGCGAAACGTTGCTCGACATCGGCTGCGGCTGGGGCGCGATGCTGATCCATGCGGCGAAGCATTACGGCGTCGTCGGTCACGGCGTCTCGCTGTCGCAAGCCCAGACCGAGCTTGCCCGCGAGCGCATTCGCGCCGAGGGGCTGCAGGATCGCATCACCATCGAGATAAAGTCCTATGCCGAGCTCTCCGGCAGCTTCGACAAGATCTCGTCGATCGGTATGTTTGAGCATTTGGGGATCGCCAACCACGCTGCCTATTTCTCGACTGTCCACCGCCTGCTGAAACCCGGCGGCATCTATCTGCATCATGCCATCACCCGGCGCAGCAAGGGCGACCTGAAGAAGACCCTGCGCAAGGGGCCGGAATACAAGGCCCTGATCAAATACATCTTTCCCGGCGGCGAGCTCGACACGATCGGCATGACGCTCGGCAATCTCGAGGCGCACGGCTTCCTGGTCTATGACGTGGAAAACCTGCGCGAGCATTATGCGCAAACCTGCCGCCTGTGGGCGGAGCGCCTCAGTGCACGCTTCGACGAGGCGGTCGCCGAGGTCGGCGAGCCCAAGGCGCGGCTGTGGCTGCTCTATCTGACGGGTTGCTCGATCACCTTCGAGCGCGCCTCGGCGCAGATTTTCCAGACCGTCGCCACCAGGCGCGCCCGCGGCCCGAGCGGCCTGCCGCCGACACGGGCGGATTTGTACCGGTAGACCCGACCCGCTTCAGTCCATCAAGCGCATCGGCGCGCCGAGCTCGATCCGTGCCGGCCGGTCGACCGTGCAGTAGACGCCGAGATTATGGGCGTTGTGGCGCACCAAATTGCGCAGGATGCCGGGATCGGTGTCGAAACCGTCCTGGGCGATGATGGTGAAGCCGCAGCGGCGGCACGGTTCGGAGACGGTGAGCAGCAGATCGCCGACCGCGAGCTTCCTGCCGATCCATTGCGTCTCCGGAAAGGCGCCTTCGACCGGGTCCATCTCGACGACGATGTTGGGCCGGAAGCGGCGCGGATCGGGCACGCCTTCGGGATGCAGCGCCTTCAGTCTGGCCAGCGAGGCGGTGGTGAGCAGATGGATCGGCGCCTTGGCATAGCGGGCCTCGGTCAACGGGCCGGTGTAGCCGGGCGCCGCGTTCTCCGCGCCGAACGGCCGGATCGAGGCCTCGAAGCCGAGAAAGGCCGATACCGTGCGGTCGCTTTCAGGATCCGGCGCCGGCAGCCATTCGCCGCCGGGCACCGCCACTTCGAGCCGCCATTCCTTGTTCACCGGGACCTCGCTCAACCGGGTGCGGATCAGCGGCACCTTGTGCCACTTGGCCTCGCGGTCGGGCCTGGCGATCTCGCCGTCGGAAGCGTCGACCAGTCCGAACAGCCGGTCGCCGTCGACGGTCCTCAGCCCGACGGAGATGGCATCGCGCCGCTCGCCGGCGAGCGAACTCGCCGGATAGCGCCAGAGCTGGCTGACGGTGCCGAGGATTGCCTCGCCGGTCATCAGCCCTTCTTGTTCTGCCGGTTGGCGACGAGATCGTCGACCACGGCCGGATCGGCGAGCGTCGAGGTGTCGCCGAGCGCGCCGAAATCGTCCTCGGCGATCTTGCGCAGGATGCGCCGCATGATCTTGCCCGAACGGGTTTTCGGCAGGCCAGGCGCGAACTGGATCTTGTCGGGCGTGGCGATGGCGCCGATCTCCTTGCGGACATGCGCGACCAGCTCCTTGCGCAATTCCTCGCTCGATTGGGTGCCGGCCATCAGCGTGACATAGCAGTAGATGCCCTGGCCCTTGATGTCGTGCGGGTAGCCGACGACGGCGGCTTCCGACACCTTGTCATGGCTGACCAGCGCCGATTCCACCTCGGCCGTGCCCATGCGGTGGCCGGAAACGTTGATGACGTCGTCGACCCGGCCGGTGATCCAGTAATAGCCGTCGGCGTCGCGCCGGCAGCCGTCGCCGGTGAAATATTTGCCCTTGTAGGTCGAGAAATAGGTCTGCACGAAGCGGTCGTGGTCGCCATAGACGGTGCGCATCTGGCCCGGCCAGGAATCGGCGATGCAGAGATTGCCGTCGGTGGCGCCGTCCAGCACCTTGCCTTCGCCGTCGACCAGCTGCGGCTGGACGCCGAAGAAGGGCCGCGTGGCGGAACCCGCCTTGAGGTCGGTGGCGCCGGGCAGCGGCGTGATCATGATGCCGCCGGTCTCGGTCTGCCACCAGGTGTCAACGATCGGCACCTTGGCGTTGCCGACGACGTTGTAATACCACTCCCAGGCTTCCGGATTGATCGGTTCGCCGACCGAACCCAGCACGCGCAGCGACTTGCGCGAGGTCTTCTTCACATGGCTGTCGCCGGCGCCCATCAGCGCACGCAGCGCCGTCGGCGCGGTGTAAAAGATGTTGACCTGGTGCTTGTCGATCACCTCCCAAAAGCGCGACTGCGAGGGATAGTTCGGCACGCCCTCGAACATCAGCGTCGTGGCGCCATTGGCCAAAGGCCCGTAGACGATGTAGCTGTGGCCGGTGACCCAGCCGACATCGGCCGTGCACCAGTAGATGTCGCCATCATGGTAATCGAAGACATATTGGTGCGTCATCGAGACATAGACGAGATAGCCGGCGGTGGTGTGCAGCACGCCCTTCGGCTTGCCGGTCGAGCCGGAGGTGTAGAGGATGAAAAGCGGGTCTTCCGCCTTCATCTTTTCCGGCTTGCAGTCGGCCTTAACGGTCTGCGCCTCTTCATGGTACCAGACGTCGCGTCCCGGCACCCAGCCGGTCTTGCCGCCGGTGCGGCGCACCACCACGACCTTTTCGACCTTGGTGCCGGCCTTGGCGGCGATGTCGATCGCCTTGTCGGTGTTGTCCTTGAGCGGGATCGGCTTGCCGCCGCGCAGGCCCTCGTCAGCGGTGATCACGATGGTCGATTTACAGTCGTCGATACGGCCGGCCAGCGCATCGGGCGAGAAGCCGCCGAACACGACCGAATGGATCGCGCCGACACGCGTGCAGGCGAGCATGGCATAGGCCGCTTCCGGAATCATCGGCATGTAGATGGTGACGCGGTCGCCCTTCTTGACGCCATGCTTCTTCAGCACGTTGGCGAAGCGGCAGACATGCGCGTAGAGCTCATTATAGGTGACCTTGCGGTCGTCATAGGGGTTGTCGCCTTCCCAGATGATGGCGGTCTGGTCGCCGCGCTTCTTCAAATGCCGGTCGATGCAATTGTAGGAAACGTTGGTCTGGCCGTCCTCGAACCACTTGATCGAGACCTTGCCGTCGAAGGAGGTGTTCTTGACCTTGGTGAAAGGCTTGAACCAATCGATGCGCTTGCCGTGCTTGCCCCAGAACTTATCCGGATTTTTCACGCTGTCGGCATACCATTTGAGATAGGTGTCGTTGTCGATCAACGCGTTCTTCTTCCACGCCGGCTGGACGCGGTGGACATGCACATCGGACATTTCTTTGCTTTCCTCCCAAACCATCCACCGGCTTGCGCCGCCGGCGCCATCGCGGCGAAGCGGCCGCGAATTCGCGGGCATTATTAACAGTTCCGCGGTGACGGCAACATTAGACGTTGGATTCGCGTGGCGGGATGACGCAGGGGCAATTGGACCAGCCATTAGCACTCTCGCTTCGCGGCTGCTAACCGCCTGTTTTAACGACAAAAATTTTGCAGAGTCTCGAAGAAATCCATAGACAGTTAAGCAACCGTGGGCACAATTCAGCGTTGGGAGGAAGGAGAATCAACCAAGGAAACGCAATGCGCGACAATTCCGAAATGGATCTGATGCTCAGGGGATACGGGCTGACTACGGCTAAGATCCTTTATCATTACCCCGATCACCCGCACCTGCTGCAAAGCTATGTCTGGCAGGACTATGACCTAGCTCCGGAATTCCCGGTGCTGATCCGCTTCATCGAGTTCTGGAAGACCAAGCTCGACGGCCCGCTGCATTCGGTCACCTACACGCATCAGAAGCTGATCGCGCCGAACGAGTGGCGGAAGGTGGATGGGGAGTTTCGGGTGCACTGAGGCGGCGGTACAGCTGATCTCCCCCGCAAGGGGGAGATTGGCAGTTTCAGCGCTGGCTTCACACCGCCGGCGGGTTCAACCGGGCGAAGCCTTCCTGGCGGCGATAGGGGAAGTACGGGTAAGGCGCCGTCACCGCGCTTGCTTCATCGAGCGCCGCGATCTGCTCCGCCGTCAACGCCCAGCCGACGGCGCCGAGATTCTGGCGCAGCTGCTCCTCGTTGCGCGCGCCGATGATCACCGATGCTACGGTCGGCCGCTGCAGGAGCCAGTTGATGGCAATTTGCGGCACAGTCTTGCCGGCCTCGGCGGCGACCGCCTCCAACGCATCGATCACCTTGAAAAGCTGCTCGTCCTCGACCGGCGGGCCGAAATCGGCGGTGCCGTGCAGCCGGCTCTTCTCCGGCAAGGGTTTTCCGCGGCGGATCTTGCCGGTGAGCCGGCCCCAACCGAGCGGGCTCCATACCAAGGCGCCGACGCCCTGGTCGAGGCCGAGCGGCATCAGCTCCCATTCATAGTCGCGCCCGACCAGCGAATAGTAAACCTGATGCGCGACATAGCGCGGATAGCCGTGCTTTTCCGCCAGGCCGAGCGATTTCATCACCTGCCAGCCGGAGAAATTGGAGACGCCGACATAGCGCAGCTTGCCGGAGCGCACGAGGTGATCCAGCGTCGACAGCACCTCCTCGATCGGCGTCGAGGCGTCGAAGGCGTGGAGCTGAAGCAAGTCGATATAATCGGTGCCGAGGCGCTTCAGCGCCGCGTCGACGGAGCGAATCAGGCGCGAGCGGGACGAGCCCCAGTTGGCCGGGCCATCGCCCATCGGCAGGGACGTCTTGGTCGAGATCAGCACCGCGTCGCGGCGGCCCTTGATGGCCTCGCCCAGCACCTCCTCCGAAGCGCCGTTCGAATAGACATCAGCCGTGTCGAAGAGGTTGACGCCCGCCTCCAGGCAGATGTCGACCAGGCGGCGCGCTTCCTTCGCGTCGCTGTTGCCCCAATGGCCGAACAGCGGGCCGGAGCCACCAAAAGTTCCGGCGCCGAAGGAAAGGGCGGGCACTTTCAGGCCGGAGGCGCCGAGAGGTCGATAATCCATGTTTTTTCTCCTGATTGGATGTCGAAGGATCAGCGCTCAGCACTGCGCGGTGACCGGCTTGCCGATCGCCCGGCCGCGTTCGAGACGCAGCGCCGTGAACACGACGCCGAGCGCGGCGAGCGGCACCAGGCCGGCGACAAGGGGGACGGCGCCGAGGCCGGGGCCGTGGTCGATGACGAAGCCGCCAAGCCAGGCGCCGATGGCGTTGCCGAGATTGAAGGCGGCGATGTTGAAGGAGGAGGCCAGGCCCTGGCCGGCGCCCTCGGCCTTCTCCAGCACCCACATCTGCAGCGGCGCGACGGTGGCGAAGGCGGCGGCACCGAGCAGACCGACGGCGACAATCGCTGCCACCGGCTGGTGGATCGCCGCGGCCATGACGAACAGCATCGCCGAAAGTGCGACCAGCGTGCCGACGACCGTCGGCACCAGATGGCGGTCGGCAAGGCGCCCGCCAAGCAGATTGCCCGCCACCAGGCCACCGCCGAAAACCAGCAGGATCGGCGACACGGCTGCCTCGGAAAAGCCGGTGACGCGGGTGAGGATGGGCGCCAGATAGGTGAAGGCCGCAAAGACGCCGACCCAACTCAGCACCGTGGTCAACAAGCCGAGCAGCACCGGGCGGCGGCCGAGCACGGCGAGCGTGCCTTCCGAGGTCTCCTCTTCCTCCGTGGCGGCGGGCTCGCCGCGCGGCACCAGCAGCGCGATCACGGCAAAGGCGATGACGCCGACCAGCGTGACCGCCAGAAAGCTCGAACGCCAGCCATAGGCCTGGCCGAGCCAGGTGCCGAAGGGCACGCCGAGGATGTTGGCGACGGTGAGACCGGTGAACATCAGCGCGATGGCCGAGGCCTTCCGGTTGGGCGCGACAAGGCTGGTGGCCACGACGGAGCCGACACCGAAGAAGGAGGCATGGGCGAAGGCGGTGAGCACACGGGCCGCCATCAGCGTCCAGTAGTCGGGCGCCAGCGCGCAAGCGAGGTTGCCGACGGTGAAGACCACCATCAGGGCAAGCAGCAGGGTCTTGCGCGGCAGGCGTCCGGCCAAGGCGCCAAGCAGCGGCGCGCCGACGACGACGCCCAGCGCATAGCCGGAGATGAGCAGGCCCGCGGCCGAGATCGAGACGCCGAGATCGGCGCTGACATCGAGCAGCAGGCCCATGATGACGAATTCGGTGACGCCGATGCCGAAGGCGCCGGCGGTGAGGGCATAAAGAGCAAGAGGCATTGGCGATGGTCCATTTGGTGCTGAAGGACGCTCAGTCCCGCGCCCCGACACGCAAGATCGTGATCCGCCAAACTGTGAACCAGCCTTGCATCGGGCATATTTTCTGTGAAATAGATTCACGAATGGCGAGACCCGACATCAACCGCTCCGGCGAGGTCGAGGTGTTCGTCCGCGTCGTCGAGGCCGGCAGCTTCTCGGCCGCGGCGCGGGCGCTGCGCATGACACCGTCGGCGGTGAGCAAGCTGATCGCGCGGCTGGAGGCGCGGCTTGGCGCGCGCCTCATCAGCCGTTCGACGCGCAAGCTGCAGTTGACGCCGGAAGGGGCTGCCTTCCATGACAGCGGCCTGCGCATCCTCGCCGATCTCGATGCCGCCGAACGGGAAGCCGCGGCGGGCGCGGCGCCGCGCGGCAGGCTCAGGGTCAATTCCTATGTGCCGTTCGGCCAGCACCGCTTGATGGAATTGCTGCCGCGTTTCCTGGAGCGCTATCCCGAGATTTTCGTCGAAGCCGTGCTGACCGACAGTGTCATCGACCTTCTGGAAGAGCGCGCCGATGTCGCTATCCGCGCCGGGCCGCTGCGCGAGTCACGCCTGGTTGCGCGCAAGCTCGGCCAGAGCCGGATGGTCCTGGTCGCGTCGCCTGCGTATCTTGCAGCGCGCGGCAGGCCACGCGCATTGTCCGACCTCGCTCGCCACAACATGCTGGCCTTCGGCTTCGCCAGGCACATAGAGGGCTGGCCGTTTGTCGATGCGACAGGCAAATCGATCATCATGCCGATTGTCGGAAACATGTCGCTGACCGACGGCGAAGCGATGCGGCGAACGACGCTGGCAGGAGCCGGCATAGCGCGGCTGGCGCGCTGGCATGTCGAACCCGACATCGCCGCCGGGCTGCTCGTGCCGTTGCTTGAGGAGTTCAATCCAGGCGACGAGGAGCCGACGCATGCCGTCTATGTCGGCCAGGGCAAGCATCTGCCGGCCCGCGTCCGAGCGTTCCTCGATTTTCTCGCGGAAAGCGTTCGTCTCTGAATGAGGAAAGAGCCGCGCGCCAATGGCACGCGGCTCCGACCTGTCTGCCCGAGCGGAATTACGCCTTCGGCACGAACGGCGCGGGACGCCGGCCGGCGCCTTGCCGCTCCAGCATCCAGCCGGGATACTCGGCAGGCAACGCGCTCACCTCGTCGAGCCTGGCGAGGTCGTCGGCGTCGAGCTTCAAGCCGGTCGCGGCGAGGTTCTGCTCGAGCTGGTCCATGCGACTGGCGCCGATGAGGACGCTCATCACAAAAGGCTTGGCCAGCACATAGCCCAACGCCACCGTGGCGACGCTGACATCGTGCTTTCTGGCGACCTCGCGCATGACCGCAACCGCCGCCCAGGCGCGGTCCTCATTGACCGGCGGGAAATTGAAGGAAGCGCGCCGGCCCTCGCCATTGCCGGGCGCGCCGGGGCCGTATTTGCCGGAAAGCAGCCCGCCGGCCATCGGCGACCAGACCATCAGGCCAAGCTTTTCCTCGTTGATCAGCGGCACGATCTCGCGCTCGAGATCGCGGCCGGCGATCGAGTAGTAGGATTGGATAGTCTCGAAGCGGGCATAACCTTTGCGCTCCGCGATGCCCAGCGCCTTGGCGATACGCCAGGCCTGCCAGTTGGAGACGCCGACGTAACGGACCTTGCCGCTGGCGACGAGGTCGTCGAGCGCGCGCAACGTCTCGTCGATCGGCGTGACCGTGTCGGTGCCGTGCAGCTGGTATAGATCGATATGGTCGAGCTGCAGCCGCTTAAGGCTGCCGTCGACCGAATCCATGATGTGGCCGCGCGAGGAGCCGCGCTCGTTCGGCCCGTTGCCCATGGCGCCATGCACCTTGGTGGCGATGATAACGTCCGAACGTTTCACGCCGAGGTCCTTGAGCGACTGTCCCAGCAACTGCTCGGACTGGCCGAAGGAATAGACATCCGCCGTGTCGAAGAAATTGACGCCGGCGGCGATCGAGCGGCCGACGATCTCGTTGACGCCCTTCTGGTCGAGACTGGCGATCAGGCCCCATTGGGCATTCTCGCCGGCGGCGCCGAATGTCATGGTGCCGAGGCAGAGTTCGGAAACGAATAGGCCGGTGTTGCCGAGCTGATTATAACGCATGGTGAGATTCCCCGAGAAGGAGTGAATGTGCACCAAGCAAAATAGGAACGGTCCGTTTCGTTTCAAGTTCTGGCGCAAGCGCGGTGGTCAACTTGATGTGAAGTTGCCAATCAGCGGATCTTGAAACGTCAGACTTCCCAGGGATTGACGACCGTCACGCCCATGCCTTCGAAGTCGGCCACGTTTCGAGTGACCAGGATCAGGTCGTGCACGAGGGCGGTTGCCGCAATGAGGGTGTCGGCGTTCCCTCGCGTACGTCCGGCCGTGATGCGGCCCCACGCGAGGGCGACCTCTTCCGTGATCGCCAGGATGCGGTCCGCATTGTCTCGGCGCAGTTCCCGCAGCCAGACGTCAAGCCGCGCTGCCCTGTCGGGGTCGGTCTTGCGCTGCTTGACGATCCCACGTTCGATCTCACCAATGGTGATCACACTGAGACTGATCGAGGTCGGATCAACCGAAGCCAGCCAGGCGGTTGGTTTCGGCAGCCGCCTTTGCACGTCTGAAACAACGTTCGTATCGAGCAGATACATCAGAGGTCGACGTCCCGGATCATCGTATCCGAGCGGCGGGTGATTTCCTTATGAAACTCATCGTCCCAGCCGGGGCCGGTCAGAAGATATTCGGCGAGCGATTTCTTCTTCCCGGCCAACCGGTCGTAGTCCTCGGCGGACAGCACGACCGCAGCCCGTTCGCCGCGAAGCGTCACTGTCTGCGGCCCCTCGGTTCGCGCGCGCTGGACCACTTTTGAAAAATTGTTCTTCGCGTCCTGAAGATGCCAGTTCATCCGCAGCTCCTAGCTAGCTTGGCTAGATATAGCGTGGCGGCAGCGGATCATCAATCAACCCCACGGAAAGATAGCGGGTGACGGCGTCACCGGTTGCCGAAGATTGCCGACCCGACCCTGACGCTGGTCGCGCCGAAGGCGATGGCGGTCTCGTAATCGCCGGACATGCCCATCGAGAGCTTCGCGACACCGGCCTCGCGGGCGAGCTTTTCCAGCAGCGCGAAATGCGGGCCGGGGTTTTCATCGGCCGGCGGGATGCACATCAGGCCTTCGATGGCGAGACCGTGCATGTCGCGGCAGCGTTTGACGAAAGCGACCGCCTCGCGCGGCTCGATGCCGGCCTTTTGCGGCTCGGAGCCGGTGTTGACCTGGACATAGAGTTTCGGCGCCCGGCCCTGCCGCGCCATTTCTTTTGAAAGCTCGGCGGCGATCTTCTCACGGTCGACCGTCTCGATGATATCGAAAAGCGCCACCGCTTCCTTGGCCTTGTTGGATTGCAGCGGGCCAATCAGGTGCAGCTCGATATCAGCGAATGCCGCCTTCAGCGCCGGCCATTTGCCTTGCGCTTCCTGCACGCGGTTCTCGCCGAACACGCGCTGGCCTGCCTCGATGACGGGGCGGATGTCCTCGGACGCGAAGGTCTTCGACACCGCCACAAGCGTGACGGCGCCTGGCGCGCGCTTCGCCTCGCGCTCGGCGTTCGCGATCTTCGCCCTGACCGCGTGAAGCTGCTCTACGGCGTTCGTCATGCCACTATCCTGCCTATAGTTTTCATGGTCGGCCGGCTCGCCGCAGTTGACGGGTCCGGCAATCCATGGTGAACACCGCGACGACATTGTCTCGGCTGCCGGCCCAGGCGTGTCGATATTCAGGTGATGCCGGCCTGCAAATGCCGGTTTCCTGCGCTTCCGGTGCTCACGTACTTAAGTACGCTTCGCTCCGGTTCTCGGAACCCGCCATTTTCGGCTCGGCCTGACCTGAATATCGACACGCCTTAATCCAGCACCGCGCACCTGCTTTTAAGTGAAAAACATCCGATGGCAACCGAACGATACAATCCGCGCACGTCAGAGCCCAAATGGCAGAAGGCCTGGGCCGAAAAGAAGCTGTTCGAGGCCCGCAACGACGACCCGAAGCCGAAATACTACGTGCTCGAGATGTTCCCCTATCCGTCGGGCAAGATCCATATCGGCCACACCCGCAACTACACGATGGGCGACGTGGTGGCGCGCTACAAACGCGCCAAGGGTTTCAACGTGCTGCATCCGATGGGCTGGGACGCGTTCGGCATGCCGGCCGAAAACGCCGCCATGCAAAACAAGGTCCATCCCAAGGACTGGACCTACGAAAACATCGCGGTCATGCGTGAGCAGCTCAAGATGATGGGCCTGTCGCTCGACTGGGCGCGCGAGTTCGCGACCTGCGACGTCGACTATTACCACCGCCAGCAGATGCTGTTCCTCGACTTCGTCGAGAAGGGCTTGGTGACGCGCAAATCCTCCAAGGTCAACTGGGACCCGGAGGACATGACGGTGCTCGCCAACGAGCAGGTCATCGACGGCCGCGGCTGGCGCTCGGGCGCGCTGGTCGAGCAGCGCGAGCTGACGCAGTGGTTCTTCAAGATCACCGACTTCGCGCAGGACCTGCTGGACTCGCTCAACGGACTCGAAGAGTGGCCGGAAAAGGTCAAGCTGATGCAGCACAACTGGATCGGCCGCTCGGAAGGGCTGCTGATCCGCTGGCCGCTGGCAAAGCCCGTCGGCGATATGCATGAGCTGGAAGTCTACACGACAAGGCCGGACACCATCTTCGGCGCCTCCTTCATGGCGGTCGCCGCCGACCATCCGCTGGCGAGAAAAGCCGCCGAGAGCAATGTCGAGCTGGCGAAGTTCATCGACGAGGTCCGCCACATGGGCACCTCGGTGGCGGCGCTCGAGACGGCCGAAAAGAAGGGCTTCGACACCGGCATCCGCGTCGTCCACCCGTTCGACGAGAATTGGACGCTGCCGGTCTATGTCGCCAATTTCGTGCTGATGGAATACGGCACCGGCGCCATTTTCGGCTGCCCGTCGGGCGACCAGCGCGACCTCGACTTCGCCAACAAATACGGCCTGCCCGTGATTCCGGTGGTGATGCCGGAAGGCGAAACCCAAGGGAGCTTCCAGATCATCGAGGAGGCCTATGACGGCGACGGCGTGATGATCAATTCGCGCTTCTTAGACGGCATGAAGCCCGAGAGGGCTTTCGATGAAGTGGCGAAGCTCCTGGAGCAGAAAAGCATCGGCGGCCGGCCGATGGCGGAGCGCAAGGTGAATTTCCGCCTGCGCGACTGGGGCATTTCGCGCCAGCGCTATTGGGGCTGCCCGATCCCGATGATCCATTGCGAGGCCTGCGGCGTCGTGCCGGTGCCGAAGGCCGACCTGCCGGTCAAGCTGCCCGACGACATCGAGTTCGACCGCCCGGGCAACCCGCTCGACCGTCATCCGACATGGCGGCATGTGAAATGCCCGCAATGCGGCCGCGATGCGCGGCGCGAGACCGACACGATGGACACCTTCGTCGATTCGTCCTGGTATTTCGCGCGCTTCACCGCGCCGTGGGCAAACGAGCCGACCGAGCCGAAAGCGGCCGACGAATGGCTGGCGGTCGACCAGTATATCGGCGGTATCGAGCACGCGATCCTGCACCTGCTCTATTCGCGCTTCTTCACCCGCGCCATGCGCGAGACCGGTCATCTCAATCTGGCCGAGCCGTTCAAGGGGCTGTTCACGCAGGGCATGGTGGTGCACGAGACCTACCGCGTCGGCGGCCCGTCCAACAATGGGCGCTGGCTGTCGCCCAGCGAGGTCAGGCTCGAGGACGTCGACGGCAAGCGCCGCGCCATCGAGATCGCCACCGGGGAGGAGGCGACGGTCGGCGCGCTGGAGAAAATGTCGAAGTCGAAGAAGAACACGGTGAGCCCGGAAGAGATCACCGACGGCTACGGCGCCGACACGGCACGCTGGTTCATGCTGTCGGACTCGCCGCCGGAGCGCGACGTCGAATGGACCGACGAGGGCGCGGCCGGCGCGCACCGCTTCGTGCAGCGCATCTGGCGCCTGGTGCAGATCGCGGCCGAGCAGCTGCCCGGCGTGAAGCCGACGGCGGCGAAGGATGGCGATGCAGGCGCCGTTTCCAAGGCCGCCCACAAGATCCTGAAGGCGGTCGGCGAGGACATAGAGAAGCTCGGCTTCAACCGTGCGATCGCCCGCATCTATGAGCTCGCCAATGTGCTGGCCGCGCCGCTGGCCGACGTTGCCGAAGGCAAGGCCGACGACGCGCTGAAGGGCGCCTGCCGCGAGGCGGTGGAAATCCTGGTGCACATCATCGCGCCGGTCATGCCGCATCTGGCGGAGGAATGCTGGCAGGAGCTGGGCGGCGCCGAAATGGTCGCCGAGCGGCCCTGGCCGGTCTACGACCCGGCCCTTGTCGTCGACAACGAGATCGTGCTGCCGGTGCAGGTCAACGGCAAGAAGCGCGGGGATTTGACAATTGCCCGCGACGCGGATCAAGGTGCCGTCGAAAAAGCGGTGCTGGCTCTCGACTTCGTGCAAAAAGCACTGGAAGGTAAGGCTCCGCGCAAGGTGATCATCGTCCCGCAGAGGATCGTCAATGTCGTTGCCTGATCCGGTGAAGTCACAACCGGTCCGCCTGCGCGGACGCCTGGCGCTCTGCGGCATGGCCGCCGCGCTGGCGCTGGTCTCGGCCTGCACCGTGCGGCCGCTCTATTCCAGCCAGCCGCTGTCGCCCGGATCGCTCAGCGCCTCCGCCGAGCTCGGCTCGATCTCGATCAAGCCGGTCAACACCCGCTACGCGCAGCAGGTACGCAACAATCTGATCTTCGCTTTCGGGCAGGGCTCGGGCGAGCCGGCCTCGCCGGCCTACACGCTCGATCTCGGCGTCACCGAGCTCGTCGAATCGGCGGCCATCGTGCAGGTGCAGACCCAGGAAGACGAGCCGACGGCCGGCACGGTCACGCTGACCGCCAACTACGTGCTCAGGGACACCGCGACCAACACGGTGATTGCCGTCGGCAAGCGCTCGATCCCCTCGTCCTTCGACCGGCCGCGCCAGGAATTCGCGGCCTATCGTGCGCAGATCGATGCGGAGAACCGCGCTGCGCGTGAGTTGGCCGACCTGCTGCGGCTTTCCATCGCCCAGGATTTGGCCAGGCACGGCAAAAAGGCCTAGTTCCTCGCCGGAGATTGGCTGAAGCCTTCCGAACTTCGTCATCCCAGGGCGGAGCAGCCGCGAAGCGGCGTCGCGTAGACCCTAGGATCCATTCCGTTACCTCGGCCTGAAGGTGCGGCGGAGCAGAATTCTGCACCGTTGCGACGCTCGTACGTCACGGAGTGGATCCTCGGGTCTGCGCGCGTCGCTTCGCTCCTTGCTCCGCCCTGGATGACGATCGCGATGGGCGTTCCGGCCAATCGCCAAGGCAGGTGACCTGGCAAGGCATAGGCACTTTGCCACGAAAAAAGGCCGGTGCCCGGCCTTCTTTCCTACTCAATTGCTTTTTGCCTTGCGCAATTCCCGGACGGAAAATTGTTACACTTTTCCTGGAATTGCTCCGGCCTCAGCCGATCTTCTGGCCGGTCTTCGCCCAGTCGGCGAGGAAGGCGGCGAGGCCCTTATCGGTCAGCGGATGATTGACCAGCGCCTTCAGCGTCGCCGGCGGCGCGGTGACGATATCGGCGCCGATGAGCGCGGCCTGCTTGACGTGGTTCACCGTGCGCACCGAAGCAGTCAGGATCTCGGTCTTGAAATCGTAATTGTCGTAGATGGTGCGGATTTCCGAGATCAGCTCCATGCCGTCCGAGCCGGTATCGTCGATGCGGCCGACGAAGGGCGAGATGAAGGAGGCGCCGGCCTTGGCGGCCAGCAACGCCTGGTTGGCCGAGAAGCAGAGCGTCACGTTGACCATGCGGTTCATCTCGGTGCGGATGGTCTTGCAGGCCTTCAGGCCGTCCAGCGTCAGCGGCACCTTGATGGCCACGTTCGGCGCGATCTTGGCCAACACCTCGGCCTCGGCCATCATGTCCTTGTATTCGGTGGCCACCACCTCGGCCGAGACCGGCCCTTCGACGATGTCGCAGATCTGCTTGGTGACTTCGGAAATCTTGCCGCCCGATTTCAAAATCAGCGACGGGTTGGTGGTGACGCCGTCCAGCAGCCCCAGATCGTGCAGCTCCTTAATTTCCTTGATGTCAGCGGTGTCGACAAAAAACTTCATGGCTGTCTCCTTGGGGATCGCCTGGCGCCCGCCAGGCACATGCGAGGGTCCCCTTTGATCTAGAGCAAAGTCGGGGCAAGGTCACGCCCGATGATCGAAGATTCGCCCTTTGTCGCAGCCGCGCCCGTGCTGGTGCCAATGCCCGCCGAACGGCCCTATACCTATGCCGTGCCGCCCGGCATGCGCGTGGTGCCGGGCTCGATCGTGCGCGTGCCGCTCGGGCCGCGCCAGGTCGCGGGCATCGTCTGGGACGGCGCCGTCGAAACCGTCGATACGAAGAAATTGCGGCCGATCGAGGAGGTGTTCGACTGCCCGCCGATCGACAGGGCGATGCGCCGCTTCGTCGACTGGATCGCGCAATACACGCTCTCTGCCCCCGGCATGGTGGCGCGCATGCTGCTCAGAGCTCCCGAGGCTTTCGACCCGGAGCCGTGGATCGAAGGGCTGCAGCGCACGCTGGCCGAACCGGACCGGTTGACCGACGCGCGGCGGCGCGTGTTGGAGGCGGCCGAAGGCGGCCTTGCCTGGACGCGCTCTGGGCTGGCGCATGCCGCGGGCGTGTCCTCGACGGTCATCGACGGGTTGCGGGCACAGGGCGTATTCGAGACGGTGATGATCCCGCCGCGTCCGGTGGTGGCGGCGCCCGATCCCGGCCATGCCATGCCGGAATTGATGCCTGACCAGAAAGCGGCGGCGGACAAGCTGCGCGCCGCGGTCGCCGCCGACGCTTTCAACGTCACGCTGCTCGACGGCGTCACCGGCTCCGGCAAGACGGAAGTCTATTTCGAAGCGGTGGCAGCTGCGCTCGACAAGGGCAGACAGGTGCTGATCCTGTTGCCGGAAATCGCGCTGACGCATGCCTTCCTGGAACGTTTCCAGGACCGGTTCGGCGCCAAGCCGGCGGAGTGGCATTCCGACCTGCCGCCGCGGATGCGCGAACGCGTCTGGCGCCAGATTGCGGAAGGCGGCGTGCGCGTCGTCGCCGGCGCGCGTTCGGCGCTGTTCCTGCCGTTCAAGGAACTCGGCCTGATCGTCGTCGACGAGGAGCACGATCCCGCCTACAAGCAGGAAGACCGCGTCTTCTACAATGCGCGCGACATGGCCGTGGTGCGCGGCCATATCGGCGGCTTCCCGATCGTGCTCGCCTCGGCGACGCCCTCGGTGGAAAGCCGGGTCAATGCCAGCCAGGGCCGCTACGATCGGGCCGTGCTGTCGTCGCGTTTCGCCGAGGCAGCGCTTCCCGACCTCAAGTCGATCGACATGCGGCGCTCGCCGCCGGCGCGAGGCGGCTTCCTGTCGCCGGTCTTGCTGGAGCAGATGCAGCGCACGCTGGAGAGGAAGGAGCAGTCGCTGCTTTTCCTCAACCGGCGCGGCTATGCGCCGCTGACGCTCTGCCGCGTCTGCGGCCATCGCTTCGGCTGCCCGGTCTGCTCGGCCTGGCTGGTCGAGCATCGGTTTCGCGGCCAGCTCGTCTGCCATCATTGCGGCCATAACGAGCGGCGGCCGGAAGCCTGTCCGGAATGCGGCACGCTCGACCATCTGGTGGCATGCGGCCCAGGCGTCGAGCGCATCGCCGAGGAAGTGGTCGGGCATTTCCCCGATGCCCGCACCATCGTGCTGTCGTCCGATCTTCTGGGCGGCGTACGCCGGCTCAGGCTCGAGCTCGAGGCGGTCGCCAATGGCGAGGCCGATATCGTCATCGGCACGCAGCTAGTCGCCAAGGGTCATAATTTTCCCGGCATGACGCTGGTCGGCGTGGTCGATGCGGATTTGGGACTGGCCAATGGCGATCCGCGCGCCGCCGAGCGCACCTTCCAGCTGCTCAGCCAGGTGACGGGGCGTGCCGGCCGCACCGGCAAGAAGAGCCTCGGCCTCCTGCAGACATACCAGCCGGATCATCCGGTGATGCGGGCGATCGTCTCGGGCGATTCGGAAGCTTTCTACGAGCGCGAGATCGCCGAGCGCGAACGGGCGGCGCTGCCGCCATTTGGCCGATTGGCCGGCATCATCGTCAGTGCCGCGACACGCGGCGAGGCGGAAAGCCATGCACGGGGGCTAAGGCGCGCGGCGCCGCAGGCTACCGACCTCTTCGTGCTCGGCCCGGCCGAGGCGCCGTTGTCGCTGATCGGCGGCCGTCACCGATTCCGGCTGTTGGTGCAAGGCGAACGGCGCGCGGACATGCAAGGCTTTATTCGGGCCATGTTGGCGAATGGACCGAAGCTGCGCGGCTCGGTCAGGGTGCAGGTCGACATCGACCCGCAGAGCTTTTTGTGAGTTTGCGGAATTACTCGCTCTCGGTGAAGGGGTTCAGGTGAGGTACATCGAGAATCGCGAAATGCCGGACATTGGCCGTTAAGACGGACATGCCGTTCAAACGGGCAGTCGATGCGATCATTATGTCCGCCAAGCCAGGACTGAAGCCTTTGGCGATTGCGGCATCTTCCAGTTTCCCAGCGTCTCGGGCGATTGCGACATCTACTGGCAGAATGCGCTGGTCGAATTCCGTCAGCAATCGTTCGAACCAGTCGCCGATACGCGCCGCCTTCGAAGCTGCACCCGATCGTTTCAGTTTCGCGATACCTTTTTCCAACTCTAAAACGACAATGGACGACATGTGCCAGGAGCTGCGCTCCCGCTGTTCGTCGACCCAGGTCAGTACGTGTGGCGGAAGCGGAGGACGGTCAGGCGCAAAGGCCGATAAGAACGACGTATCCAGTAAGTAACCGCTCAAAGGTCGACGTCCCGCGACGGCGATTCGTTTCGCTCAAATTCGATACCGCCAGGGTACTGAAGCAGGAAGTCGATAAAGGCTTTTTGGCTGCCCTGCGGATAAAGCTTTCGCCCCTCATCAATCGGAACAACCATGGCAATCGCTTTGCCATGCCTGGTGATGGTCGTAGGCTCACCGTTTCCCGCGGCTTCGACGAGCGCCGACAGCCCTGCCTTAGCCTCCCGAAGCTGGACGGTTTTCAAGGTTGCCTCTCTTGTAGTCTCGTGTAGTCACAATATAGAGATTATATAGGAAGGGAGCAAGTCCAGATGAAAACCCTTGGCCTTCTCGGCGGCATGAGTTGGGAATCGACGGCGATCTATTACCGCCTGCTCAACGAGATCCTGCGCGAGCGGCTGGGCGGGCTGCATTCGGCTAAGCTGCTGTTGTGGTCGTTCGATTTCGCCGAGATTGCTGAACGCCAGCATGCCGGCGACTGGGAAAGCGCCGGCACTCTTCTGGTGGAAGCCGCGCGCAAGCTGGAGGCGGGCGGCGCCGAGGGCCTGGTGATCTGTACCAACACCATGCACAAGCTCGCCGACACGGTGCAGGCGGCCATATCGATCCCGCTCATCCATATCGCCGACGCCACGGCGCAGGCTGTCCTCGATGCCGGAGTGAAGCGGCCGGCGCTGCTGGCAACGCGCTTCACCATGGAGCAGGATTTCTACAAGGGACAGCTTGCGGAGAAATACGGGCTGCAGCCGATCGTGCCCGACCAGGGCGGCCGCGACATGGTGCATCGGGTGATCTATGACGAGCTCTGCCAGGGCATCGTCAGGCCCGAATCGAAATCCGCCTATCTCGACGAGATCGGCCGGATGCTGCGCATTGACCGGGTGGACGGCGTCATCATGGGATGCACCGAGATCACCATGTTGATCGGCCAGGGCGATTTCGACATTCCGGTCTTCGACACGACGCGCATCCATGCCGCGGCCGCGGTCGATTTCGCGCTCGCCTGATGCGCGGCACCTAATGTGCCCGCCGTCCTCTGGCGCGCCTTCATTCCCTGGCTAGAATGCCGCCGTTTCAGAACAAGAAATAAGAGGGGGATTTTATGGACTTCGCGTTTCCGTGGCCCGCCAGCCAGGGTGAGTGGCTGGCCTGGTCGAGCGCCGTCGTGACCTTGGCGCTCGGCCTGTTCCTGTTCCTGGCGCCGGCGCTTGCGTTTCGTGTGCTGCGCCTGCAGCCAAGGCCCGAGAAAGCGGCGGCGATCGCCGAGGGACGCGGCCGCATGTCGGGCTTTTATCTCGGCGTCAGCCTGTGCTGCATTCTTCTGGCGCAGCCGCTGCTTTACATGGCGCTGGGCTTCTCCTGGCTGTTCACCGCCTTCGGCCGGCTTCTGTCGATGATGTCGGACGGCGCCAACACCCCTTTCAACTGGGTGTCGATCGTGGTTGAATTGGCGCTGGCGGCGCTGCCGCTGGCCTTTGCCTTCGGCTTTGTACCGTGAATTCGGCGCTTGGGGTTGGCCTTCGCCGCCTGATGCGACAAAAGTGCCTGAAAACCATGCCGGACGATGCATTGCGGTCTTAAAAAGCCTGTGCTAGACGGCAATCGACTTTCGACCGGGGATAGCGGAAGCCGCGCCTCCGTGCTTGGAAAAATGCAGTAAGGTCAAAGATTTAGCCAGAGTTTTCGCTCGCGCCAACAATCTGCGGCCTGTCAGACAAGAGAAAAGACGGTCCGTGGCCCAATCGTCATCGCCAATCTCAGCTGTCGCCGAACGCTATGCAGGCTCGCTATTCGAGCTTGCGCTGCAGGACAATTCAGTCGCCAAGGTCGAGGCCGACCTCGCCAGCTTCGAGGCAATGCTCAACAGCAGCGACGATCTCGCGCGGCTGATCGACAGCCCGGTGTTTTCCGGCGAGGACCAGGCAAGGGCCATCGCCGCCATCGCCGACAAGGCCCAGATCACCGGCCTGGTGGGCAATTTCCTGCGCGTCGTCGCCAAGAACCGCCGCCTGTTCGCGGTGCCCGGCATGATCAAGGCATTCCGCCAGATCGCCGCCGACCATCGCGGCGAGGCATCGGCCGAGGTCACCTCGGCGCATGCGCTGACTGCCGCGCAGCAGACCGAGCTCCAGGCGACGCTGAAGGGCATCGCCGGCAAGGACGTGGCCATTGCCATGACCGTCGATCCGTCACTGCTCGGCGGCCTGATCGTCAAGATGGGCTCGCGCCAGATCGACACGTCGCTCAAAACCAAACTCAATTCGCTCAAGCTTGCACTGAAAGAGGTCGGCTGATGGACATCCGCGCCGCGGAAATTTCCGCAATTCTGAAAGACCAGATCAAGAATTTCGGCAGGGAGGCCGAGGTCTCCGAAGTCGGCCAGGTTCTGTCCGTCGGTGACGGCATCGCCCGAGTCTACGGCCTCGACAACGTCCAGGCCGGCGAGATGGTCGAATTCCCCGGCGGCATCCGCGGCATGGCGCTGAACCTCGAAGCCGACAATGTTGGCGTCGTCATCTTCGGTGCCGACCGCGACATCAAGGAAGGCGACACCGTCAAGCGCACCGGCGCCATCGTTGACGCGCCTGTCGGCATGGGCCTGCTCGGCCGCGTCGTCGACGCGCTGGGCAATCCGATCGACGGCAAGGGCCCGATCAAGGCGACCGAACGCAAGCGTGTCGACGTCAAGGCGCCCGGCATCATCCCGCGCAAGTCGGTGCATGAGCCGATGTCGACCGGCCTCAAGGCCATCGACGCGCTGATCCCGGTCGGACGCGGCCAGCGCGAGCTGGTCATCGGCGACCGCCAGACCGGCAAGACCGCCATCATCCTCGACACGATGCTGAACCAGAAGTCGGTGCACGACAACGGCCCCGAGAAGGAAAAGCTGTACTGCGTCTACGTCGCCGTCGGCCAGAAGCGCTCGACCGTCGCGCAATTCGTCAAGGTGCTGGAAGAGCGCGGCGCGCTCGAATATTCCATCATCGTCGCCGCCACCGCGTCCGATCCGGCGCCGATGCAGTTCCTGGCGCCGTTCACCGCCTGCACCATGGGCGAATATTTCCGCGACAACGGCATGCATGCGCTGATCAGCTATGACGATCTGTCGAAGCAGGCCGTCGCCTACCGCCAGATGTCGCTCTTGCTGCGCCGCCCGCCGGGCCGCGAAGCCTATCCCGGCGACGTCTTCTACCTGCACTCGCGCCTGCTCGAGCGTGCCGCCAAGCTCAATGATGACAACGGCAACGGGTCGCTGACCGCGCTGCCGATCATCGAGACGCAGGCCAATGACGTGTCGGCCTACATCCCGACCAACGTGATCTCGATCACCGACGGCCAGATCTTCCTCGAGACCAACCTGTTCTTCCAGGGCATCCGCCCTGCAGTGAACGTCGGCCTGTCGGTGTCGCGCGTCGGCTCCTCGGCGCAGATCAAGGCGATGAAGCAGGTCGCCGGCTCCATCAAGGGCGAGCTCGCGCAATATCGCGAAATGGCTGCCTTCGCGCAGTTCGGCTCCGACCTCGACGCGGCAACGCAGCGTCTGCTCAATCGCGGTTCGCGCCTGACCGAGCTGCTCAAGCAGCCGCAATTCTCGCCGCTCAAGGTCGAGGAGCAGGTCGCGGTGATCTTCGCCGGCGTCAACGGCTATCTCGACAAGCTGCCGCTGAACCAGGTCGGCAAGTTCGAGCATGGGCTGCTCAGCCATATGCGCTCGGCCGGCAAGGACGTGCTCGACGGCATCCGCAAGGAGAAGGCGCTGTCGGACGATTTGCGCGCCAAGCTCAAGGCCGAGATCGACGCCTTCGCCAAGACCTTCGCTTGAACGAAGCTGGACGGGATCAGGTTTGAAGCATGGCTTCGTTAAAAGACCTTCGTAACCGTATCGCCTCGGTCAAGGCGACGCAGAAGATCACCAAGGCGATGCAGATGGTCGCCGCGGCGAAGCTGCGTCGCGCGCAGGAAGCGGCGGAAGCAGCCAGACCCTATTCCGAGCGCATGGGCGCGGTCCTGGCCAACATCACCCAGGCGATCGGCGGCGGCGGCGATGCCCCGGCGCTGATGACGGGCACCGGCCGGGACGACGTGCATCTGCTCATCGTCTGCACGGCCGAGCGCGGCCTGTGCGGCGGCTTCAACTCGCAGATCGCGCGCCTCGCCCGCGACCACATCCGCAGGCTGCTGGCCGACGGCAAGCAGGTGAAGATCATCTGCGTCGGCAAGAAGGGCTATGACATTCTGCGCCGCGACTACGCTTCGATGATCCTGGAGCGTGTCGACCTGCGCGAGGTGAAGACGCTCGGCTTCGCCAACGCCGATGCGATCGCGCGCAAGGTCATCCATCTCTTCAACGATGGCGGCTTCGACATCTGCACGCTGTTCTATTCGCAGTTCAAGTCGGTGATCAGCCAGATCCCGACGGCGCAGCAGATCATTCCGGCGGCCGCAGGGTCGACCGCTCCCGAGGCTACCAATGGCGGCAATGCCGTCTACGAATACGAGCCGGAGCCGGGCGAGATCCTCTCCGACCTCATTCCGCGCAACATCGCCGTGCAGATCTTCCGCGCGCTGCTGGAAAACGCGGCCGGCGAGATGGGCGCCAAGATGAGCGCGATGGACAATGCGACGCGCAACGCCGGCGACATGATCAACAAGCTGTCGATCACCTACAACCGCCAGCGGCAGGCGCAGATCACCAAGGAACTGATCGAGATCATTTCGGGCGCCGAGGCGCTCTAATCACGCCCCGCCCGGGACACCCGGCCAGCGGCGTGAACAACGGATAGACGAAAAGGGCAAAGACGATGGCGAAAGCAGCTACCCCGAAGACCGCCGCCAAGGCGGCACCGGCCCCCAAGGCGGCGAAGGCCCCGGCAGCCGCCGAGAAGGCCGCCGCTCCGGCGAAGAAGGCGGCCGCTCCGGCCAAGGCCGCGGCTTCCGCAGCCAGCGTCGCGGCCAAGCGCGTCGGCGCCGCCGGCAAGGTCCGCCAGGTCATCGGCGCCGTCGTCGACGTGCAGTTCGAGGATCACCTGCCGGCCATTCTGAACGCGCTGGAAACCGACAATGTCGGCAACCGCCTGGTGCTCGAGGTGGCCCAGCATCTCGGCGAGAACACCGTGCGCTGCATCGCCATGGACTCGACCGAAGGTCTGGTTCGCGGCCAGGAGGTCTATGACACCGGCGCGCCGATCTCGGTTCCGGTCGGTCCTGGCATGCTCGGCCGCATCATCAACGTCATCGGCGAGCCGGTCGACGAGGAAGGCCCGGTCGACGGCGTCGAAATGCGCGCCATCCACCAGCCGGCTCCGGCCTATGTCGATCAGTCGACGGAAGCGCAGATCCTGGTCACCGGCATCAAGGTTCTCGACCTCCTGGCGCCTTATGCCCGCGGCGGCAAGATCGGCCTGTTCGGCGGCGCCGGCGTCGGCAAGACCGTGCTGATCCAGGAACTAATCAACAACGTCGCCAAGGCGCATGGCGGTTTCTCGGTGTTCGCCGGCGTCGGCGAGCGCACCCGCGAAGGCAACGATCTCTATCACGAATTCATCGAATCGGGCGTCAACAAGAAGGGCGGCGGTGCCGGCTCCAAGGCCGCGCTCGTCTACGGCCAGATGAACGAACCGCCGGGCGCGCGCGCCCGCGTCGGTCTGACCGGCCTCACCGTCGCCGAATATTTCCGCGACCAGGGCCAGGACGTGCTGTTCTTCGTCGACAACATCTTCCGCTTCACGCAGGCGGGCTCGGAAGTGTCGGCGCTGCTCGGCCGCATTCCTTCCGCCGTGGGCTACCAGCCGACTCTCGCCACCGACATGGGCGCGCTGCAGGAGCGCATCACGACCACGACCAAGGGCTCGATCACCTCGGTGCAGGCGATTTACGTGCCGGCCGACGACTTGACCGACCCGGCGCCGGCGACCTCCTTCGCCCACCTCGACGCCACGACCGTGCTCAACCGCGCGATCTCGGAAAAGGGCATCTATCCGGCCGTCGATCCGCTGGATTCCACCTCGCGCATGCTCGACCCGATGGTCGTCGGCGAGGAGCACTATCAGGTCGCCCGCCAGGTGCAGTCGATCCTTCAGCGCTACAAGTCGCTGCAGGACATCATCGCCATCCTTGGCATGGACGAGCTTTCGGAAGAGGACAAGCAGACGGTTGCCCGCGCCCGCAAGATCGAGCGCTTTCTGTCGCAGCCGTTCTTCGTCGCCGAAGTGTTCACCGGATCGCCGGGCAAGCTGGTCGACCTCGCCGACACCATCAAGGGCTTCAAGGGCCTTTGCGCCGGCGACTACGACCACCTGCCGGAAGCCGCCTTCTACATGGTCGGCGGCATCGACGAGGCGGTCGAGAAGGCACAGCGCCTGGCGGCTGAAGCGGCATAAGAAAGCGAATAGCGAATAGGGAGTAGCGAATAGGGAGCAACGGGTTTGGCGAGTTTCTTCACTACTCGCTACTCGCTATTCCCTACTCGCTAAATTGAACATGGCTGAAGCTTTCAAGTTCGAACTGGTCTCGCCGGAGCGGCTGCTCGTTTCCGAGCAGGTCGAGTCGGTCGTCATCCCGGGCGCCGAAGGCGAGATGACGGTGATGGCGCAGCACGCGCCGGTCATGACCACGATCAAGCCCGGCGTCGTCACGATAAAGACCGCGGGCGGCAAGGAAGAGCGCTTCGTCGTGTTCGGCGGTTTCGCCGACATCCTGCCTTCCGGCTGCACGCTCCTTGCCGAATCGGCGACGCATGTGAACGACATCGATCGCGCCGATCTTGCTCGTCGCATCCAGGAGGCCAAGGAAGACGCGGCCGACGCCAAGGACGACGAGAGCCGCAGCAAGGCTGAGCAGTTCCTCAGCCAGCTCACCACGCTGGAAGGCGCGCTGCTGCCGGCGTAATTTCGGCTGCCGATAAGCGATTGAGAAAGGTGGGGCTTGCTTGCCCCGCCTTTTTTGTTGGTGCTTTCCGTTTGCGAAACAGTCCCGAATGCGAGTGGGGTCGATCATGCCCGCGCTGCAGGTAGTGAACGGGTCGGTCGGCAAACAGTGAATCCGTCCCGGCGCACCGTCGAGCCATGCCGGGCACAAACGCTATCCAACCGTTCCACTCTTGTTGCCGATGCCGAGCGCGGCGAGAGCCAGCTGCGAACCGCCCTGCTTGAAATGGACGAGATGTGTAGCGACAAATTCGATCAATTTCCGCCGTTCCGGGTGACCCTTGGCAAATCCTGCGAGATCGAACACCGCCGCCGTCATTTCTGCCGTCGGCAGATTGCGGCCGAACAGCTCGTTAAGGGCAGCATCGAGCGGGTCGGTGAAATGGCCCTCAGGCAAGCTGCTACCGCGCGCGGCGCAGGCGGCGATCCAAGCGGCGACAACCAGCGACAGATGTTCCGGCAGCAAGCCGGCCTCTAGCCGGGCGAGGGCGGATGCGACGATGCGTTGCGGCAGCTTCTGGCTGCCGTCATTGGCGATCTGCGCAGTGCGGTGGGCGAGCGCGGTGTTGGAAAAGCGCTCGGCGAGCTCGGCCGTATAGGCGCTTGTGTCGAGCCCGGCCTCCTGCGGCAGGGTTGGAATGGCCTCGGCCCAGAGCCAATCGACGAACTGCCGGATCGACGGATCGGCAAAGGCGCGGTCGACGGTGGCGTGGCCGCTGAGCAGGCCAAGATAGGCAATGCCGGAATGCGCGCCGTTGAGCAGCCTCAGCTTCATGTCCTCGAAGGGGCCGACATCCTCGACCATGGTGACGCCGAATTTCTCCCAGGCAGGCCGCCCGGCGGGAAAGCGGTCCTCGATCACCCATTGCCGGAACGGCTCGGTCATCACCGGCCACGCATCATCGATGCTGAGCTCGCCAGCGATGCGGGCGCGATCGGCGTCCGTGGTCGCCGGCACGATGCGATCGACCATTGAGGACGGGAAGGCCACTTCATCGGCGATATGGCCTGCCAACGGCCGGTCGCCGGAGCCTGTCTGGGCGTCGCGCAATTTCGCGAACTCGACCAACAACCGATGCAGCGTCGCGCCGTTGGCCGGCAGGTTGTCGCAGCAGAGCACCGTGAAGGGCGGCGTGCCGGCGGCGCGGCGGCGCGCGAGCGACTCGGCGAGAAATCCATGCGCCGTCTTCGGCGATACCGGGTTGGCGAGGTCGTGGACAATTTCGGGGTGCGCGCTGTCGAGCGTGCCGTCGGCTGCTCTCAGATAGGCCTTTTCGGTGATGGTGAGCGTGACGATGCGGATGCGCGGATCGGTGAGCGCGGTGAGCACCGCGCCCGGGTCCTCCGGGGCGACGAGCAAGGACTGGATCGAGCCGATGACCTGCAGCTGTTCGCCGGCGCTGTCCCTTATTGCCAGCGTGTAGAGCCCGTCCTGCGGCGCCAGCGCATCGCGCGTGTCGAAGCTGCGCAGCGAGACGCCGATGATGCCCCAATCGCTCTCGCCATCCGCCAGACAGGCATCGACATAGGCGGCCTGATGGGCGCGGTGAAAGGCGCCGACGCCAAGATGGACGATGCCGAGCGCGACGGACTTGCGGTCATAGCGAGGCACCAGAACTTCGGCCGGCAGCTCCGCAAGGGTGGCGTTGGACAGACGGCCTTTCATGGAAGCTGGTCTCCGATCGGAAAACGACGGCAGCGACCTAACACCCGCTGTCGCCGTGCACAATGGCCGGGTTCCTTTCGAAAGTCATCATACAACTGCATAATATTTGTATGTTGACATTATCTCTGACCGATCTACCAATGGCGAAGCCTGGGAGGAGCCGCGTGGCCGTATTGACCGATCCGGACCTGCTTTTTTCGCCAGAAACGCGATCGTTGGCGCGCGCCCTTTACGCGGGTGTGAAGGACCTGCCGATCGTCAGTCCGCATGGCCACACCGACCCGCGCTGGTACGCGCTCAACGAACCGTTTTCCGACCCCGCGCAGCTCTTGATCGTGCCGGACCATTACATTTTCCGCATGCTGTTCAGCCAGGGCGTGCGGCTGGAGGAACTCGGCGTCCCGACGCTCGACGGCGCACCCGTCGAAACCGACGGCCGGGCGATCTGGCGGCGCTTCGCCGAGCATTATTATCTCTTCCGCGGCACGCCCACGCGGCTCTGGCTCGACCACGTGTTCGAGCATCTGTTCGGCATCGGGGAGCCGCTCACCGCAGCCAGCGCCGACCGCATCTACGATACGATCGCCACGCTGCTGCAACGCGACGACTATCGGCCGCGCGCGCTGTTCGAACACTTCAACATCGAGGTGATCGCGACGACCGAAGGCGCGCTCGACGATCTCAAATGGCACCGGACGATCCGCGACAGCGGCTGGAAGGGCCGCGTCGTCACCGCGTATCGGCCGGACGCCGTGGTCGATCCCGATTTCGAGGGGTTCCCGGCCAATCTGGATAGGCTCGGCGAGATCACCGGATGCGACACCGGCAGCTGGTCCGACTATCTCGAGGCGCATCGAAAGCGCCGCGCCTTTTTCAAGGAGTTCGGCGCGACCTCATCCGATCACGGCCATCCGACGGCCGAGACCGCCAATCTCTCCGACGCGGCGGCGCAGGAGCTGTTCAACCGCATCCGGCGCGGCTCCGAGGATGAGCGCGAGCGAAAACTGTTCCGAGCCCAGATGCTGACCGAGATGGCCAAGATGAGCCGCGACGACGGCCTGGCGATGCAGATCCATCCTGGATCATGGCGCAATCATTCGCCTTCCGTTTTCCGGAAATTCGGCCGCGACAAGGGCTTCGATATCCCGACGCGGACCGATTATGTGTCGGCGCTGAAGCCGCTGCTCGACTGCGTCGGGCTGGAGCGCGACCTCACGATCATCCTGTTCACGCTCGACGAGACGAGCTATGCGCGCGAGCTGGCGCCGCTCGCCGGCGTCTATCCGGCGCTCAAGCTCGGGCCGGCCTGGTGGTTCCACGACAGCCCGGAAGGCATGCGCCGCTTCCGCGAGATGACCACCGAGACGGCGGGCTTCTACAACACCGTCGGCTTCAATGACGACACGCGCGCCTTCCCGTCGATCCCGGCGCGCCACGACGTCGCGCGGCGTGTCGACTGCGCCTTTCTGGCGCGGCTGGTCGCCGAGCATCGCCTCCGGGAGGAGGAGGCGCATGAGCTGGCGCGGGAGCTTGCCTACTCGCTTGCCAAGAAGGCGTACCGACTCTGAGCTAAGGTATTCGTGATTTTTGAAGGGAGGAAAGAGATGTTGCGTATTTCGAGATTGCTGGCGGCGACATTCGCCATCGGGTCCTTGATGATCGGAGCCGCGCAGGCCGAAACCGTCCTGCGCTCTTCGGACACCCATCCGGACGGCTATCCGACAGTCGAGGCGGTCAAATACATGGGCGAGCTGATCAAGCAGCGCACCAACGGGCGCTATTCGATCGAGGTCTATCATTCGGCGCAGCTCGGCGAGGAAAAGGATACGATCGAGCAGACCCAGGCCGGCGTCATCGACCTCGATCGCGTCTCCATGGGGCCATTCAACGGCATCGTGCCGGAAACCGCCGTGCCGTCGTTGCCCTACATCTTCCGCTCGGTCGAGCATATGCGCCATGTCATGGACGGACCGATCGGCGACCAGATCCTGAAGGCGTTCGAGGCGCATGACCTTGTCGGACTCGCCTTCTACGATTCCGGCGCGCGCTCCTTCTACAACACCAAGAAGGACATCGCCTCGATGGCAGACATGAAGGGCATGAAGTTCCGCGTCATCCAGTCGGACGTCTTTGTCGACATGGTCAATGCGCTCGGCGCCAACGCCACGCCGATGGCCTATGGCGAGGTCTATTCGGCGCTGCAGACCGGCGTCATCGACGGCGCCGAGAACAACTGGCCGAGCTTCGAATCCGCCAAGCATTACGAGGTCGCCAAGCACTACACGCTGGATCAACACCAGATCGTGCCGGAGGTGCTGGTGATGTCGAAGGCAAGCTGGGACAAGCTGGCGCCGGAAGACCAGGCGATCGTGCGCCAGGCGGCCAAGGACAGCGTCGTCAAGATGCGCGAGCTGTGGGACGCGCAGGAGAAGAAGTCGCGCGACATCGTCGAGAAAGCCGGCGTCAAGATCAGCGAGATCGACAAGCAGCCGCTGATCGACGCCATGAAGCCGGTCTACGACAAATATCTGTCGACGCCCGAGCTCAAGGAGCTCGCCGCCCGGATCCAGGCGACGAAATGACCGGGATCGGCAACAGGCCCGGTGGCACGGAGGCCTCCGTGCTGCCACCCAGCCGGTCGGGTCCGAAAGGGTTCTGGCTGCGGGTGGAACGCGCCCTTTCCGGGCTTGCGCGGTTGGCCTTATGGGTCAGCGGCACCGGGTTGACGCTGATGACCGTCATCATCTTCTGGCAGGTCTTCTCGCGCTACATGCTGAACCGTTCGCCGAGCTGGACCGAGTCCTCATCCGTGCTGCTGATGGGCTGGTTCATCTTTCTCGGCGCCGCCGTCGGCGTGCGCGAGCGCACGCATCTCGGCTTCGACGTCCTGCTCTATGTCTTGCCTGCCTCGGCCAAGGCGGTGCTGCGCAGCATTTCCGATCTCGTCGTGCTGGCCTTCGGCGCCGGCATGATCGTCTATGGCGTGCAGCTCGCCAGGTTGACCTGGAACACGGTGATGCCGTCGCTCGCCTTGCCCGGCGGCGTCAGCTTCCTGCCGGTCATCCTGGGAGGGGCGCTGGTCTGCCTGTTTTCACTCGAGCGGCTAGCGGGACGCTTTGCCGGGCTGCCGGTCGATGCCGACATCTACGCGACCGGCGAGGAGCTCTGAACCATGGCGCTGATCGTGCTTTTCGGCACTTTCGTCTTCCTGCTGGTTATCGGCACGCCGATCGCGTTCTGCCTCGGCATCGCCAGCTTCGCGACGATCCTCACGATCGGCCTGCCACCGGTCGTGGTGTTCCAGCGGCTCAATTCCGGCGTCAGCGTCTTTTCGCTGATGGCCATCCCGTTCTTCATCTTCGCCGGCGACCTTATGGTTCGCGGCGGCATCGCCGCCCGCCTGGTGGCATTGGCCGGGTCCCTGGTCGGCCATCTGCGCGGCGGCCTGGGTCAAGTGAACATTGCCGCGTCGACCATGTTCGGCGGAATTTCCGGTTCGGCGGTAGCCGATGCCTCAGCGGCCGGCGGGCTGATGATCCCGCAGATGAAGGCGCGCGGCTACGGCATCGACTATGCCGTCAACATCACCTCCGTCGGCGCCATCATCGCGCTGCTGATCCCGCCGTCGCACAACATGATCATCTATTCGATCTCGGCCGGCGGCCGCATCTCGATCGCGGATCTGTTCACCGCCGGCGTTCTGCCGGGGCTGCTGCTGGCCCTGTCGCTGATGGTCACCGCCTATCTGGTGGCAAGCCGGCGCGGCTATCCGACGGAACCTTTTGCCGGTTTCGGCCGGGCCTTGCAGCTGCTTGTCGCTGCCATTCCCGGGCTGATCCTGATCGGCATCATCTTTGGCGGCGTCCGCTCGGGCATCTTCACTGCCACCGAAAGCTCCTGCATTGCCATCGTCTATGCTTTCCTGGTGACGTTGATCATCTACCGGTCGATGAGCTGGAACGATTTCGTCACCGCGACGACAGCGGCGGTGCGCACGACAGCGATGGTGCTGATGATCATCGGCTGCGCCGCGGCCTTCGGCTGGCTGCTGGCCTATCTCCGGGTTCCGGCAGCGCTTGTCGCGTTTTTGCAGTCCGTGTCCGACAACAAGCTGGTCATACTGCTCCTGATCAATGTCGTCCTGCTCATCCTCGGCACATTCATGGATATGTCGCCGCTCATCATCATCACCACGCCGATCTTCCTGCCGGTGGTCATGGCCTATGGCGTCGATCCCGTGCATTTCGGCGTCATCCTGATCCTCAATCTCGGCATCGGCCTCTGCACGCCGCCGGTGGGCGCGGTGCTGTTCGTCAGTTGCGCGATCGGCCGCATTCCCATCTGGACGGCAATGCGCTCGATCTGGCCGTTCTATGGAGCGGCGTTCGTGGTGCTGATGCTTGTCACCTACATACCGGAAATCTCATTGTGGCTGCCGAGCCTGTTTCACTAGGAGGGCACCACGTGTCCCAAACAGTTGCCGACCTCAGGGTCGAACGCAAACCGAAACTGTCGGAGACCGTGGTCGCGGCGATCCGCAAGCAGCTCTTGGCAGGCGAGATTCCGCCCGGACAGAAGCTGCCAACCGAAGGCCAGCTGACGGAGACTTTCGGCGTCAGCCGCACGGTCATCCGCGAGGCGCTGGCCAAGCTTGCCGCCGACGGCCTGGTCGAAGCTCGGCAAGGCGCCGGCGTCTTCGTCAGCGAGCACATCTCGACGAGCTTCGGCGTTTTGGCCGCCGACATGGGAGCCAAGGATTCGGTCGCGCTCAACGTGCTCGAGGTCCGCCTCGCGATCGAGATCGAATCGGCGGGCCTGGCCGCCATCCGCCGCAACGCCGCCCAGGAGGCCGCGATCCAGGAGGCCTTCTTCGAGTTCGAGCGGCTGCTGCTCGCCAGCCAGCCGACCGGCCCGGCCGACCTCGCCTTCCACCGCGCGATCGCCAGCGCCACTAATAACCCGTTCTATGTCGAGATGCTCGATGTGCTGGGACGCCGCGCCATTCCTTGCGACGTGACGTCGCCCTGGTCGACAGAGCTCGTCCAGTCGGACGACTACCAGCGCGGCCTGCAGCGCGAGCATCTCGTCATCCTCAATGCGATCTCGGCGGGCGATGCCGAGGCCGCGCGCGAGGCGATGCGCACGCATCTGACCCGCAGCCAGCAGCGCTACCGCGAGCGGCTGCAGGCCAGGCAGGCCTATTATGCCAATTCGCTGAAAGCCGCATCGACCGAGTGACCTCAGACAAGGCCTAGAAATGGACCAGACACAATTTTCCTCGCGCTTCGCCATCGATCCCATCACCGCCGCGGCCATGGGAACAGACGAGCTGCGCCACCATTTCCACGTCGAGGGGCTTTTCCAGCCGGGCCTCGTCAGCCTGACCTACACGCATTACGACCGCATGATCGTCGGCGGCGCCATGCCTATCGACAAGATCCTGCCGCTCGAGGCGATCAAGCCGACCGGAACCAAGGCTTTCCTCGACCGCCGCGAACTGATCGCCGTCAACATAGGCGGCGCCGGCACCGTCACCGCCGACGGCGTGGCTTACGAATTGGCGGCGCGCGACATGGTCTATCTCGGCATGGGCGCTGAGCAGGTGTCGTTCGGCTCGGCGGAGCCCGACAAGCCGGCAAAATTCTACCTGCTTAGCGCACCGGCGCATCGGCCCTATCCCAGCCAGTTGATCCGCATCGGCGACGCCAGACGGCTCGACCTCGGCAGCCAGGCGACCAGCAACGAACGCTCGATCTTCCAGTTCATCCACGCCGACGGCGTCAAGACCTGCCAGCTCGTCGTCGGCATCACGCAGCTCGCGCCAGGCTCGGTGTGGAACACCATGCCTTGCCATGTGCATGACCGGCGCATGGAAGCGTATCTCTACTTCGATCTGCCGGAAGGGCAGCGCGTCTTCCACTTCATGGGCGAACCGGACGAGACGCGCCACATCGTCATGCGCAGCGAGGAGGCGGTGCTGTCGCCGGGCTGGTCGATCCATTCGGGCGCCGGCACATCCAACTACGCCTTCATCTGGGCGATGGCCGGAGACAATGTCGACTATACCGACGTCGATCAGGTGGCGATGGATCAATTGCGGTGAGCGATCTTTCCGCCTTCAGCCTTACCGGCAAGCGCATCCTGGTCACCGGCGCCAACACCGGCATCGGGCAAGGCATCGCCGTGTCGATCGCGCGCGCCGGCGGCCTGGTGGTCGGCGTCGGCCGTTCGGCGATGGATGACACCGCCGCGAAAGTCGCGGCCGCGGGCGGCAGCTTCGAAGCGGTGAGGACCGATCTTGGAGATCCGACCGAGGCGGCCGCCATGCTCGACCGGGTCTGGAGCGAGAGCGGCCGGCTCGACGGCCTCGTCAACAATGCCGGCATCATCCGGCGCGCCGATGCGGTCGAGCTGAGCGAAGCCGATTGGGACGAGGTGATGGACATCAATTTGAAGACGGTTTTCCGGCTCTGCCAGAGCTTTGCCAGGCGCGTGCTGGCGGAGCCCGGACGGCGCGGCAAGATCGTCAATATCGCCTCGGTGCTGAGTTTCCAGGGCGGCATTCGCGTCGCTTCCTATACGGCCTCGAAGCACGGCGTGCTCGGCCTCACAAGGCTGCTCGCCTGCGAATGGGCGGCGAAAGGCATCAACGTCAACGGCATCGCGCCGGGCTATATCGAGACCAACAACACCGAGGCGCTGCGCGCCGACCCGGACCGCAGCGCGGCCATCCTCGGGCGCATCCCCGCGGCGCGCTGGGGCCGGCTCGACGATATAGGCGACGCAGCCGTGTTCCTGCTGGCGCGGGCGTCGGACTATATGCATGGCGCGGTGGTGCCGGTCGATGGCGGCTGGTTGGCGCGGTGACCGTCTCCCGCCGGAAAACCGCGCCGGACCTTGCCTGGATTTGCTTTACAAGCCGAACGGAAGCTGAGCGATGACCGATATCTTTTCGCATGCGGGCGAAAAAGCCTGGGAGCCGACGCCGGACGGCAACAGGCGGCGCGTGCTGGTGCATACCGATGAATTGATGATGGTCGAGTTCGCCTTCGACAAGGGTGGCGTCGGCGCGCTGCATTCGCATCCCCACGTCCAGGCAAGCTATGTCGCCGAGGGTCGCTTCGAGGTCACTGTCGACGGCCGATCGGAGATCCTCGAAACAGGCAGCAGCTTCATCGTGCCGTCCAATCTCGTGCATGGCGTCAAGGCGCTGGAGGCCGGGCGGCTGGTCGACAGCTTTGCGCCTTGCCGGGCCGATTTCCTCGGCTAGGACAGGTCGGCGGTTCTACCGAGCGCCGAACTGCACCGGAGCGGTTTCACACCTTTCCGGAACCGCTGCGACCGCCATGTGATCGCGGCGGCCTGCCGCGAGCAGGCGATGCGCGGCTTCGAGTATGGCCTCGACCGGCGCGTCGGCGACATAGGCCGAACGACCTCGCCTTGGCGCCGTGACGACTTCGACCGCGTTTGAAAGGGGGCGCCAGCGCTCCATATTGGCGCCGTTGTTGACGATCACCGCCGGCGTCATGACGGCGGCCATCAGATGCGCCAGTCCGCCCTCCATGCCGATATAGGCGACCGCCGTCTCGCCCAGCGCAAGCAGGAGATCGTCGAAGCTTGCAATGTCCGGCGCCAGTTCTGGACCGGCCACCTGGAGGCGGCCTTCCCTTGCGAGGAGCGCCGGTGGCGCCGGTCCGCTGCCGGGGGTCGCCAGATACAGCACTCGGTAGCCGGCATCGATGAGATTGCCGGCAACGGTCACCACCTGATCTTCGCTCATGCACTTCCTGCCATGGGCATTGCCGCCAAGCAGGACAAGCGGACGGCCGCAACCGCCGCGCAACTGGCGCGCCAGAGCCCGCGTAGCGTCCGGCACATCGAGCCTGTGATCGAAAGGCAGATGCCGCCCCGCCAGACGCTCGACCAGCCGGTGGTAGCGCCAGGCATTGTGTTCCGGCCGCAGCGTCAACCGCGTGCCCCAGCGCAGCGACAGAAGATGGCCGGCAAAGTTCGCTTCGTAGCGGATGCCCCGGCCTGCAAGTCGAAGAGCCGTGAGGATGAGGCCCGGCACGCCGGTGCGCAGATCGACGACGATGGCTTTGCGGCCGCGCGGCGCGAATTCGGCGAGGATGGCTGAAAGCGGCGTCTTCGTCCTGAAATCGTCGACGAGATGCGCGACATGCTTGTGCAACGCATGCGAGAGCGATGAGCCGCGCATGGCGCCGTAGACGACACGGCTTTGCGGAAAGGCCGTCCTCGCCGCCCGCAGGGCCGGAATCCGCAGCAAGCCGTCGCCAAGCGCGTCGTTGCGGGCATAGAATATCAGCGCGGGCGCGGATGAATCCATGGCGGAGACGGGTTCCATTGCTGGGGTGTCGGAGAAGCAGGACGACTGCGGAAGAATAATATCAGCAAGCCTCCGGCTGAGTTCTGCAAGAATATGCTTGGTTTCTTTTATAAAGAAAGCGCGATCTCGTCACCCCGCCGACGCCGGCCATGCGGGCCTTCTGTCGCGAATTCAGCTATGACATGCCTGCCTGGGACCGGCGCCGCCGGGTGAAGCGTTTCAGCGCTGCTGCAGCGCAAGGCGTATGCCGAGCGCGCAATAGATGCCGCCGACCACCTTGCCCTGCCATTTCAGCACCGCCGGATTGCGGCGCAGGAAGGAACCCAGGCCGCCCGCGCTGACGGCGAAGACGGCCGTGCTGAAGAGCCCGAGCAGAACAAAGATGATGCCAAGCTGCATCAGCTGCAGCACCACGAAACCACCTTGCGGGTGCACGAATTGCGGCAGGAAGGCCAGGAAGAACAGCGCGGTCTTCGGATTGAGCACTTCGGTCAGGATCGCCTGCCGGAAGGCCCGGCCCGCGGAAATGGGGAGCGTCGTGGCCGCCAGGTCTGCCGGCGCCTTTTCGAAAATGGCGCGGATGCCGAGATAAACGAGATAGGCCGCGCCGATATATTTGACGATGCTGAACAGCATCGCCGAAGCGGCGATGACGGCCGAGATGCCGACGATGGCCATGACGGTGTGGATCACGTCGCCAGCCGCGACACCGGCGCCGGTGGCGATGCCGACCTTCGTGCCCGAGCTCGTCGCCCGCGCGACCGTGAGCAGCGTCGCCGGCCCCGGGATGAAGACGAAGCCGAACACGACCGCGATGTAGGTGACGAGCGTCGCGGGATCGATCATGCCAAGGCTCCTTTTGCCTCGCCGCCGCCCTTCATCGGAGCGGCTCGGCGTTATAGCACCGCAGAACGGGCCGGGGGAACTCTCGGGCGGCGAAGTCGGCGATCGCAGCGATTCGAGCGGAATGCCGTGACGGCCCTCCAGGCTTCGGTGATTTCGTCGCAAGCGCACCCTATCCCACAGCCCTGTCGTTCGAAGCCGCCGCGAATGGACAGCGGCATTGCTTTGACCTTCCGTTTCAATGCACGTCGTTGTATCGAGACGACAAGGCCGAACGATGCCGGATCGGCAATCGAGCCAAGGCGCCTGCCCCAGGCGCCGGCAAGATCAAGGGGGCTGGCTTGGAAGAGCAAGCGACATGTGAGACCCGGCGATGCCGGGCTGAAACGTGCAGGCTCCACGACAGGCGCGCTTGTCGCCAGGATGGAATCGGCGACCGGAAGCAGCCTGCCGCATGATCGCGCCACCCATTCTCATCGCGAGCCGGCTTGGGCTTATTGTGACGCCGGACATGTTGCCCGGCGGCGATGGGATCAACATCAACGGGCCGTCGCTTATCGGCATGCCGGACTGGGCGCCGGGGCGGCAGGGCGCCTACTATCTCTATTTCGCCGATCACGGGGGTTCCTATATTCGCCTCGCCTACGCCGATTCGATCGAAGGCCCGTGGCGCATCCATCCCGGCGGGGTACTGTCCCTCGCTCAATGTCCGTTCATCAAAGGCCACATCGCGTCTCCCGACGTTCATGTCGATCAGCAGAATCGCCGCTTCGTTATGTATTTTCACGGACCGGCAAAAGGCGGAGAAGGCCAGACGACCTTTGCCGCGACATCCACTGACGGCCTTCATTTCAATCCGCTTTCCGAGCCGCTCGGGCCTTCCTATGCCCGGTTCTTCCGCCACGATCAGTGGTGGTACGGTCTTCTCGGGACAGGAGCCATCACCGTCTTCCGCTCCAGGACCGGCATCTCCGATTTCGAACGGGGTGCGGTCGTTCTGTCCGGCATGAAGCATCTTCCCACCCCGAGGCATCTTGCACTGCAGAAATCCGGTCGCTGGCTGCGGGTCTTTTACACGCGCAGGGGCGACGCGCCGGAACGGATACTTCACGGCACGATCGATCTCGCCGAGGACTGGAGAGGCTGGACGGTCAAAGGCGAGACCGAACTGCTGCGACCGCAGACGGACTTCGAAGGCGCGGGCCTGCCGGTTTGCCCCAGCCGGGACGGACCGGCCGAAGGCGCGGAGAACGCGTTGCGCGATCCTGCGATTTTCGAGGAGAGAGGCCGCACCTGGCTGCTCTACGCCGTTGCCGGAGAGAGCGGCATCGCCTTGGCCGAGATCACGTCGAGGGACGTTCCTGGCAAAGCAGCCCGGATGCCGGCGACCACTCTACGCCGTGGCGCAAGACGACTGTTCTGGCGCTTGCGCAAGGCTGCGCCCCGGCTGCCCTCGGCAATGACGTTTCGCAAAAGAATCTTCATTGCCGGCTGTGCTCGCAGCGGAACCACGCTAAGCCGTCGTTTGATGGCGTGTTTCGACGATATCTATGTTCATAGGGACGAAGCGCCGTATCAGGCGCTGCTCGAACTGGATCGCCCCGAAGTCAATCTGGTCGTCAAACGCACCTATGAGAGCCATAAGGACATCGAGCATCTGCCTGGCTCGGTCGGATTGATCTATTGCGTGCGGCATCCTTTCGACGTGCTCACAAGCTCCCATCCAGAGACGGTGAACGAACGGCGTTTTCACGTAACGACCGAGCGCTGGGAGGCGGAGTATGACGGGCTGATGCGCCTTAGAAAGGCTCAACCCGAAAGAGCCGTTTTCTATCTGCGCTATGAGGAATTGATCGCCGAACCCGATATCGTCCAGGGCAGGATCGCCCGGTCGTTCGGTCTTTCACCGGTCACGCTTTATAGCCGCGATGCGGACAATCCGATACGGCCGACGTCGCTGAGAAAATGGGAGCGCAATGAAGAATTCCAGACCTACCTGCATGGCCTGCCAGCGGCGTTCCTCGCCCGCGTGGAGAGCTTCTGCCACGAATTCGGCTACGAAATGCCGGCCTACACCTTGAACGCGGGAACGGCGCGGTGATGCCGGCGCAGGCAGTGAGCATCCGGGCCGAGGATCACAAGCGGCGCGTCCTGAAGGATGTGTTCGGCTTCGACGATTTTCGCCCCGGGCAAGCGACCGTGATCGAGGCGTTGCTGTCCGGGCGGCATGTGCTGGCGGTGATGCCGACAGGCGCCGGCAAATCGCTCTGCTATCAGGTTCCGGCGCTGGTCAAAGGCGGGCTTACCATCGTGGTGTCGCCGCTGGTGGCGCTGATGCAGGACCAGGTCGCCGCCTTGCGCCTTGCCGGCGTGGCCGCCGACACCATCAATTCCTCGCTCGACCGCGACGCCAATGTCGCTGCCTGGCGCCGCGTGGCGTCCGGGCAGACGCGGCTGCTCTATATGGCGCCGGAGCGGCTGATGACGGAGCGGATGCTCGAAGCCCTGTCCCGGCTCGATGTCGGCCTGATCGCCATCGACGAGGCGCATTGCATCTCGCAATGGGGACCGGCCTTCCGGCGCGAATATGAAGACCTGTCGCAGTTGCGCGGCGTGTTTCCGCAGGTGCCCATCATCGCGCTGACGGCGACGGCGGACGAGGCCACGCGCGCCGACATCGAAGCGCGGCTGTTTGCCGGGCGCGCCGAAACCCTGGTGCTGGGCTTCGACCGGCCTAATATCAAGCTGGCGATAGAGCCCAAGCAGGACAGCAAGCGCCAGCTGTTGCGCTTCATCGAGCGTCACCAGGGCAAGAGCGGCATCATCTATTGCCTGTCGCGCCGCAAGACGGAAGAAATGGCGGCTTTCCTGGAGAAGAACGGCGTGCGCGCGCTCGCCTACCACGCCGGCATGAGCAAGGAGGCGCGGGAGGCGAACCAAAACACCTTCATGAGCCTGTCGGGCGTCGTCATGGTGGCGACCATCGCCTTCGGCATGGGCATCGACAAGCCCGACGTCGCCTATGTCTTCCACACCGATCTGCCCGGCAGCCTAGAGGCCTATTACCAGGAGATCGGCCGCGCCGGCCGCGACGGCCGGGCGGCGGAAGCGCATATGCTCTACGGCGCCGGCGACATCCGCACGCGCCGGATGTTCATCGACGACGAGGATACCTCGCCCGAGCACAAAAGAAGGGCGCATCGCCGGCTAGACACGCTGATCGGCTATTGCGAGACGGCGCAGTGCCGGCGCCAGGTGCTGCTCGGCTATTTCGGCGAGGAGGCGCAAGCCTGCGGCAATTGCGACAACTGCCTCGACCAGGCGCCGCGCGCCGATGGCGGGGCGGAGGCGCGGATCATCCTCGCGGCCGTCGTGCAGAGCGGCGAGCGCTTCGGCGCCGCCCATGTCATCGACATCCTGCTCGGCCACGAGACCGAAAAGGTGCTGGCCAGAGGCCATCAGCAGCTCGCCAGCTTCAGGACCGGCATCATGCACCGGAAGCCGGTCTGGCTGTCGCTCATCCGGCAACTTGTCGCCGGCGGCTTCCTGGTGCCGGATCCCGACGGCCATGGCGGCCTCGCCATCTCGGAAAGCGGCCGCGCGCTCGGCCGCGGCGAGGTTGCGTTCGAGTATCGTGTCGAAGGCCGGGACCGTCTGGCGCGCGGCAGGAAGCGTGCCGCGCAAGGCTCTGCCACGGGCGAGGGCGTGGACACTTCCTTGCTGGCCGCGCTCAAGACGCTGCGGCTGCGGCTTGCCAAGGAACGCCAGGTGCCTGCCTATGTGGTGTTCTCCGACCGCACGCTGATCGACATGGCCGAGCGCCGTCCGCGCGACCTCGACGACTTCGCCGAGGTGAACGGCGTGGGTGCAGCGAAGCTCAAGGAGTTCGGGGAGGCGTTTTTGAGTGCGATCGCGGCGCACCCGTCAGAAAGCTGACAACACGCACATCTCAGCCTACTGCCGCCGGAGTCTGCCGCTTAACCCACGCCTTGGACGGCCTGAACCATGGCGTTTACGGCTTCAACGGGCTGCAGGCCAGCTTCGCGCACCAGCGTGCGCCAGGTGAAGAAGCTCAGCGCCACCCGTAGCAACGCTCGCTGGCTGCCGCCAAGGCCTTCGCCGAGCACTCCCTGGCAGGTCGCGAAATACCGGCCGATGCTCGTCTCGACAGCCTCCCGGGTTGGCGGGTGATGTTCGGCGTCGCGCAACACGCTGGCCACCACGCTTTCATTGCGCCCGTACCATTCATAGATCGCCAACAGCGCAATCCGCATCCGTTCGCCTGGGTCGGCCACAACTCGCCACGGCTCAGGGCTCGGCAGCGGATGCGTCTCGATGTGCGTGCTCGAGCAGGCCTGCAGCAGGCTGCGCTCATTGGGGAAGTGGGCGTAGAGCGTGTGTCGCTGAACGCCGGCACGCTCGGCGACCAAGCTGAAGGTCGTTGCTGCGGGACCAACGCTACCGTGCAGGTCGATCGCAGCTTCGACGATGCGCCGCCGGGTTTCCGCCTGCTGCTCGGCACGGCGTTTAAGGGTGTATTTGCGGGTCATCTATTTAAATGCACACGCATGTGCACCCATTATTGACAGGGCTCTAATATTTCGCTACACACATATGTACTTCGATTTTGATTCGAAGTCCAGCCCGGGATCAACCGGGAGAGGGAACGCAACCATTGTTTTGGAGGAAATTCCATGGAAACGAAAATCGACGAAATCGCCGAGGGCATCTACCGCCTATCGACCTATGTACCGGATATTGCTCCGCCCGTCGGCTTCACCTTCAACCAGTTCCTGGTCATGGGCGATGAGCCGCTCATGTTCCACACCGGTCTGCGGAAGATGTTCGCGCTCAACCGCGACGCGCTTGCCCGCATCATCCCGCCGGAGCGTCTTCGCTGGATTGGATTTGGCCATTTCGAATCCGACGAATGCGGCGCCATGAACGAATGGCTCACCGTTGCGCCGCAAGCAACGGCCGCGCACGGACAGACAGGCGTCCACGTGTCGCTCAACGATTTCGCGGATCGTGCGCCGCGGGTGCTGAAGGATGGCGAGGTGATCGACATCGGCGGCGGCAAGCGCGTGCGCTTCATCGATACACCGCACACGCCGCATGGTTGGGACGCCGGCGTCATGTACGAGGAATCGACCGGCACCCTGCTCTGCGGCGATCTGTTCACCCAACTCGGCAACGACCGCGCGCTGACCGACGGCGATGTTGTCGGCCCGGCGATCGCCGCCGAGGATCTGTTCAAATATTCGGCACTCAATCCCGGCATGGGCACGACCATCCGCGAGCTTGCCAAGCTCGCGCCACGCACTCTGGCGCTCATGCATGGCCCGTCGTTTTCCGGCGACGGGGCTGCGGCCCTGCGGGCGCTTGCCGAGGACTACGACCGCCGTGTCTCGGCTCAGATGGCCGAAGCCATGCAGAGGCTGGCAGCATGAGCGCGCCCGTAGAGGGCACAAAGACGGACTGCCGGATCACCGGCGTTTGCGGCCGTCAGGGGCGCACCTGCCCGAACGCCGGCTTCCTATGCCGCATCCTGCTTCGGGCTCAGGATGTCAGTCCTGCGAAGGGCGCCGCGCGAATGCGTAACCTGAAATGAATGAGCGGCCTCCTTCGCCAAGGCTTCGGAGGCCATCTTCGCGAAGGATCGCCAATCAGCTGGCAAGGCAACATTTCTTGAATTTCTTGCCGCTTCCACAAGGGCACGGATCGTTGCGCCCGACGTCGCGCCAGGGGTTGGTGGCCGGTGTGACGCTGGTGAAGGCCAGGTCCAGCCGTGAGGCTTGCCCATCCTCGTCCTCGTCAAGATCGAATTCGTCGTCGCCGAACTCGAAGTCGTCGTCATCGTCAAGGCCGCGGGTCCAATCCAGCGCCACAAGGACATCCTCGATGTAACTCAGACTGGCGCGATCGAACCGGCCGATGTCGCCCGGTTGCTGCTCGGCTTCCCGCAGGTCGCTTTCGAAATCACTGCGTTCAAGCGCATCTTCCGGGATCAGGCCCTCATCCCAAGCGCTGTAGGCAAGCGGAACGAGGTCTCGCAAGGCAAGCATCGCGATGGCTTGCAGCCAGCCGACCCACACGTAATCCCAGTCGTCGGCCAGCCTCTCCCTGTAGAACCGTTCCACGAAATCCCTTGTCCGGTCGCGCTCGATGCGACCTTCCCAGGTCAAAAAGGTCACCGCGCCAAACGCCGCATCGCGGATGAATTCGTCGCCGGAGCGTTCGGCAATGATGTCGAACAGCGCGCCGGCGTCGCCGTCGAATACGCCTACGATGATGCGCGACAAGGTTTCGGTTATGGCGTCGCCAAGCAGCCGGTCGGCTTCCTTCCCAGGGCGGCGCAGCAGACGCAGCAAAGCTTGGCATGCCTGGGTGTCGCGGGCGCCGCCGAGGATATACACGCCCCTGAAGAGCAGCATCTCTTCATCGTCCGACAAAGGCTGTCCGTTGGCGGCGCGTTCAAGGACCATGCGCAGCGCAGGCGCTGATTCTTCTATCCTGATCGTGCAGACCGCGAGTGCGAGATCCGGCACCTGCCGTTCAGTCGCCACGGCATGGAGATAGCGGTCTATCGGAAACAGTTTGAAGTCGCTGCTGTCGTCGGAAAGCAGCTTTTCCAGATCTTCTTTTTTCATCGCGTCCAGTCGCGTCGATGGAGCCCCGGCCCGGCGGTATGCTACCGATCCCCCAGCCACACACTTGTGTCAATCCTGAGAGCGAGGATGAGCGAATACCAATATTATGAATTCCAGGCGGTCGACCGTCCCCTTGGCAACGCGGATCGCCACGTGCTTCGCGATTTGTCATCGCGGGCGCGGATCACCGCCACAAGCTTCACCAATTTCTACGAGTGGGGGGATTTCAAGGGCGATCCGGACGAGCTCATGGAGCGCTGGTTCGATCTTCATCTTTATTGGGCCAATTGGGGTTCCCGCCGCCTGATGATCAAGCTGCCGGCTCGGCTGGTTGATCGGGATCGCGTGGGCGCCTTCCTTGGAGCGACCGACGACGTCATGCTCAGGGTCGCTGGTGAGAATATCATTATAAGCATCGCGCGCGACGAGTTGGAGTTCGAGTACCTGGACGACGACGACTCAGGTTGGCTCTCGGCCTTGGCGCCGTTGCGGGCCGACTTGCTCGCCGGCGATCTTCGGCTTTTCTATCTGCTTTGGTTGATGGCTGTCGAAGCGGACGCGATTGAACCCGATGAGCCGGAGCCGATGCCGGGAATCGGACCGCTGACCGAGGCGCTCGAAGCGTTCGCCGAGTTCTTCGGCATCGATCGCGATCTCGTCCGGGCGGCGGCTGAGCGAAGCGCGACAACGGGTCCCGATGGCGCGGCACCGGATATCGCCCGGCGGGTGGTCGCGGCGATGAGCGACGTCGAGAAAACCAGTCTGCTCATGCGGGTTTTCAATGGCGAGCCGAATATGTCCGCCGAGTTGCGGGCCATGATTCGGGCACGTCTGGAACCCGAAACGACAATCTCGCCTGGCCCTTTGCGCACAGCAGCGGATCTGCAGGCGCGGGCCGAAGAAATCCGCCTTTCCCGCAAGCGCGCCGAGGCGGCGCTGGCGGAAGCGCAGCGGCGACTGCAAGCGGAAGCGGCTGAGAAGGCCCGCGATATCCGGGTCGAGGTCCTTCGCCAGCGGGGTGAAAATGTCTGGGAAGAGGTCGAGGTCGAGATCGGGCGGCGCAACCCCGCCGGCTACGATAAAGCAGCGGCGCTCCTTTCCGATCTATTGGCGCTTGCCGAAAAACAGGGCAGCACCGAGGATTTCCGTCTCCGGCTTCAGTCGCTCCGGGAGCGCCACGCAGGGAAGGGGCGCTTCCTCGAACGCCTGGTGGCGCTGGGATAGTTTTTCCCCACGCTTGCCTTCCTTAGCCGAGGCCTCGCAGGGCATCTGCGCAAGTCACTAGCGCTGGTCCTGCGAAGCGCGCGGCGCAATGCAGGATGGCGGAGAGGGAGTCCGCCATACTAGCGTTCTCCGCTGTTCCCCGTCGTTCTTAGAAGCCCGAGATTCAAAAGGGCTTTTGGTGGCATGTGTCTTCCATCGTTCGCCAATGTTCCCTATTGTCCGCGAAATGAAGTGGGGAAGAAAGTGGGGACGATGGCCCGTTCGCTTCAAAAACTGACGGACGTGAAAGTCAAGTCAGATAAGTGGAACCCTGGCCGTCATAGCGACGGGGGCGGCCTGTATCTCAACGTGTCTGCCGTCGGCACTAAGTCGTGGCTCTTCATGTGGACACCAGCCGGCAGCAAGCGGCGGGAAATGGGCCTGGGCGCCTACCCAGCGGTGTCACTGGCGAAAGCGAGAGCGAAAGCCACCGAGTACCGCGCGGCAGTCGCGGAGGGGCGAGACCCAATTGCCGAACGAGCAAAGGAAGCCGAACCTACCTTCGGGGAGTGCGCCGATAAATTCCTGACGTCAATGGAGGGCTCTTGGCGGAATGAGAAGCACCGCGCGCAATGGAAGATGACGCTTGAAGAGTATTGCAAGTCGATCCGCACGAAGCGGGTCTCGATGATCGGCACCGAGGAGGTCTTGCAGGTGCTGAAACCGATCTGGACGACTAAGCCGGAGACAGCTTCTCGGCTGCGAGGGCGGATCGAGCGTGTCTTGGATTTCGCAAAGACCAAGGGTTGGAGGGAAGGGGAAAATCCCGCCCTGTGGCGCGGTCATCTAAAGAATGTGCTGCCGGCAAGAAGGAAGCTGACGCGTGGTCATCATGCCGCGATGGCCTTTCATCAGGTTCCGGCATTCGTCGTGCGGCTTCGGTCCGCAGAAGCGATGGCAGCACGAGCCTTGGAGTTCCTTATCCTAACAGCTGCGCGGTCGGGGGAGGTTTATGGTGCGAAATGGGCCGAGATTGACCTAGTCGCCGGTCTTTGGACGATCCCCGCCGAGCGGATGAAGGCGGCCAAGGAACACCGGGTGCCGTTGTCCGATCGTGCCCTAAGCCTTGTCAAAAGCCTTTATGATTCGAGGGTGTCTGATTTCGTCTTTCCTGGGCAGAAAAAAGATCACTCCCTATCGACGTCGGCGATGGAAATGCTGCTGCGTCGCCTGGAGGTTGATGTGACGGTCCATGGCTTCCGATCGTCTTTCAGAGACTGGGCGGGAGACAAAACGACGTTTCCCCGGGACCTGGCGGAGGCCGCTCTGGCACATGAAATTGGTAACGCGGTGGAGCGGGCTTATCGCCGAGCGGATGCCATCGAGAAGCGGCGCAAGCTAATGCAAGCTTGGTCGGACTATCTGCGCGGGGCAAGGACTGGAAATATTATAAGATTGGAGAAACTTGGAACAGGCCGGTAGAACTGAGCGGCAGTGCAATCTTCGCCTTGGCTTCAAGTTGGCCCACTTTGGAACCAGCTCTGAAGCGGACACTTATTTGGCGTCCGCTATCGCCTTAAGCATGATCAAATCATCGATTTTCAGCCGTTGCCCACGGTCATCTTTGATGATTGGCTTTATCGCTTCGTGGCCGAGGTCCCGTAGGATTTGAAGAGCGTCTTCCGGGTTGTCCGCGCTGGCAGATGCCGACCCGCTGGGGGTTAGCCACGATATCGAGAAGGCAGGCATTCTTTCCTCCAATGCTATCCCGCTAAGCATATAGGTGGTTCGGCCTGGGGGAGCAAACGCGCCGAGGCGCCCTTTCGCCAGATCGTCGGATTTCAAACGGAGATACGGGCACCATAGTATGCCCGATTCCGAGGGGGCGGTTCATTCAGACATTCTAACAACTGTTCCCTGCCCGGTACCCGCAGCGGCATTTGGCGGGATCGCGACGACCATCAAGGACATAGCAATTATGGCGAACACAATACGTGGATAGGCCATGGTTCTTTCCTTCAGTTTAGCGGGTTGACGTTGACCTCAGAGACGATCGGGACAAACACTTTCGTGTAGAAGGCGTCTCCGACTGGTCCTAGAGAAACCGAGTATTCACCGCGGTGACGGCCGTTGAGCAGGCCGAGATCGCAGAGGCGGTCCAGCCGAGGTCGCGCTTTCGTGATCTTGGTGTTGGGGCTGAAGTTCAGAAGCTCGGCGAGCTTCTTCAGGCTCACGCATGTGCTCGGCTTGATTCCGTGGTGCCAGACCACCGCTTCCCGGATGAGAGAGGGTAATGCAGGGCGCACGAGCTCCGCGATGTGTGTTCTCCCCAACGGAAACAGCAAAGCCTTCCGCCGCTCCAGCCCCTTCATAAAATGCAAAAGCCCGTGTTCAAAGGCGCTTGAAGGCAAGGCAGTCAGTCGAGTGACCAAAATGATTGGGTCCTCGGTGAAGGAAACTGCAGGCCACCAGGGTACGTTCTCATGCAAGCCGCCCATATGGTCGTACGAACCTTCTCTCGAACGCAGCCAGTTCAGTGTCAGCAGTATTTGATCGTCGATGACAGTCTTCACCCAGCTTTGCTCATAGTGAGCCCATGCGCGATCAAGACTATCGCGGATTTCTCGTCTGGGGGGTCGGTCGCTCGACGGGATAATAGGAACACTCATGCATCGCTCCTCGGCGCGAACATCGCTGCCTAGGATGATGGGTATCGTGGGGGTG